>SVEH01000025.1 GCA_015057455.1 Lachnospiraceae bacterium | reverse complement strand
ACTGTAAACTAAAACTTTCGAGAAGCAAAATCCCCCAATTTGAGCGATAGCTCAAATTATAAAGAAGCTTAAATACCACAACCATGCCCCTGTCGGAACGACAGGGGCACAAGAAACCTACAAATTAGAGTTTGCAATAAACTTATTTATGGTGTAATGTCTACAATGTATTCTGGGTCTGTAATTGCAAGTTTTCCATCTATACCATTAAAACATATTGGCATAGTAACAGTTTTATCTTTATATGTTGCAACTACTTGGATGCTTGGAGCATATTCTACTTCATGACTCCATATTACAATTGGTCCAGTTACATCTTTTGCTAAAGTTTCAACTGGTGTAAGGGTCTCGCCTATCATAACTGATTCTATTGTAAATTTAACATCTTTATTCTTTGGAAATAACATAAATGCAGTTCCCATGCCGGCATCAACATATGACAAACTATCCGGATTAACTAAGTAGTCACTTGCCATTGTATCAACTAAAAACCTTCCAGTTTCTGCAATTGCAAAGAATTGTGAATCTGAAAAATCAATATTCTTAGTAAGAACTTCTTCTTGATTATCTTCAATTACATCATCTTGCACTTCATCCTTTTCCTCTATTAAAAACTTAGTACTTTTACTACCTCTATAATTTCCAATTCCTTTTATAGTTACCTTTGCCACACCTGGTTCAACATTATTCTTATATGATGTTGTATAATCTTTACCTTCTTCTAATTCAATATTCTTATAAGTTACTATAACTTCCGCCTCAATTGCCTCTCCAGTATATTCATAAGATGGTTGTTCAACCTTTATCCTTGAATTAAAGAATCCTAATTTAATTCCTAGTTTTGGTGTACATGCATTAGAAGTAATTTTGCCCCCACTAACTAATACTCCTACTAACGCAGCACCTGTTATTAGTACCCCTACTTTTTTCAAAAAACTTCTTTTCATATTTATAAATCCCCCTTAATATTTAATGGTTTAAAAATTACCACAAAAAAATTGTAACATAATTTTAACATTTATACTAATCCAAATATTGTAAAATATTTAATTCTAAATAGTTTTTTATAATTCTAAATCCTAATTCCCACTAAATCTCAAACTTCCCCCACATATATATCTCCAACCTTTATCTTTCATTAAATTTCTATAAATCAAAATCATTTAACTTTTTGTACATATTTTCCTACTCAAACTAAATACATCTTACCTAAAACAAAAAACCAATCAATCAATAGTTAACCTTTTTATTAACTCTTGAAGATTGGTTATATATTTAAATCAATATCTATTACTCTACTTAATAAACTTTAACTTCTTTACAAACTCTTCTTTAACTCTATCTGCAACTTTAGAAAGTATATATCCTACTAATGCAGTAGCAACCACTACTATAGCATATCTCTCTATTGCAATACTTCTTATACTTGTAAACAAAACTTTTATATTAACTATATATGCAACTATTTCTACTGCAACTATAATATAAAATAGCACAGCTAATTTGCTTAATACTTCTATTAATCTTTCTGTCTTCTGCTTCTCTCTGTAGCTCATTCCCCTCAAAATCCTTTCATTCATATGTTCTAATACTAATAACTTATATAACAAAATACATTTTCTATTTTAATTTATTACAAACCTTTTTTCAAGTAATTATTGACATTTTTAACAAAACTTTCACAAATTCCATTACATTTAAGGTCATCTATAAAAAAATTATAAATCTTCATTAACAATTAGAATTTTATTTTTAGATTTTCATACATAAATCCTATATTTCCCTTGATATAATCACGTTTTTTTGATATCATATATAACTGTGTTAGTTGTAATTTTGTTTTATTACTCTAACAGATAATACGTATTGATATACATAATTTTAATATTAACTCTAGATACTATATCTACCAAGTTATTTTAAATTGTTATTCAAATTATATAGACTAAATAACTAGACTAAACTAATATGGAGAAAACTATGAATACAAAAACATTAATAAAAAAAACCCTTTTACGTTATGGTAAAAATATATTAAACAATTCAAACCAACAACCAACAAAGACTTTTACAATTTTATTATTAACTAATCGTGACTCTGACAATGTTGGCGATCAAGTTATAGAAATATGTGATATAGGCTTACTTAAAACTGTAATGAAAAACCTAGGTATTTCTACTGATAACTACAAAGTTAAAAGTTCTGCAGCTGGTATAATTACAAAAAAATATTTAGATACTAGAGATCCTGAACATATAAAAAGTGCTGAAAACAAAATTAAAGAAGCTGACTTAATCGTATTTGGTGGAGCTCCTTTATTTAACTATACTTATCAGAATTTCTATGAGAAGACAGCAATTACACTTGAATTAGCTCAAAAACATAATAAGCCTGTTATTTTCTCAGCTATTGGTATTGAACACTATGATGAACTTAATCCTAAGTGTCAACGTCTAAAGAAAACACTTAATTTCGAGTGCGTAAAACAAATGACTACAAGGGACAATTTAGAAGCCCTTAGCAACTTTAGAACTGATGAAAGAATTACTATTGGCAAGGTTGCAGACCCTGCTGTGTTCTCAGCTAAGATATTAGAAAAATACATCGCACCTAAATCAACTAACAAAAAAACTATTGGAATTTTTGTTATCCGTTCAAATGGTTTCGTTGATAACGGTGTTAATTTTACTAAAGATGATGCTTTAAAATTATGGCATCAAACAATAAAAGATTTAGAAGCAAGAGGATATGACTATAAATTACTTACAAGTGGTAATTTTGGAGATGAAGCATTATTAACTAGATTAGTTACTGAATATGGTGTTTCTCACAAAAAATGCGTATTTAACATGAATACACCAGAAAAACTCATTAAACAAATTTCTTCATTTGATGGTGTTATTTCAACTAGATTACACCCAAGTATTATTTCATACTCCTTAAAAGTTCCATCTGTTGGTGTAGTATGGAATACAAAGGTACCTAAATTCTACGATAACATTGGATATCTTGATAGAACATTAGATACTAACAACATTACTTCAACAGCAATTATTGATAAATTAGAAAAAGCTATGGCTGAAGGAATTTCTCAAAATGAAGAATTCCTTATGAGTATATATAATACACTATTTAATTCTATAAGTAAGATTATTTACCCTGATAACAATAATCTTAAACCTTATACTTATAATGAATTAATGAAAAATATGGTTTTATTCAATGGTACTTCTAAGAAAGAAGCTGGCGAAAAACTTAGACGAAAATCAAAAAGAACCTATGAAAGTTACAATGCACTTTTTGATAAGAATATTGAACAACGTGAAACTATTAAAAAGCTAAAAGAAGATATATTAAAACTAGAAATTAATGCAATTGCTACTGAATTTTTAACTAAACCAGCAGGAACAGCTAGTGAATTCTCATATCAACTTAGATATCATAGTGGTGCAGCTAAGTCTAATATTGCTTGTTCTCATGATGACAGCTATTGTATAGAACATTTACCTAGCGGTGCATTAGAATATTATAAAAAGAATACTAAAATAAACAATTCAAAATCTGAAGCATTCGATACTAACGGATTTGTCAGAGAAGGATATGAATTTAAAGAATGGATTTTAAGAGTAAAAATTAACGATATGTGGTTCTGGTATATGGATGATGATACACTTAAGGTTGAAAACAAATCTGATCCTCAATTTTCTATAAAGAAAAAGAGATTCACAAATTACTCACTTATACCATACCTACCAGTTAATAATGTAGCTGTTGCAGTTGCAGAAGCCATCTGGAAAGAGGTAAAATAAAACTAAAACCAACAAACTATAATTTATAGATTTAGGCCCCTGTCATTCTGAACGACAGGGGCTTGATTTTAACTCTATTTATAACTAGCTGTATTCATATCGAATATTTGAACTAGATTTCTTTGATTGGATAATCCCTTAACTCCATTTGTCATACGAGAAACAAAAGAATCTAATTTTTGCATATATTCTTCCTTTGTTATGCTTCCCTCTGCTACATATGTAAGTCCCTTTTCCCAACTTGCAGTAAGTTCTGGATTCAGTAATGACTTAATTGATGAATTAACTACATCAAATACTACCTCACCTAACTTCGTTGGTGTAATTATCTGCGTCTTTTTATTCAATGCCAAATACTTTATCTTTATTAATTTATTAAGTATCTCTGCTCTTGTAGCTGATGTTCCTATACCACTACCTTTAATCTGAGCACGCAATTCTTCATCTTCTATTAATTGTCCCGCATTCTCCATTGCAAGAATCATAGTACCTGATGAATATCTTTTTGGTGGTGATGTCTCACCTTCTTTTATATTCAACTCACTAACATCAAGTTGACTTCCCTTTTTCATATTAGATAATATCTGCAATAATTTCATATTATCTTCTCCTTCAGAGTTATCAGATAAACTCAAGTCTCTATCTACCAATGCTCCTATATTGCCATTATCATCTAATAATTTATCACCACTAGCTTGTTTCTTAACAAAATTATAATCTGCAACTTCCAAATATCCTGATTCACTTAAAACTTTAACACTTGAAAAGAAATGTTCTTGTTTTATAATGGCTTCAATATTAACCTTTTGATATTCTGCTGCAGGATAGAATATACTTAAAAACCTTCTAACAATAACATCATAAACCTTAGCTGTAGTTCCAACTAAACCTCTTAAGTTCCCAAAACCTTGCCCTGTTGGAATAATAGCATAATGGTCTGTAATCTGCTTATCATTAACATATCTTGTCTTAGCCAAATTCATATATGACTTAGTTTCTAATACATGTTCTGCCCATTCCTTAGCTCTAGGATAATTACGTAATCCACCTATATTCTTATATATCTCCTTAGCAACTGCTGTTGATAATACTCTGGCATCTGTTCTTGGATATGTAACTAACTTCTTCTCATATAACTCCTGTGTTATCTTAAGAGTCTCATCTGGACTTATCTTAAACATTTTAGCACAAACATTTTGTAATTCTGCTAAATTGAATAACAATGGTGGATTCTTCTTTTCTTTCTTTCTCTCTACTTTAGTAACTATCGCCTTAGGCTTATTACCATCCTCATCTACTGACATTAAATCAGTTATAAGTCCACTAGCATCTTCTTTTTTCTTAAATCCGTTCTCTTTATATAAAAATGGTGTTTCGAAGTACTTAGTTCCTTCTACCGCTTTCCACTCTGCTTCTATTTGCGTTCCACCTTCATCTAATGAAGCTAAAATACGATAAAAAGGTGTTTTCACAAAGGCTCTAACTTCCCTTTCTCGCCTTACAACCATTCCAAGTACACAAGTCATAACTCTACCTACTGAAATAGCTGACCATTTATCCGCTTTTAAATAATTAGTAACTGTTTGGCCATACTTAAGTGTAAGTACTCTAGAAAAGTTAATACCCATTAAATAATCTTCCTTCGCACGCAAATATGCTGCATCCGACAAATTATCATACTCTGATAAAAGCTTTGCTTCTTTTATACCACGAAGAATCTCTTCCTCCGTTTGAGAGTCAATCCATACTCTTCTTTTTTCTTTTGACTGACCAACCTTCGCAGCTTGATCTACTAATCTATATATATACTCTCCTTCACGTCCAGAGTCGGTACATACATATATTACATCAACATCTGCCCTATTAAGCAAACCTTTAACTATATTAAATTGTTTTCCCACTGCTGGAATTACTTCATATAGATATTCATCTGGAATAAATGGAAGCGTATTTAAAGACCATTTCTTCAAACTCGGATCATATGACTCTGGGTAACTCATAGTAACCAAATGTCCTACACACCACGTAACTATAGCATCCTCTGACTCTATATATCCATCACTTCTAGATGCATTTATTTTAAGTGCTTTTGCAAACTCTTGCGCAACACTCGGCTTCTCAGCTATAAATAATCGTTTTCCCACTATCTCACTTCCTACTTACTTCTTCTACAATGTATCTTTCCATAAACTTAATCATAGCTTAGCCTTATTATAATACCATATATCCCTTATTTTTTCAAACAAAAGTGTTTTTTTAATAAAAAAGTTATTAATTATGGAGTTGATGTAGGAGCTGTTGAAAATATGTATTCCGAATCATCTGTTATTTCATAAACATCTGTAGTAACATCAACTTTTTTTACTGTAAATGTTTCACCTATAGCATTTCCTCTATCATCATATACTGGAACTGTTCCTAGTTTTATATATACTTTATAACTGTTTTTCCCAACTTGTTTTGGGTTTTCTAAACCATGTAACGTGGGCTCTAGTTCTTTTCTAAAACGCCCTCCCCTTGCAATTCCTTTAAAAAATAATTTTCCTGATGCATTATCCTTCTTTACATAAAAGTATAAATCACGATGACTCATCCAGTTATAAGAAACATCTTGCCACACCCCATCATTAGTTAAAGCTAGATTCACACAACTTTCAATTGATTTACATGTTGATAAATCAGTACTAACTCTACTTTTATCCATATATTTCATTATTTGTGGAACTAATATAGCTGACATAATTGCCATTATTGCAATAACTATAATTAACTCCACTAAAGAAAATCCTTTATTATTTTGTTTCATAGTTTTCTCCTCCTAAGATAATCTTTATGCTATCATATACATCGACTATTTTCCAATTCATGTATATTATTTTATTGTATAAAACAATTTCCTGTGTTATACTATCAAAAAATACTACGGAGGCGATAAAATGAGCCATAAGAAACAAGCTTATGAGAATTTAGCAACATCAATAATAGAAAAATTTAACCTAAGAGGAATAGATGGATATTATGCTGACTCTGCTGAGGACGCACTAGAAATGGTCCAAAGATTCTTTCCCCCAGGCTGTAGCATTTCTTGGGGTGGTTCTGAAACACTTAATGAAATAGGTCTTATAGATGTGTTACGCGATTCTGATTCAGATTTTGTACTATACGATAGAATGGCCGTACCTGTCGAAGAGCGTGAGGCACTATATTCAAAAATAGTAGGATGCGATTATTTCTTAATGAGTTCTAATGCAATCACTTTAGACGGACAACTTATTAATATAGATGGAATGGGCAACAGAATTGCATGTCTTATAACTGGACCAAAAAATGTCATTATTGTTGCGGGAATGAACAAAATCGTAACTAATGTTGAAGAAGGAATTAATAGAACTCACAATTTTGCAGCTCCACCTAATACCGTTAGATTAGGCAAAGACACACCTTGTGCTGATCATGGTCGTTGTGGAAACTGTTTATCAGAAGATTGTATCTGCTGTAATACTGTTATTACACGCAAATCAAGAGTTCCAGGAAGAATAAAAGTTATATTAGTTGGCGAAGAATTAGGATTTTAAAATATAAGGTTTATGCCATTGTCAGAATGAGAAGGGCATAAACCTTATATTTTGTCTACTTCTAATATAGTGGATATTTATTTGTTAAAGCTGCTACGATTCCCATAGCATCTTCTGAGTTTTTCTCATAATCTGTTAATACTAAATCTATTGCCTCAGCAATTTGATCCATATCTTCTTCTTTAAATCCACGTGTTGTAATAGCTGCTGTTCCTAGTCTTATTCCACTTGTTACCATTGGAGATGCTGGATCGTTTGGAACTGAGTTTTTATTACATGTTATGTTCACTGAATGCAACCTATTCTCTGCATCCTTTCCTGTTATCCCTTTATTTTGTAAATCTACTAACATAAGATGATTATCTGTTCCACCTGATACTAGGTTATATCCTCTTTTTATTAATGCAGCTGCAAGTGCTTTTGCATTAGCTATTACATTCTTTCCATATTCTTTAAATTCTGGTTGAAGTGCTTCTTTAAAGGATACTGCTTTAGCTGCGATCACGTGCATAAGTGGTCCACCTTGTATACCTGGAAATACTGCTTTATTTAATTTATGTTCTAGAGCAAATTCTTCGCTTGAAAGAATCATACCTCCTCTAGGACCTCTTAATGTTTTATGTGTAGTAGTTGTTGTTACATGTGCATATGGAATTGGATTCATATGCTCTCCAGCTGCAACTAAACCTGCAATATGAGCCATATCAACCATAAGATATGCGCCTACCTCATCTGCTATTTCTCTAAATTTCTTAAAATCAATTGCTCTAGCATATGCTGATGCTCCTGCAATTATCATCTTTGGCTTATTCTCCACTGCAATTTTTCTTACTTCTTCATAATCTATATATCCATTATCATCTGTACCATATGCAACTATATTAAAATATGCACCTGACATATTAACTGGACTACCATGTGTTAAATGACCACCATGATTTAAACTCATTCCCATAAGTGTATCACCTGGTTTTAACAACGCAAAGCATACCGCCATATTCGCTTGTGCTCCTGAATGTGGTTGAACATTAACATAAGTAGCACCATATAATTCTTTAGCTCTTTCTATTGCAAGATTTTCAATTATATCTACATTTTCACAGCCACCATAATATCTCTTTGCAGGATAACCTTCTGCATATTTATTTGTCATATGACTTCCCATAGCAGCCATAACAGCCTTACTTACAAAATTTTCTGAAGCAATTAATTCTATATGATTGTTTTGTCTTTCAATCTCTAAATCTATTGCTTTAGCTACATCATAATCTGCATCCCATATCTCTTTTGCTGTGTACATTACTATCATCTCCATTTATGTATTTTTATATAGTATACCCAAATATTGTAAATTTGCCAAGTATAAAAATGTATTGCTCTATAGTACATTAATATTCAACTATAATAATTAATGAACTGAAGCTAAAATAATAGGCTCCACTTACGCGGAGCCTAAGAACCCTACAAATTTAGAGATTTTAATTTATAGGTTTTCCTTTTACGAAAATTTTAAATCTACCAAAATTAATATTACTATTTGTAGTATCTTCATTTTCAAATTTTGTTAAAAAGCAATGTGATGTTAACATCATTCTTGAAGATTGGTCTAACTTCACTTCAACTTTTTCTGATCCAGAATTCAAATAATTAATGCCTCCAATGAATGCAGTACCTTCTGTCATATTAAGCTCTAGGGTTGAATCTTCATCAACCTTTACAAATCCAATTAAATTCTGCTTTTCTGTCTTTATTGTAGCGTGTCCACCATTCTGTCCACTTGCTCCTAATGATCTTATTGCTTTTATATCAAATGCTATTCTACTGCCATAAATTAATCGCGTGTTACATAAATTGATATTTGCCTTAGTATTAGCAATGATAAATGCTGGTGCCGTTTTAAAATGATCTGAATTATATGCTGTTTCAAGAAGTGAATCATTAATAGTCACTATTGATGCATCCTTCTTCTCATCTGACGAATTGCTATACATATAAACTAATGCCTCATCTTCCCCTGCATTATAACCGCCTAATCCACCTAAGAAATTACAGTTTTCAAGTTGTATACTACCATCATCTTCTATCATTAAAATATTAGATCTTTTACTCTCTCCCTCTGACTTATTTAACACAACATTACCTTTTGCATACGCTATTGGTGACCTTGCTCCATATGTCTTAATATATGAATCATTTACATCAACATCTCCACCTGATCTGCCACTGTATACTGCTGCACATTCCTCTCCACCTGTAACTACATCTATACCTGTAGCTTCTACTTTTCCATTGTATGTTGCAGCAAGACCATATGCTGATTCTCTACCTAATATTTGTAGCTTTGAATTTTTAACAAAAACTAATGCGTTATTTCCTGTTGCAAATACTCCTGTTGCCCCTTTAGAATCTGCATATATATTAGATGACTTAACCTCTATTCTTCCCTTTTCTACAGCCAAAACCGCTGCATTTACACCATAATTTCTTGATATACTATTATCAAAACAATCTATACCACTTTTATCTACAATTGCTTCTTCTACTACTATTTTTGATTTATGACCTGCAATAAACACACTTTGGTCACTTACAACTGATTTATACGTTCCTTTAAAGTTATCTTTATCCCCACCTTCTAATTTATGTACACCATCTATTTTTATTTTTGCTTCTGCTTCAATTTGTTTTTTATTAAGTTCATTTACTTCTTTAACATAATTATTTATATATATAACAAATACGGATGTTATTCCTGCTGTTACTAAAATAGTTGGAACAATTAATAATACTTTTCTTAATGTTGATTCAAATGTTTCCAAAAATGCATATTCTTGACCTTTTGATACAAACATAAATACTACTACCAAAGATAATGCTAAACAAATGAAACCAAATTTTATATATCTTAATATTGAGACTTTAATTTCTATAAACTCTTTTTCTTCTACTTCCTCATCTTGTTGTTCTTCTACTTCTACTTTTCCTTCAAAGCTATGCTCTGAGCCGCCTTCAACCTCTTTTTGGTTATAATAGCCACCAAATTCTAAAACTTCTGACTTATGATTAGCCATCTGTTGTTTTGCTATATCATCAAACACCGATGTATATGTCGATAACATATACATTGCCAATACAATAATAATAATTGCCGCAACTACATTCTTTATCTTTCTTATAGGTAATCTATCTAACATATAGGTCCTCCTATCACTAATAATTCACACTATCTTTAAATTTATCGACCATTTCACTATTGTTATTAACAGAACAAAGATGACAAGTCATCGGTGGCTCCCTACAAAATAAATTAAGCTGCTGCATTATTTTCATAACACAACAGCCTAATTGCCCCAAAATCAATTATTTATTGAATAATATGTTAAAATATACATTTAGTATTATTAGATACTCTCATTTTACACTTATTATTAGAGCCCTCAAAAGCCCCTTTTCTAATTGCTTTTACACTTGTTGGAAGTTCTACCATCTCAAGGTTTATACAATCTTTAAATGTATCTTCATTAATTATTTTAATTCCCGAAGATATTTTAACTTCTTTTAATCTTGCACATCCTTTTAATGCCCCTTTACCTATGTAATGCACTTTAGAGTTGAACTCTATATTTGTTAATTCAGCCGCATTTGCAAAAGCATATTTGCCTAAATATTCAACACTATCTGGTAACTTAATACTTTCTAATTTACCACCCATATCTTTAGCAAATCCATCTGCAACTGTTATTGTTTTATCCTTTAATTTCAGTGTTTTCTTTTTATCTACAAGTTTTATTGCTGCTCTCCTTAGATATAAAACTCCATTATTCTCATCCATTTCTTCTATTAGTTTTGTATCTTCAAAGCAATCCTCACCAATATAGTTTGGTGTATTTTTCAAATCAAAAACACTAAGACTTTCACATTCTTCAAATGCTTCTTTACCTATTGAAATTATATTGCCTTTAAATGTTACCTTTTTTAAGTTCTCACATTCTTTAAATGCATTTGCCCCTATTTCCTTTATTGTCTTTGGAATTACTATTTCCTTTATAATATCATTACATTTAAAGACGTCATTTCCTATATACCATACTTGATATCCATTTAAATATGCAGGTATTTTTACCTTTATATCATTACCTTTATATTCTAGTATTTCAACAAATGAATTATCAAATACTCTAATTTTATAATCTCCTGTGTCTAAATCATAGAAAATATGATTTTTTACATCCATTGCCTTCTTATATTCCTCAATATTCTTTACTTCCTTGTAATAATCCTTATTGTATAATCTATAAACACTTATTTGAGAAAATTTATTACTATATACCTTTAGTGCTAGGTTAGTATTTTTCTCCATTTCCTTCATATCATAATGAGTAAATTCATAATAATCACTGCTATATAGATTATTGCCGACTTGATATTCAAGATATGGCAATATATACTCTTCTGTTCCAGGTAATTTTATGCCATAACTTTTTATGTTTCTTAATATTTCACCCGGATTACTTGCCAATCCATCTACCACATTTTCAAGAATATTATTATTTACAACACATACATCCTCAGTAACTGCCTGTCCATTTTTATAGTAATTATAATAAATATATGTATTGCCTTCCTCAATAATATAAGTTATAAATCGATCTTCTTGTACTTTATCAGGAGCCTCATAAGTTTGTGTCATATTCACTCTTCCAGTGTTTTTATTAAAAACTCTCTTAAAATGCATATTACTTGTCTTATAAGTTCCTAATCCAGACATTTTACTGTCATCATCTTCAAATGTAATTTCTGTAAATGTGTTATCCTTTTTATCATTATATAAATCACATTTCCATTTACCATCATTTGAATCCTTGTAGAAATCCTGTAAAGTATTATGATCGTCTAAATGATACTTACTAGTTGGTTTAATTTTGTCAACATATATAACCTTTGTGCACTCCCATGCACCATCTGCGTACTCGGCAACGAATAATATGTTATATAACTCATTATATACATATTTTCTATCACCTTGATGGTATTTAAATTCACCCTCATTTTTAGAACTTAAATACTTAGATGCGCTCTCATAAACAGTCTGCTCGACGTTACGTAAATCTGCGTATAAATTATTTTTGTCAACTTGTATTGCCAATTGGGTATCAATTTTTTCAGTATAATCTGGCAATGAATTATCATCTACATAATAATTTTGCACAATGTCGATGTCTATATCATCCTGTTCCTTATTATAAGTAAATATTAATCCCATTTTTGTACTACTTACTTTATAAGTAGTATCTATATTATTACTAGCCTTAGCAAAAACACTATTTTTGCCAAAGAATAATACCATTGATAAACACATTACTCCGCCTACTGCAATTGTAGCTATATTTCTATAAAATGCCTTTTTCTTCTTAAACTTGCTATTTACACTATCTTGCGAGTAATGTCTATATACACTCAGATATTCAAGGTTTTCATAATCCTCTTCTTCAGGTTTTATCCTGCTCATATTCTCTAAACATATATCATCAAATGTAAATTCTATTTCATTAATCTTAGAATTATCTAAAAGTCTAATTATAAAGTACTCCTCTATTTCTTTATCAACAACCTTGTACTTGGCAAATGACTTATTCTTACCTGATATTGCAGTAAAATATTCTTCTATACCCTTCGTAAGTTCTGCAATATTTGGCTTTTCATCCCTTACAATGTCATCATTTAATAGTACCTTACTCCATATAGACCTTACCAACTGTCTAATCATACTATATACTTTATATGTACTTATGTTTAAAGCATTTGCAATTTTTTCCGACGACTGAAAGAAATAAAACCTTCTAATTAATATTTCTTTCTCCATATTGGACAATTTATCAAATTCTGCATCAATTAAATCAATTACTTCCTCAGAATATGTAAACTGTATAGATTTATTCTTTTTGAAATACATATTATATTTGAAGTATTTCTTCGCATAACTATTTAAATCTTCCTTTACATCATTATACTTATCAACTTCTGAATATGTATCAAGATATTCTAAAATACATTTTCTAGTAAACGAAACTAATTCAACCTTTGCTTCATCACGATTACGATATCTTTTATGAAGTGAATTAATATTAATTTGTTCAAATACGTCATCAACTATTGATTTAACTACTTCATTATTATCAATAATCTCACTTGTCATATTTCTCAAATATAATTCATATTCTTTTCTGTTAATCTTTGTTCCGCTCACTATAATCACCTGACTTTCTAATTAAAGTATTTACATGCTTCTTTCAAATTGTCGACTTTAGCGTACAATAACTCACTAATCTCGTTAGATGGCTCATCTAAATCTGGAACCATAATAACCTTACAACCCGCTTTACTAGCTGCTAATACTCCATTAGGTGCATCTTCAATTGCTATACACTCGTCAGATTTTACTCCTAATCTCCTCACTGCTTCTAGATAAATATCTGGATTAGGTTTCCCACACCTTACCATATCTGCACACACTATCTCATCAAAATATTTATCTATATTCAGTTCCCTCAGATACTTACTAGTTCTTTTAACGTCTGTTGCAGTTGCAACACATATTTTATAACCTTTATTTTTCAAATAAGCTAAAAGCTCATCTAAACCTTCTTTTTTCTCAATTCCATGTTCTTCAAAATAAGGAGCCATTAAAGCTTTCCTTTTTTCTCTAATCTTTTCATAACAGCAATCTTCACCAAAAAACTTCTTAAACTTCTCTTTTGCATATACTGCTGCCAAACTTCTTATTTCAAGTACATGTTCTGGTTTCATGTCATATCCATAATAATTAGCCGCTTCTATCCAAAATCTCATATAAATCTTTTCAGTGTCAATCATTGTTCCGTCCATATCTAAAATAGCCGCTTTAATCATATTTTTCTCCATATTCCATATCAAAGTAATAAATCAACATTCATATACTTCCTACGAATTAGTTAAAAAACTAATTCGTTCTAATTTAGTTGCAAAACTAATTCGTTCTAATTTAGTTATTTATATGAGTTGTTATATATACATAATAGCTGTTATATTTATTACCCTATATAAGCACTATATTGTTAACCTTGTAACAACGCTTACACAAAATATATCGAATTCTACCTATTTTTTACATATGGTACCTTAGGCCTATTTCGACATTATTCGAGTTCTACTTTTGTAGAACGATATTTTCTTTACACGCAAATTTTCTTTTATTTACTAACTATTCTCCATTTTCTCTAAAATTGAAATTCCTACATTTGTCGAATTATGACATTGATTTTTTCAAAATTTGACAAATATATTGAAATATTGTCAATTACTGTGTATACTTAGAAATAAAAGCAAAATACACAAAGTGGGCATTTAGTTAAGAAATGGAGGCTTTATATGATTTTAGATTATATTACTGATTTTCTTATAGGAATAGTATTTACCATTTTCTTTATATCTGTAGGGTTTATATTTGCACTTAATTCCAACACCCTATATTACAATGACGTAGATTTATTAGAACTTGAATCTGTTGCTTCCTTGGATAAGGAACTTATTAAACAAAACTATGATGAAATTGTTTCATATATTAAGCCTACCTCAGATTCAAAGTTAAAACTATCTAACTTTAATTTATCAAATACAGCAAAGACTCATTTAAATGAAGTTAAAAATATATATAGACTTATATACATATTAGCAATATTTAGTGGTTTATGTACTTTTATAATTGCATTTATGAAGATTAGACAACGTGATTATAGCTTCTTGCTTATATCTTCAATTGTCTCAACCATTATTCCATTTGTATTCTTAAGTGGATTTGCAACAAAGTTTAAAGACTCTTTTACAAAACTTTGTGATGGAATCTTTAAAAACAGTACATGGCAATTGAAGGAGAAAGCAGACCCTGTTGTAGCAATACTTCCAGAAAGATATTTCCAACACTCTGCAATTTCTATATTCTCTTTTGCACTAGTATGTGGATTATGTATGCTAATATTATGGAAAGGCTTGCGTAATCGTGCAGCGTAGATATATAAAGCGTAGATATATAACATATGCATATAGATGTTACTTGTAGCATCTATATTGTATTTTATAGGCAATTTAGCCAACGCAGAATTATAACAACTATAAAATAATAATATGAAAGGACAACATAGTATGAAAAGAACAGATTACATTGGTTGGGACGAATACTTTATGGGTATTGCCCTACTATCTGCTGAAAGAAGTAAAGACCCGAATACAAGTGTAGGTGCTTGTATAGTTAGTAACGATAACAAGATACTATCTGTTGGCTACAACGGTATGCCAATTGGTTGCTCTGATGATGAATATCCTTGGGAAAGAGAAGATTCTAATCCTTTAGCTAATAAATATGTATATGTATGCCATGCAGAGATGAATGCCATCCTCAACTATACAGGTATTTATATGCAAGGAGCCAAACTATATGTTACATTATTCCCATGTAATGAATGTACAAAAGCAATTATACAAAAAGGTATAAAAGAAGTTATCTATATGTCAGATAAATATAGTGATACAGACGCAACAAAAGCAGCAAAGAGAATGTTCGCTTCTGCTGGTGTTGCCCTAAGACAATATACACCAAGTGATACTGATATTCACCTAAAACTCTAATTTGTAGGGCTCCATGGCCACTGTCATTCTGACAGAGGCCCTAGAGCTCGACAAATTAGAGTTTATTCGTCTACACTGTAGTTTGGTGCTTCTTTAGTAATTCGTATATCATGTGGATGACTTTCCTTAAGGGATGCTGCTGAAATCTTCACAAACTTGCCGTTCTCTTTTAGCTCTTCAATAGTTTTTGTTCCGCAATATCCCATACCTGAGCGAATTCCGCCTACTAATTGGAATATTACATCTTCCACAGTTCCTTTATATGCAACTCGACCTTCTACACCTTCTGGTACTAGTTTCTTAGCATCTGCTTGGAAATATCTATCCTTGCTTCCATTCTCCATAGCTGCAATTGACCCCATACCACGATATACTTTATATTTTCTTCCTTGGAATAATTCAAAATCCCCAGGACTTTCATCACAACCAGCAAATATGCTTCCCATCATACATGAATTAGCTCCTGCTGCAATTGCTTTAGTCATATCTCCTGAATACTTTATTCCACCATCTGCAATAATTGGTATATCATATTTTTTGGCCATTTCATAGCAGTTCATTATAGCTGTAATCTGTGGTACACCTATACCTGCCACTACTCTTGTAGTACATATTGAACCTGGTCCTATACCAACTTTTACAGCATCAGCACCTGCTTCTATTAGCATCTTTGTAGCGTCTGCTGTTGCCACATTACCTGCTATTACTTGTAAATCTTTATATGCATCCTTTATTAGCTTTATAGTTTTTATAACATTACTTGAATGTCCATGAGCAGTATCAACAACTACTGCATCAACTTTCGCCTTAACTAAAGGATCTATTCTATCTAAAATATCTGGAGTTACCCCTACTGCTGCTGCACACCTTAGTCTGCCTTGCTCATCCTTTGATGAATGTGGATATTGTATCTGTTTTTCTATATCTTTTATGGTAATAAGTCCCTTTAAATTCCCTTTCTTATCAACAATAGGTAGTTTTTCCTTTCTTACGCGTGCAAGAATCTGCTTTGCCTCTTCTAGAGTAATTCCCTCTGCTGCAGTAATAAGTCCTTCTGATGTCATAGATTCTTTTATTTTCTTAGTATAATCTGTTTCAAACAACAAATCTCTATTGGTAATAATACCAACAAGTTTTTTTCCTTCTGTAATTGGAACTCCTGATATTCTATATTTGGCCATAAGTTCATTAGCCTCTGCTAATGTATGATTCGGTGATAAATAAAACGGGTCCGTTATTACACCATTCTCTGAACGTTTTACTTTATCAACTTCTTCCGTTTGTTTTTCAATAGACATATTCTTATGAATAACACCTATTCCACCTTGTCTTGCCATGGCTATTGCCATTCTTGACTCTGTAACCGTATCCATACCTGCACTAATAAGTGGTATATTAAGGTCTATTGTTCTTGTAAGACGTGTGTGTAAATCTACTCCACTTGGTATTATCTCTGAATAACTTGGAACTAATAACACATCATCAAATGTAATTCCATCTCCTATTATCTTGCCCATTATTTATCCTCACTTTCTTCACATAAAGTAATAGCTAGTCTTGTTTTTCTTCATTTATTCTTGCCAAATCTTGTTCTCTCAAATCTACTTTTCTTGGCATCTTATTGCGCATTAACTTTAACATCTTTATATTCGGTTCAATTAATATTTTCATTAATTTATCTTGCTTCTTAACAATTAATGCGTAGATTCTTGGAGACTCACTGTGTGAAACATATGCCTCAACTGTATCAATATTTCTATAATTAAGCACTTTCTCACTATCCGCCGGTGCTAATAACTCTGCATTCTCCAAGTTAACTCTCAATCTATGTTTTCTTTTACTATTATTTCTAACAAAATCAAAGTCAATTTGGCCGTCACAATAAACATACTCATATTCTAACTTATAATGATTCCAAAATAAAAACATTAATGTTATATTTCCAAAAAAGTAGAATATAGTTATCATACCGTTAATTGGCAATAAAAATAATGTCCCCCAAACCGTAGCTCCTATCCACAAAAATCTTAATAATATGTCCATGTATCTAACTCTTCTTTTTACAATGACATCTACATAATTACTCTCCATGTCACCTAGTCCTCCTTTTAAAGTATTTAATAATTATACTAAACTCCGCAACATATGTCAAAGGCCGAAAACTATAGTCTTTTTTTACTTTTATTTATGTTTTATTTATAAATTTATCTGTATATAAATTCATTTATAAAAACTCTATAAATTATAATCTACCTCTATTGAATATCCCTTATTTTCATATTATCATTTGAACTAGATGTAGTATATAAACATATTTTAATTATTATAGAGATGTGTAAAGGGATGATATACACTCTATAAAGGAGGATTATAATTATGAAAAAACAAACAAGGAAAACTGTCGGTATTGTTTCTGCATCTTTAGCTATTGCTGTTGCTGTATCAGCTCCAATAGCTCAATATGTAGTTAATGCCAATACCAACACACAACAAACTGTAGCTTCTGCTGTTGAAGAAACTTATGCAGTAGAATTACAAGGCAAATCTCAAAACCCATATCTTCAGTACTCTATTTTACCTACAATTACTTCAAAAAACTTCACATATGATGAAGTTAAAAACAAGGAAGTAGTTTTATGGTACAATAGCAATAATCGTATTGAAGGTTTCAATCAAATGACTATGAATGTTGTTGAATATGAAGCTGATGGTGAAACTCCAAAGGTTGTAAACTTTTCATCAGAAGTAGCAACTGTTCAAAATGCTCAAATTGCATATTTAATATATTGCTTTGATGCAAATGAACTAGACAAAGTTGGAAGATTAACTGATTTCCCATACGAGGAGACAAAGAAGAATACATTAGAATCAGGTATGTACGATGCTGGATTTAGTGATACCGAAAAAGCTAATCCATACAATAAGATTGTAACTTTATCATCTCAAAACTTACCCGCTGGAACACTAAAAGAAAATCTATATACTAAGGTAACATATTCTATAAACGATGGTAAAGAAAAAACTGTATATGCTCATAAAGATGTTATTATGAAGCCTGATACTTCTATTCCATCAGCATATCAATTTAATGTTAATGTATACGCAAATGTGGGTGATACTATCAAATATTCTATTTCAATCCCTTCTGTTGACGGTGATTACATTGAAACAACAACTGCAACAGTAGTAGAATAGATAACGTACATCAACAAATTAAGCAAGTCAAAATATATCGTCAGAGCAAAGCAATCTCAGGTTGTACTTTTCTGCAAAACAAAAATAAGCCAAGTTTGTCACTTATATGACTCTTGGCTTATTTTTATAACTTATGAACACTCTATAATTATATGTCCCTATAGATTTAACACTAAATATTTATATATTAGCCATACTTCTATAATATTGCTTACTCAGCTACAAGTTTTTCTGTAACATCTAGTAATCCATCCATTAACACTTTTGTCTCATGAGTTTTTAATTTATTCTCTTCTGTCAATGCCAATGCCTCTTCTGCATATGCTGTAACTTCCTCAGAAGATGCAAATAATCTCTCTACATTACCTATAATTTGATTATTATAATCTACAACCTTCTTAGTTTGTTCATATATATCTTTCATATCAACATCTAATTCTTGTATTCCCTCTTGCATATTCTCAAATTTATCCATTGTATTATCAATAGTAACATTCTCATCATTAATAGCCACAACTACTTTTTCTACAACTTCTTGTGCTTTTACTGCATTAACTTCTAGGTCACTTACTATAGATGCTATATTCTTTGTCAATGAACCTGTTTCATCTGCAAGTTTTCTTATCTCATCTGCTACAATTGCAAATCCTCTACCAGCTTCTCCTGCTCTAGCACTTTCAATAGATGCATTTAATGATAAAAGATTTGTTTGTGAAGAGATATCATTAATTCCATCTGTAATTGCCTTTACACTTCTAGCATTTTCAACAAACTCATTAATTGTTTTTAAAACTTCTTTATTAAATGCTATTAAATTAGCTGATTGCTCCTTTAATTCTGTCATTGATTCTTTTCCTTCTTTTAAGTATCTTATTGATGCGTCTGAAACATCCATAGCCCCATCAGTTTTACTTAGTACTGAATCAATTAATCTTGTTATCTTAGTTGTCATTTCTGCTTGTTTTTCTGCTATTTGTGCATTATCTGTATTACCTTGTGAAATTGCTCTATATATATGAATTGACGTAGCCATAGCTGTATCAAGTTCCTTCATATTAACATTACTTTCGTCTGCACTTTTCTTAACAACCTCTGCAGTTTCAAGTACATCCTTTAGCAACTCTTCATTTTTCTCACTTTCTTCTCTTATGATATTTAATTTTTGCTCATTAAACCAATTTGACATATATGTATTAACCATAAATACAAATATTGCAAATACTATACCACCTGATTGAACAATAACATCTCCTTCATCCATCGGTTTACCAGATAACATTTTTTGAGTAGTTAAAATTCTAATTATTGCAACAACATTAGGAATAAAAACCCATATAGATGTTATTACCATTAACTTAACACTATAATATAACATTGATACACCCATGAATACAATTCCCAACATGTAGCAACTATCACATTCTGAAAATAATAACATACAAATATATAGTACCGCCATACATATATTGGTTACATACATATAATTGGGGTTATTCTTCATATTCTTATAACAAACAATATCTACAATAATATTTATTGAACAAACAATTGGCAAAATAATAACTGCTATTTGTGGTATTGTTTTTAACGCATACAAAATCACATAGCATATTGCAATAAATATATGTAGCACTATACCCATATAATACTGATACTTATTTACAATTTTAATTCTCTCATCCATCTATGCCACTCCCTTATTACACATAATATTATTCATACTGTTATAATTTATTGAATATACATGGAAAAATCTGTCGATACAAAAACTAAAACTATAAAATCCAAAATATTTTGTATATTATAATAAAAATCCTTGTACCGACAGATTCATCATATATTTATTATACCTTATTTTCTAATAAAATGTGATATAAATTTACATATTTTTCTATATTTACTTATTAATTTTACTACTATAATTTATTACATCATACCCATTCCACCTGGTGCTGCTGGCATAGGAGGAACATCCTCTTTTATATTAGCAACAACAGACTCTGTTGTAAGTAATGTTGATGCAACTGAAGTAGCGTTTTGTAATGCACTT
Source organism: Lachnospiraceae bacterium (assembly GCA_015057455.1). Classification (GTDB taxonomy): domain Bacteria; phylum Bacillota; class Clostridia; order Lachnospirales; family Lachnospiraceae; genus SIG301. The sequence continues at coordinate 26,266 of SVEH01000025.1, read as the reverse complement.
CTTGTTACCTTTGCTGGATCAAGTATTCCTGATTCAACCATGTTAACATATTCTTCATGTAAAGCGTCAAATCCTGTACCTACTTCTGATTCTCTTACTTTATTAACTACAACTGCACCCTCAAGTCCTGCATTCTCAACTATCTTATGAAGTGGTGCTTCAAGTGCCTTAAGAATAATCTTAGCTCCTGTCTTCTCATCTCCATCTAAAGTTTCTACTAACTTAGCAATTTCTTTTGATGCGTGGATATAAGCAGAACCACCACCTGAAATTATACCTTCTTCAACAGCGGCTCTTGTTGCTGCAAGAGCATCCTCTAAACGAAGTTTATTCTCTTTCATCTCAGTCTCTGTAGCTGCTCCTACTCTTATAACTGCAACTCCACCAGCAAGTTTTGCTAGTCTTTCTTGTAATTTCTCTCTATCAAAATCTGAAGTAGTTTCATCTAATTGTTTTCTTATTTGGTTAACTCTAGCTTCAATATCAGCTGTTTCACCTAATCCGTCTACTATAATAGTATTTTCTTTCTCTACTCTTACAGACTTACAACGACCTAATTGAGATAACTCTACTTCTTTTAGATCTAATCCTAATTCTTCAGATATTACAGTACCACCTGTAAGAATTGCTATATCTTGAAGCATTTCTTTTCTTCTATCACCATATCCTGGAGCCTTAACTGCAACAACATTAAATGTTCCTCTTAATTTATTAATTACAAGTGTTGTTAAAGCTTCTCCTTCAACATCTTCTGCTATAATTAATAATCTAGCTCCTGATTGAACAATTTGCTCTAATACTGGAAGTATATCTTGTATATTAGAAATCTTCTTATCTGTAATTAATATGTATGGATCATCTAAAGTAGCAACCATCTTATCCATGTCAGTAGCCATATATGCTGACAAATATCCTCTATCGAATTGCATACCTTCAACTAAATCTAACTCTGTTTGCATAGTTTTAGATTCTTCAATAGTTATAACTCCATCATTAGATACCTTTTCCATTGCATCTGCAACTAACTTACCAACTTCTTCATCTCCAGCTGAAATTGCAGCAACCTTTGATATCTGATCCTTACCATTAACTTTAGAACTCATCTTGCCAATAGCTTCTACAGCCACATCAGTTGCTTTCTTCATACCTCTTCTAAGAATAATTGGATTAGCTCCTGCCTCTAAATTCTTCATTCCTTCATTAATCATTGCTTGTGCTAATACAGTAGCAGTTGTTGTACCATCACCTGCAACATCATTAGTCTTAGTTGCAACTTCTTTCACCAATTGAGCTCCCATGTTCTCAAAAGCATCTTCTAATTCTATTTCTTTAGCAATTGTAACACCATCATTTGTAATAAGTGGTGCTCCAAATGATTTATCTAAAACAACGTTTCTTCCCTTTGGTCCAATAGTAACTCCTACTGTATTTGCTAATTTATTAACACCTGCTTCTAATGCCCTTCTCGCATCAGTTCCATATTTAATTTCCTTTGCCATAAATTCTGCCTCCTAAAATTCTATATTATACCTTAAATCAATATAATCTTAATCTTCTACGATTGCTACTATATCACTTTGTCTAACAACCATATATTCTTCATCTTCAAGTTTAACCTCAGTACCTGCATACTTAGAGTAAATTACTTTATCTCCAACCTTCACTTGCATAGCTACTTCTTTGCCATCAACCATTCCACCTGGTCCAACTGCTATTACATCTGCATATTGTGGTTTTTCCTTTGCTGATGCTGTAAGTATAATTCCTGACTTTGTAGTCTCTTCTACCTCTGCTTGTTTTAACACTACCTTATCTCCTAATGGTATTAATTTCATTATGATTCCTCCTAACCAATTCAATAATGTTTTATGATTATTATAATAATTATCATTAGTTTTATTTAGCACTCATTCTCTTAGAGTGCTAACAATATATATAATAACACTTTTTCCAATTTTTGCAATATGTTTTTTTTAAATTTCATAATTATTTCACATTTCAAATATTACTTGTTATTTATTACTTGTTATTTATTATTTGTTATTTATCATTAAATAACAAATATAACAATACCATCAATATAATATATACAATTATTTTTCATATGCATTACTTGCCATCTCTTGCATAGAAGAATAAATATTGCTGTGCATATCCCCCGTACTCTCCAAAATGTTCCTTGGCAAATGCCATTATTTCTTCTTTTTTAGCTTTCTCTCCATTATAATATAGCTGTTCCATAATTCTATGAATCCATACATCTACTGGAAAAGCTTCTCTTCTTCCTAATGAAAAAAGCATTACACAATTAGCCACCTTAGTTCCTACACCTTTAATTGTTGTTAATCTATCTTCTACTTCCTTTGAAGACAATTCTTGTAGTTCATCATAACTTATATTCCCACTAGCCACCAAACTAATTGCATTACATAGATATGGCGCTCTAAAACCTGTTTTTAAAGTTCTAAAATCATCCTCTGTAACTTTGCTTATCTGCTCAACTGTTGGAAAACTATAGTATTCTTTTCCTTCATATTCTCCCAATTTATCTCCATATGCTGTTGCAATATCATCAACAATTTTCTTAATATGAGGTATCTGTTTATTTTGTGAAATTATAAATGATAATAAATTCTCAAAAAACTCTTGTTTCAATATTCTTATGCCATGCTTTTGTTCTATTGCCTCTTTTAATTTATCATCATATTGCAATAAATAATCCTTAATCACCTTATAATCTGTACCCAAATCAAAGTATTCATACCATACTTTATTAAAGATATCTAACGTACAATCATAAAATATAACTGTATCTTCAACTTGGCCTACTCTTTGCATTATATGATGAGCAATAACAATATATTCATTATCTTTAATTTTATGAAACCTAAAACACTGACCACATTCTAATGTTTGGGCCAAATCAAAATCTCTAACCTCATACAAATATACATCATTGCCTTTTTGTACTATATTCATAACAATCCCTCTTTAACATTATTTAAATATAACAGTTACTAAATTTCATTATTAAGCTACCATAATTTTACATATTCGTCAACTAAGATTTCTTACCCTATTCAATAAAAATATATCATAGAATTATTCATCATTATTCAGCTATTTGACTACACAACAAAATATTAAACTTTTTTATTTTACATTCTTTTGATATACTCTATTTAGATGATTAAAATGCTTTGTTTTATTGAAATCATATAATTCTATAGTTTTAAGAATCAAAACATTACCTATGGAGGATTAATAATGAAAGAACAATTATATACAATACCTGTAAATGACGCCTTTAACGAAGATTGCGAATGTCCATTATGTCATTTATATTCAAAACTAGAACAAGATGCCCTGGACTTTACATTAGGACCTAGTTACATGGAAGAAGATATTCGAGAACAAACTAATAAAGAAGGCTTTTGCAATAACCACATTTTAAAACTATATAAAAAACAAAATAGTCTTGGTCTAGCCAATATTTTAAAAACCCATTTATTTAATAGAATTGGTGATATAGAAAAACTTGCAACCAAATCCCTCTCTAGAAATATCTTATTTAAAAAGAATACATTATCACCAATATCAGAATATATTATTGCACACAATAATTCATGTTTTATTTGTAATAAGATAGACGCTACATTTAATAGATATATTGCAACCATACTATATCTATATAAAAAAGATACTATTGATGAGACATCATTTAAGAAAAAATTCAACTCTAGTAAAGGTTTCTGTATAAAACATTATGAAATGCTCTATCAAGCAGCACTAAACACATTAAACGGCTCACATCTAGGTGAATTTGTACACGATTTAAACACTATTACAATTGAGAATTTAAAAAGAGTAGATGCTGACCTAGATTGGTACATCGATAAATTCGACTATAGATACAAAGATGAACCTTGGAAGAACTCTAAAGATGCTATCGAAAGAACTATTCTAAAAACTAATGGAATATCTGTAGATTGAGCTAGCGCTTGAAATTAAGAAAGGCATAGAAATTCTCCAAAATCAGGCCCCTGTCGGAATGAACGACAGGGGCCTAAACTACAAATTATTATTTATTTGGCTTATATGAACTCTTAAGTGATACTATTCTATTAAATACTAAATTACCTGGCTTAGAATCTTTACTGTCTACACAGAAGAATCCATTACGTACAAATTGATATTTGCTAAGTGGCTCTGCATCTTTTAAACTAGGTTCAACATAACAATTCTTAAGAACTGTAAGTGAATTAGGATTAAGATTTAAAGAACCATCTTCATTATATACACCTTTTTCTTCATCAACTATGTTCTCATATAGTCTAACTTCTGCCGGAACAGCATTCTTAGCATCAACCCAATGAATAGTTCCCTTTACTTTTCTTCCAGTAAATCCTGAACCACTCTTAGTTTCAACATCATATGTACAATACACTTCTGTTACACTGCCGTTCTCATCTGTTTTATAATCTTCACATTTAACAAAGTATCCTTGCATAAGTCTTACTTCGTTTCCAGGGAATAATCTAAAATACTTCTTAGGTGGAACTATCATAAAGTCATCTCTTTCAATATATAGTTCACCTGAGAATGGAAGCTTTCTTGAACCTAATTCTTCATTCTCTACATTATTAGGAACATCTACATATTCCACCTCATCCTTAGGGTAATTTGTAATAATAAGCTTAATTGGGTCAAGTATTGCCATTACTCTTGGCACTTTTAACTTAAGGTCTTCTCTTATACAATATTCTAACATAGCATAATCTACAGAGCTATTACTCTTAGATACACCACATAATTCCATAAATAGCTTAATTGACTCTGGCGTAAATCCTCTTCTTCTAAGTGCTGCTATAGATACAAGTCTAGGATCATCCCATCCATCAACAATTCCATCTTCAACTAATTTCTTAATATATCTTTTACCTGTAATAACATTTGTTAAATACATCTTTGCAAACTCTATCTGTCTTGGCGGATTAACAAATTCACATTCATTAACTACCCAATCATATAACGGTCTATGATCCTCAAACTCAAGAGTACATATAGAATGTGTAATATTCTCTATTGCATCCTCTATTGGATGAGCAAAATCATACATTGGATAAATGCACCACTTATCCCCTGTATTGTGATGTGTCATTCTTGCAATTCTATAAATAATAGGATCTCTCATATTAATGTTAGATGATTTCATATCTATTTTGGCACGAAGAACCTTAGCTCCATCTTCAAATTCTCCATTCTTCATTCTCTCGAATAGATCAAGGTTTTCTCCTACACTTCTATCTCTATATGGACTATTCTTACCTGGCTCAGTAAGAGTACCTCTATATTCTCTTATCTCATCTGGTGTCAAATCACATACATATGCTTTGCCTTTTTTTATTAACTTAATAGCACACTCATACATTTGTTCAAAATAATCTGATGCAAAGAATAATCTGTCATCAAACTTACCACCAATCCACTCAACATCTTTCTTAATTGATTCAACAAATTCTGTCTTTTCTTTTGTTGGATTAGTATCATCAAATCTTAGATTAAACTTTCCATTATACTTCTGCGCTAATCCATAATTTAATAATATTGATTTTGCATGTCCTATATGTAAATATCCATTTGGCTCTGGTGGGAATCTTGTAATAATGTCTTTATTACACTTTCCACTTGCTAAATCCTCGTCTATAATTTGTTCTATAAAGTTTTTAGAAACTACCTCTTCATTTATGTTATCTGTACCCATAAATATCTCCTTTTTTATATTAATTGTCCAATTTAATCCATTTAAGCATTCTATAAAATAATACCAAATCCCCATTACAATAGTCAAGCCCTAAACTAACAAAAAATATACTATAATATAACGAACACATTTCTATTAGAAAGCGTCATCATATTATAGTATACTTGATTATTGACCTATTTCTTATTAAATATTAATACAATTTTTATCATTTATATTGTAAACTATTTATAATATTATAAGTTTGTCCCATTATAAGCTAGTTACGAAACTTACTATGCGTCTAACCTTACGCCATGATGTTTTTGTAAGTTTTGTCTCTATACTCTTCATATTCTTAATACCTTCGTTTAACATAACTACAGCAATAATACATGTTCCTACCAAATCAATATATGGTATCATACTCCATGATGGTGCAAATATCATAATTCCAATTACAAATAATACAAATGAATTTATACAAGTTTTTAATCTGTACATTGTATATTGTGCTCTTACAATATGATTATTATTCTTCTCTAAATCCTTCTTATAATTTCTATATATTTTAAAGTTAATACATGTACATATGCCTGTTGTAAATAAAGATGGAATGTTATTGCCTTCAGCTATTACTGGTGAAAAAGAAGCCATACTTACTGTAGCTAATAATATGCTTGTACAAATCATAACTAAACCAGTTACAAATCTAATGCTTTCTTGTAAAACAGTTTCTTTTCTCTTAGATACAGCTTGTTTATTAATTTTCAAAAATACAATATATGTTACAACTGTCATAGCACCTTCAAGAAGACATCTACAAAAATCCATAAAAACTGTCATACTTGATCCCATACAAGCAACAACTCCTGAAACAAGAGCTCCCCATACACTAACTATAACTGCTTTTTTCATTGTATCCATGTTTTTGATTTTCTTCACCACTGACATACAACATCCTCCATTCTATGCCATTTAATAACCAAACCACTTTATATTAACTTTATCTACTTAAATTTTATTCCCTTTTAATTTTCCTTTAAAATAAATATATCAATTTTTAGTTACACTTGGGTTACATTTATAAAAAATGTAACCCAAGAGACTTTATTATTATTTATTATTTTAATAAGATATGCTTACAAGTCATCTTTGTTCTATCTATTTTTCTATTCATCTACAAACAAAGAAACTCTTTCTTGTTTATTTACATCTATTAATCCTTTTGTTGACATCTTAATATCTGGTATAACTGGAAGACTTACAAACGCCATAGTCATAAAAGGTTCTATCTCTTTAGGTACCCCCAACTCATATACCATTTCTCTTACTTTTAAGTTCTTTTCAGCCACATATGAAGCTGGTTCTACTGCCATAAGACCACCTATCTTAAGTTGCATATCAGCAAGTATCTGTCCATCTTTTACTACAACACTTCCACCTTCTAATTTCTTTATATGGTTCGCTGCTAGTGCCATATCTTTTTCATTAGTTCCTATAACTATAAGATTATGTGAATCATGAGATACTGATGCAGCAATAGCTCCCTCTTTTAATCCAATGCCTGATATATATCCTAAGCCTATATGTCCAGTATAATTATGTCTTTCTATTACAGCTAATTTAAGAATATCCCTTTCTATATCTATTCCATTGTCCTTTTTTAAATTCACCTGCGTCTGCCACTCTTGCGTAAGTAATTGTTCTTCGATAATCTTTATTACTCGTACTTTCCTTTGCGCTTCTTCTTCACTCATACCATCTATATCTGCCACACCTTCTGGCTTTATTACAAAATCTTTTTCAGAAACTTCATTCATGTGAAATGAAGTGCAAATTCTTTCGTATAAATCATCATCTATCCAAGGTTCTTCTATTTGAACAACTTTACCATTGTCAACAACTTGTTCTCCCTCTGAATAAACATCTCTTACCTTAAACTGTTCTAAATCATCTAATACAAGTATATCCGCTCTATATCCAGGTGCTATCGCACCTACTAATCGTAAATTAAAACATTGTGCAGCCTGTATAGTCGCCATCTGTATAGCTGTTATTACTGACTTTCCATTCTTAACTGCCAATCTAATAATATTATCTATATGTCCATCTTCTAATAAATCTGACGGATGTCTATCATCAGTTACCAGTATACATCTATGCTTATATCTATCATTAAACATCGGCAAAAGACCTTCTAGATTACGTGCGGCTGTTCCTTGTCTTATCATAACCCACTGTCCCTTACGCACACGTTCTTTCGCTTCTTCTTCATTAGAACATTCATGATCACTTTGTATTCCTGCTGCAATATATCTATCCAAATCTCTACCAGTAACCAAAGGTGCGTGTCCATCAACTACTAAATTGCGTGCCACAGCATCATGTATTTTCTCTTTTACTTTTAAATCTCCAGATAAAACACCTGGATAATTCATCATCTCTGCTAAGCCAAGTACCCTCTCCACATCATAATATGGTTCTAAATCTGTAGCCATTAACTCTGTTGCTGATTCATCAAATTGCGTAGCTGGTACACATGATGGTAACATTACATATACGTGCAACGGTATATCTTCACTTTTTCCTAATATATATTCTATTCCTTCAATACCACATACATTGGCTATTTCGTGTGGGTCTGCTACTATAGATGTAGTACCATGTGCTAAAACTACCTTAGCCAACTCCACAGGTGTAAGCATAGTACTTTCTATATGAATATGTCCATCTATCAACCCCGGACAAATATACTTATGTGATACATCTTTAATTATATCTGCATCATCTTCATTATATTCTCCAACTCCTATTATGACATTATTCTCAATTAAAACATCACTTTCCTCAATTTCTCCAGTAAAAACGTTGATAACTTTTCCTCTTTTTAATAGTATCTTCATAGTGTTCTCCTTTTTTATGTATTCTTCCATAATACCTACTAAAAAGCTCCTATATAATTGTACTACTTTTTTTGCAAATTAACAATCTTTACTATTCTTATAAATGATTTATTTAAATAAATCATTTTGCTGTCTATAATCTAGTAGTCCATTTACTACAATCCCACACATGTGTGGCTAATCCTGTATAAAACTCTGGTTCATGACAAACCATTAGAATACTTCCTTTATATTCTTGTAGTGCTCTTTTTAATTCATCTTTAGCATCTACATCTAGATGGTTTGTTGGCTCATCAAGCAATAATATATTAGTTTCTTTGTTAATTAATTTACATAACCTAACCTTAGCTTGCTCTCCACCACTAAGCACTCTAACTAAACTTTCAATATGCTTTGTAGTCAATCCACACTTAGCTAAAGCTGAACGCACTTCATATTGTGTAAATCCAGGAAATTCTTGCCAAATCTCTTCAATACAAGTTGTTCTTACACTTTGATCCATCTCTTGTTCAAAATAGCCTATCTCTAAATAATCTCCAAGTTCTACACTTCCGCTTAATGGCTTAATTAAACCTAATATGCTCTTTAATAATGTTGATTTACCAATTCCATTAGCACCTGTTAAAACTATTTTTTGTCCCCTTTCCATTTCAAGAGTAAGTGGACTTGAAAGTGGTTCATCATATCCTATAACCATATCTTTTGTTTGGAATATATATCTTCCTGGTGTTCTTGCATTCTTAAAATTAAATTCTGGCTTTGGTTTCTCTCTTGCTAGCTCAATTACATCCATTTTATCAAGTTTTTTCTGACGAGACATAGCCATATTTCTTGTTGCAACTCTCGCCTTGTTACGAGCTACAAAATCCTTTAAATCTGCAATTTCTTTTTGTTGTCTATTATAAGCCGCTTCAAGTTGAGATTTCTTCATCTCATACACTTCCATAAACTTATCATAATCTCCAACATATCTATTAAGTTCTTTATTATCCATATGATAAATTAAATTAACAACACTATTTAAAAATGGGATATCATGTGTTATCAATATAAATGCATTCTCATATTCATTCAAATATCTTTTTAACCATTCAATATGTCCCTCATCTAAATAGTTTGTTGGCTCATCTAACAATAGTATATCTGGCTTCTCAAGAAGTAATTTGCCTAATAAAACCTTAGTTCTTTGTCCCCCTGACAAATCAGTAACATCTTTCTCTAATCCCAAATCATCTAGACCAAGAGCTCTAGCTACTTCATCTACCTTTGCATCAATCATATAAAAATCATGATTAGTAAGTAAATCTTGAATTGTACCTAATTCTTCCATAGCAGCTTCCATCTCATCATCTGCTAATTCTCCAAGTTTATCACAGATTTCATTCATTCTGCTCTCCATTTCAAATAATGGATCAAATGCAGATGCCAATACGTCTCTTATAGTCATTCCCTTTTCTAAAACTGTGTGCTGATCCAAATATCCCACATGAGCATTCTTTGCCCATTCTATCTTACCTTCATCTGGTTGTAACTTTCCAATAATAATGTTCATAAAAGAAGATTTACCTTCTCCATTAGCTCCTATTAATCCTACATGTTCACCTTTTAATAATCTAAAAGAAACATCATCAAATATTGCTCTATCTCCAAATCCATGTGTCAAATGTTCTACATTTAAAATACTCATAATTCCTCCTACGTACTATACACAATGAATACTTAATATACATCATATGCATTATATACCTAAAATACATTGCATATTTCGTGTCCATTCTTTTATTAAAATTCATACTTAATATAACCTATTATAGAAATTATTACAAGTTGTAATGTGCATCCTCCGGAGGAGTTTTTGTTTTACAGAAAGCGACAATCTCAAGTTGTAATTTCCTGCAAATTAAAAAGAGGGCTGCTTACAGCCCTCTAATAAATTCTGTCATATAACAAATATCCACAAAATATTTTACCAATTAGTGTTAAAGAATGCAGTATTACCAATAACTAATTTATCGTAATAATTATTTCCTAAGTTTTGTTGCAACGCCTTAGGAGTCATAAAATACATTCTATTACCTATATTGTTCTTACCTGCAAGAGCATCATCTACTGCTTTAAAACATGACTCATGCCACTTAGTATTGAATTCGCCTTTATCATAAGCTGCTAAAGCCTTATTCAAGTAACCATTTTTAACTGGTGAGAATTGATGTTTTTGATAAATAACATCCTTTAATGTATTTGGCCAATCTGCACTATGTAATCTATTAAGTATTACATTTGCCACACCTAACTGACCTTCATACTTTTCTCCACCTGCTTCACAGTATACAATACATACAAATAATCTATACTCTGCTTCCGTTACAGTAGTTTCAACACCTCTGTTCTTACTACCTCTCATCATATCTGTTTCTTCATATTCACTAGCCTTTGATACATTCATTGCTAGTACGAAACTTAATGTAAAAACTAATATCATTGCTAAACTACATATAACTCTTTTGCTATTCAATTTTGTTCCCATTATTCAATTATCTCCTTTTTTCCACGCACTTTTAAGTGTTAATTTTTATGCTACGCTCCCACTACGTAATACGCATTTACTCGCACCCTAAAAGTATACTATATAACCTCCTCTTCCTATAAACTTCCAGTATTTCATTTATCTATATAAATCAAATATGAATTACTGCCACTTTAGTTTTAAAACTTTGACTATTACAAATTTTAGATATCATCAAAGTTATAACAGAAGTCTCCTATTTCTTCTCTTTTTGATTTACTAGTGTATCCAAATGGATCACTTGAATCTGATGGGAAACAATAGAATGTATAATTGCCACCATATGCATTCTTTATATATGTAACATGTTGTTTATAAGCACTCCTATCCTTTTTACTAATACCAGCTCCATCGTTTGTTGCTGATGATATATCAGAGAAACAATCATGCTCATTTACATATCCAGGAAGTGTTCTCTTTCCTTCTACTAATACTTTTCTTACTGCTTCTAATATTTCTGGTTTAGGATCTTGTTTATCCATCCATTTAGCTGCATGTGCAAACCATCCACCATTTCTTACATAATTATATAAACCTGTACCATTTATATCATATTTTCTAGCATTACAATGTCTTAAATCCATATGATTTGCCATAAGTGATGCTTCCGCTGCTGCACCTCTAGCTGTACCTTGCTCTTGTTGACACAACCTAGCAAGTCCCTTTAATTGAGTTTCTGTTAAATCTGTGTACTTATGGAATGGTGACTCTTGTACTTGTTGCTGTTGTTGCTGCGCTTCTTGTTCAGCTTGTTGCTGTGCTTGTTCTTGTGCAATTCTTTCTGCTTCTAATCTTGCTTGTTCCTCTGCTTGTCTTTGTGCTTCTTCTTGAGCCTGTTGTTCTGCTTGTTGCTGTTGCACTTGTGCATCTTGTTGTATCTGTGCATCTTGTTGTTGTACTTCTGCATCTCCAATAATATTTAATACATAATCTGTAGCAATTCCAGTTTCAATTTGTTTTTCTACTAACTTAATTTCTATTGCTTCAATTCTTAATCCAAATGTTTCAGAACCAGCTACTGCTCCATTTGAAACCCATTGTTGCCATCCGCCATTTTTTATATGAGCTCTATATGTAATATCATAACTATTGGCAACATCGCCTTCTAATCTTATTTTTATAGCTTCTATTTGCTTTGATTGTCCTTCTACACCTGATGTCTCTGAATTTTTAACTTCGCCAGTCCAACCCATATCCTTTACATATGTAGAATATACAACATCTCCAGCCATATCTCCTGTTAACTTTATTTTTACTGCTTCCATTCTTTTTGATTCTCCAGTTGTACCTGCTGTTGCTCCGTCACAAGCCCATTTTAACCAACCATCATAAGCTACATGTGCACGATATTTCACACCTACAGTACCATCTGCTTTAGATACTGCTGCACCAACACCTACAACTCCTGCAATTACAGCTATTATTACTGCTGCCATAGTATACTTTTTATTAAATCTCCTTTTAATTTGCCAATTCATAATATAATCCTCCTTTTACCATGTAAAGAATACATGATTTCCAATTACTAGTTTGTCTGATGCACTTCCAACGCATCTTTTAAATGCTGATGGTGTCATGAAATTCTTTCTACTTCCAATATTATTATGTCCTGCCATTGCTTCTTTAGCTGCTTCAATACACTCTTTATGTGCTTTCTCTGTAAATTTCCCATTCTTATACTCACTTATTTTCCTATCTAATTTGCCATCTCCCGCTGGTGAAAATTGACCTTTTGCATATATTACATCTCTTAATGAATCACCATAAGTTCCACCATATAATCTATTTAATATTACATTAGCAACTCCAAGTTTTCCTTCATAAGACTCTCCACCTGATTCACAATAAATTATAGCTACAAACATTGCAAATTCATCATCTGTTAAAGTAGTAACTTTTCCTCTATTGTTTTCATATTGACTAGGAGTATCACTTTGTGGTATTTCCTCAAGTTTAATTTCAATTGCTTCTATACGAAGACCTTCTGTATCTGATCCAGCCATTGCACCATTTGATACCCAATCTAACCAGCCTTTGTTCTTTACGTGAACTCTGTATAGAACGTTATATTTTGATTTTACATCTCCTTCTAATCTAATCTTAATAGCTTCTATTTGTTTTGATTGTCCCTCTACACCTGATGTCTCTGAGTTTTTAACTTCACCTTGCCATCCCATATCTCTTACATAAGTTTGATATATAACATCTCCAGCCATATCTCCTGTTAACTTAATTTTAATAGCTTCCATTCTTCTAGACTCTCCTGTTGTTCCTGCCATTGTTCCATCTGATGTCCAATTCATCCAACCATTATAAGCAACATGTGCACGATATGTAATTCCTGCTGTTCCATCTGCCTTTGAAATAGCCATTGTTAGTACGAAACAAATAAGAATTATTCCTACAATTATTGCTGACATAAGGTATTTGTTTTTTGTTATTCTTCCCAGACTTAAATTCATATAACCGCTCCCTTACAAAACTCCCGATTCTATACTACCATTATAACTATTTACATTATAACATATATTTTGTAACATTTGTTGTAATATGTTAATATTTTCGTAATATTTTATATTTTCTTTATTAATAATTTTGTAAGCAATACTTATAAATAAGAGCAACTACGACCATAATCGCAATTGCTCCACTCCCACATTATAATATTAAAAATCTTTTCATACGCTTAGTGTTTTTATATAACTAGCACTACCAGAACAGATGATTACTAATTCTAACAGCATTTTTATGTCCTCTATTCTTTTCATAATTATATCCATTAAAATACAACCTTGAACCAATATTATTCTTTCCATCCAAAGCATCTTTTACAGCTTGAATACTTTCTAAATGGTTCTTTGATGTAAATCCACCACTATCATATGTTGCTAATCTCTTATTCAACATACCATTCCATGTTGGCGAAAACTGTCCTGATTGATAAATAACTGCTTTTATTGTATTGGGATATTTACTACTATGATATCTATTAAGTACTACATTGGCTACTGCTAACTTACCTGCATATGGTTCTGAACCAGACTCGCAGAATACCAAACATACTAACAATCGCATGTCTGCCGAATTAATTGTAGTTTTACTTCCATATGTAGTAGTCAATGATGTTGCAGCTTGAGTTAATTTTGCCGCTGCTGCTGCCTTTTGCAACTCACCTTCTTCTTTTACTGATATTGCATATTTATATGATAACTCAATTTTTACATAATCAGTGGATATATATCCTTTTTTATTTAAAAACGAAACTTGTACCCACTTAGGATCTGATTTATCAATTACTTCTAATTTTGTTCCTTTATTTATAGTTGCTATTTTACTAGCAGAAGTTGATTTCTCACTTCTAATATTCAAACTATTTACTGTGGCCTCTGCCATATATGTAATATAATTTTTATAAGTATTCTTTACCTCTTCACCTGTAATTAAAGATGAAGATGGAACATATCCTGTAACTACACCGGACCTAATCTTTGTCCAATTATTTTCTTCACTTACCACCGTTGCAAATGATCCATTGTATAATTTACCCACTACTGTTCCATCTTTCGATGCCGTCTCTGTTATATTGACATAACTAGAAACCTTTGCAATAGCCATACTTGCAAAGGCTGAATCATCGCCATCTTCTATATTAACTTGACCTTCTTCACTATCTTGAATATTCCCTTGACTCTCTTTATAATACGCCTCAGCTACTGTTTCCATTGTAGATACAACTGTTTGCTCTGCTTGTATTATATTACTTTCTTCTGCTGTCAATGTTGCATATATTCCATCTAAATTAGACTCTGCTACATACTCTACTGCTCCATAATTAAGTATGTCCTCCATACTCATATCCTCAGATGTTGATGTAGCTCCTATATAAAAACTAACAAACAAAACTGATATACATATCAATAAAGAGTTTGAAGATCCCTTATTCATATATATCTCCCTCTAATTAATTATTTGTTATACTCCTCTTACACCTTCACATTATCATATTTTCATTATATATTATTAATTCTTATATTTCAACCCCACCTTAAGCCTAGGGGACTATTCTAGTTTTCTATTCTGTATCCTTTCTTACCCTACTATATGTTTTATAGTTATATTCACTATATGTTTTTACTTTACATATATTACTTTATGTGAACTATATTATCTTTCTAAAATATTTTATAATGTGGTTTTTTATCTCCCATTAAATAATACCTTATATAATCATCTAAAAATATTGCTAATGCTGATAATAAAAACCATATATTTGTATATAACAAACATATCTGTCCCATAAAGTTATATGGTAACCTTGAATAATCCCACACATTTAAATTCATTATTTTATTTACTACTATTCCTGTACTAAATTCTATACTTGTAATTATTAATGCTGATATAACCATTTGTCCTACTAAGGACATATCAGCTCTCCATTTATTCAAATAACCTATTATTATAAACGATAACCCTCCTGCTATTAACATAGAAATATGTGAAAATCCTCTTGCACATATCTCTATTGTACAATATGAAAATCCTCCAACTAAAAATAATAATATACAACGAACCAATCTATTTTTAAACATAAATCCTCCCTACTAACCTATGTTTGCCTGCTACTTACTTTTACATTTTGTAAATATTTCCTTACATATCTTATTCTACGTATATATACTATTTTTATACAGATTAATAAAGGTTTTATAACATTCTCTGTCTAACGATTTCGTATGATAAGATTCCCATTGCTACTGATGCATTTAATGAATCTATATCACCTTTCATAGGGATACTTGCAACAAAATCACACTTATCCTTTACTAAACGTGATACACCCTCTCCCTCATTACCTATAACAAGTCCAATTGAACCTTTCAAATCTAGGTTATACATAACCTCGCCATCCATATCCGCACATACAAACCACATGCCTTCCTTTTTAAGTTCTTCTATTGTTTGTGCTATATTAGTAACTTTAGCTACAGGTGTATAGTTTATTGCTCCTGCTGATGTTCTTGCTACTGTTGATGTAAGACCAACTGCTCTTCTCTTAGGAATTATTATTCCATGAGCTCCTGCTTGATTGGCTGTTCTTATTATTGCTCCAAGATTATGAGGGTCTTCAATTCCATCAAGTATTATTACAAATGGTGATTCTCCTTTGTCCCTTGCATTCTGAAGTATATCTTCTACTTGTGCATATTCATATGCCGCTAGATAAGCAATAACACCTTGGTGCTTTCCCTCAACTGATAATTGATCTAATCTTTCTTTTTTTAAAAACTTTATCATTACATTATGCTTTTTTGCTTCTCTTATTATTGTGTTAATTGGGCCATCTTTACATCCTTCTAATACACATAACTTATCAACTGTTTTTCCTGAACGAAATGCTTCTATTACAGCATTTCTTCCTTCAATAATGTCACTTTTAAAATTATCTTCCATCTTCTTCAACTTCCTTTAATCCAACACTAACTAATTGGTATATTCTTTCTATTTTATCTTCCATGTATAAATATCCTATCAATGCTTCATATCCTGTTGCCATTCTATAGTCTATCTTTGTTGCATTCTTAGCTGTCGTATATGATTTAGCATTACGCCCTCTACGAAATACACTTTGTTCATCTTCATCTAATATATCCTTTACTGCATTATACATTCGTACTTGTGCCTCTGCCTTAACTAATGAGCTTGCTTTTTTATGAAGATTATTAACTGGTATATTTCCTCTTGCAACTAATATAGACTTAATAATAAGATCATATACACTATCACCTACATAGGCAAATACTAGTGGCGATATTGTTTTAATATCTTTATCTTCTATATTAAATACATTCTTAATATTATTAAAAGATAATTCATTCATAACCCTACTCACCTTTCAAAATTAAGCTCTTTTCCACTTAACTCCCTCTCTTGTATCTTCTAATATAATTCCTTTTTCTAATAATTCATTACGAATCTCATCAGCTCTAGCAAAATTCTTTTCTTTACGAGCTGCCTGTCTTTCTTCAATAAGTCTTTCTATATCCTCAGCTAAAATTTCCTTCTCAACCTTTGTTTCTATACCAAGTACGTCACATAATACATCTATTGTACCTTTTACACTTTCAATAAATTCTTTTGAATTATCTGAAGTTACTTTAGCGTTAGCTACTCTAACCATCTCGAATACGATACTTATAGCATCTGCTGTATTAAAATCATCCTCCATAGCAGTATCAAAACGATTACTAAACTCTACAAATTCTTCTAATGTAGCTTTTTCTTCATCTGTTATATTCTCTAACTTGGCATTATCATATAAATATTCTAAATTAGAAACAGCTGTAAGAATTCTATCTAAACCTGTCTTTGCTGCCATAACTAATTCTTCACTAAAATTAATTGGTCCTCTATAATGTGAACTAAGCATAAAAAATCTTATTACTTGTAATGGATACTTCTCTCCAATTTCTCTAACTGTAAAGAAATTCCCTTTGGACTTAGACATCTTTTGATTATCTATATTAAGGAATCCATTATGCATCCAATATCTAGCAAATTCTACTCCATTGGCAGCTTCGCTTTGTGCAATTTCATTCTCATGATGTGGAAAAATCAAGTCTTCTCCACCCGCATGTATATCTATTTGATCCCCAAGATATTTCTTGCTCATAACTGAACACTCAATATGCCATCCTGGTCTTCCTTCACCCCATGGTGATGACCAGGAAATTTCACCTTCTTTTTTAGGTTTCCATAATACAAAATCAAGTGGATCTTCCTTCTCGTCTGCACCTGCAACTTTAATATCTCTATGTCCAGCCTCTAAATCATCAATGTTCTTCTTTGATAATTTACCATATCCTTCAAAACTTCTAGTTTTAAAATATACTGTGCCGTTCTTCTCGTATGCATGACCTTTTTCTATAAGGGTACTAATCATCTCAATCATTCCGTCAATTTCTTCAGTTGCTTTTGGATGCTTAGTAGCTTCTCTTACATTAAGAGCTGTCATATCTTTCTTAGCCTCTTCTATAAACTTTTCTGACACCACAGATGCATCTATTCCACCTTCAATTGCTTTTTTAATAATTTTATCATCAACATCTGTAAAATTAGATACAAAGTTAACATCATATCCCTTATATTCAAAATATCTTCTTACTGTATCGAAAACTATCATTGGTCTTGCATTTCCTATATGTATATAATCATAAACCGTTGGTCCACACACATACATGCTAACCTTTCCTTCTTCTAAAGGCTTAAATTCATCTTTTTGTCTTGTCAATGTATTATATATCTTCATCTCACTAACTGTAAAATATGGTTCTGATACTTATTAAGTATTACTCTACTAAAGATTCTTATATCATCATTGATATTAAATTACATTACACTTTAATCATTGATCTATTTGAATAATTATCAGAACTATATCTTACTCTCCTTTCTCTCTATTATTAACTATCAATCCTATTATTTTATTGTAAACCATTCTATAATTATTAGCTTAATATACTTCATCAATCTATCATCACATTATTGTTGATTGTTTCTAGTTATTATTTCTTTTTATTATCGTCTTCTATATGATGTTGTAATTCTTCAAATAATAATTCATATTCATGATGTAATTGCTCTAAGTCAACTCCTACAGGGTCTGGTAAATGTACTTGATCCATATCCTCAACTGGAAGTTTAACATTATCTCTTTTAACAACCCTGCCTGGAACACCTACTACTGTTGAATTAGGTGGTACTTCTGCTAGTACAACAGAACCTGCTCCTATTTTTGAATTAGCTCCTACTGTAAATGAACCTAGTACCTTAGCTCCAGCACTAACCATTACATTATCTTCTAATGTAGGATGACGCTTACCATGCTCCTTACCAGTACCACCAAGGGTTACACCTTGATATAAAGTAACATTATCTCCTATTATTGCAGTTTCTCCTATAACAACTCCATGACCATGATCAATAAATAGGCCTTTTCCTATTGTTGCTCCTGGATGAATCTCTATCCCTGTCTTTCTTGCACATCTTTGAGATATCCATCTAGCAAGAAAATAACGTTTCTTACAATACAGCTTATGAGCAAGCCTATATCTTAAAATCGCCTTAAAACTCGGATATAAAAAGACTTCTAAAGGCGTCTTAATGGCCGGGTCTCTTTCTTTTATTATATTAATTTCCTCTTTTATATACCCTATTAATCCCATATTATTCCACCATCTTCCATTTTTATTGAAAATTATCCATATTCTATGTTATAATTATGTTGTATATGTATTTTTATATACTTATTATATATTTGTGTTAAATCTAGTTGCATAATTTACATTATACTTACTAATTTTACACTATATATAACTTAGATATATAACTTATTAAAAATATACATTTTCACATCTGTATATTTTAACCTATAATTAAAGAATTTTAAAGTATTATTTTTAATAAATCTCGGAAGGTGTGGTTTTATGAATAATTCAGTTGATTTAAATACAACTCAAAGTATGCCAGATATAAACGTTCCAAATTTTAAAGAAATAATTAACTATCTAAAATGTGGTGCTTTAATAATTAATTCAAGTTCTTCATTAACATTTGAATATGCTAATGAATACTTCTATGATTTAGTTGGATATTCTCAAGATGAATATCAAAAACTATTTAATAATAGCATCTCCCCTCGTATATATGAGGATGATGTTCAAAGACTTAGAGCAGCCATATCACGCCAATTATCTATGGGCGGTAACAGTATCAAATATGAATTTAGAATTTTAAAGAAAGACGGTTCAGTTGCGTGGGTTATGCTTCAAGGAAGAAAGTCCACCACAGATTTTCAGAAAATATATGCTTCTTTAGTTGATATAACTGAACTAAAGGATTTATATAACACCGTAGCTGAAAAAAATCTGGAACTAGATACGCTTTACAACAATATGGTTGGTGGAATTATTAAGCTTAGTGCTATGGATTTTAGAGTTGTAAGTGCTAATGATGGATTCTATAAAATGATAGGGTATACAAAAGAGGAATTTCTCCATAAATTCAATAATATTTTTTCTGACATCGTATACCGTAAAGATTTAGACAAACTACATGATTTTGGTACTGGTAACTCTCACGATCATAATCTTACTATTAGAATACTTACTAAAACAGAAGAAAAATGTTGGTTTTATATAAATGCATCACGTATCGATTCAAATGACGATAACCCAATATATCTATGTACTATAACAGATATAACAGATAATAAAACATATGAAAAAAATCTTGAAGTAGAACAAAAGAAACGTAATCTGCTTGCTCAAGTTTCAGGCGAGATTGTATGGGAATATGAATATAAAACAAAAGCCTTTACTAAAGGTCATACTCATATTCGTTCTCTTAGTAACCAAGAACAAAAAGATGACATGAAGAAAAACTTCAGAAGTAACCTAGTAGAGCTAAGTCTTATTCACCCAGATGATATTAAGTCTTTTTATAAATTCTGCGATGACATAGATAACGGAAAACAATTTGTTGAAATGGATATTAGAGTTAAACCTAATTCAGAAAATTTCTACTCATGGTTCCGCTCCGTTGGACAAACAATATACGATAAAAACGGTAATCCTGTTAGTATCGTCGGTAAAACATATAATACAGATGATACACATGATGCCTTAAATGCACTTAAAACTTCTGCATCAAGAGACTCTCTTACTAAACTATATAACAAAGCATCTCTTGAAAGAAAGATTCAAAATAAACTTAATACAAAATCACTAAAGGCCCCATATGCCTTTATTTTAGCTGATATTAATGAATTCAAAAAAATAAATGACTCATATGGACACTTATATGGAGATTCCGTTATACAAGAAATTGCTAATATATTTGAAAATGTATGCCCTTCCAACTTAATTGGTCGTATTGGAACTGATGTTTTTGGTATTGTTATAGAAGATATTGATTCTCCTGATTTTATTTCAACTTTAATGGATAGCATTAGTTTTGAATTTACTAAGGTGTTTAATAAACAAAAAAATTCACCTCACGTTATATGTAATTTTGGTATTAATTACAACAAAGAACTTGATGAAAACTATGAAATAATGTTCAGAAAAGCTGATGTTGCTCTTTACACAGCAAAAACAAATCATGATAAAAATTATGTATTCTTTGACTCATCATTAGGGTATAACTCTGCTGATTATTGTTCACTTAATGAATACAATGTAAGCGAAAGTTTCTCCCTATTACAAGCTTCAATGGATACTGCACTTATTACTACTGCTATTGATTTATTATTTGATTCAAAGGATTTGAAAGGTTCGATTAGTATACTTCTAGATAAAATAAACGAACACTTTAATTCTGAGTATACACAACTTGTATGTATAGAACCAAAAAATGGTGAAACTTATCATATAAAGAGTATTTGTTTACCTGATTCACATAATATAAACTATGATACAATTTCCAAACATTATTACGAGCAACATTTATCACTATTTAACAACGATAAAGTATTATATTGTAGTGATGTTAATAAATTAAAAGATATTTCCCAAAAAGTGCATAGTAAATTATCTGATAATGGTGTTAAATCAGTACTTCAATGCGCAGATATAAATGACAATAAATTTGTTGGTTATCTTTGCCTTGGGACTTGTACAGATACAAGAACATGGACAACCAACCAAGTAAGAACATTTTCCATATTATCAAAAATAATTTTTACAGCACTAGATAAGTTAAGATTAGATTAAAAAGCACTGTAAAAAACACTTTAAATTACACTTTAAATTACAAGCCTTAAACCAAATGAACTATAATTCATTTGGTTTAAGGCTTACTCTATTTAGAGTTTTATTAGTTTTTCACAGCTCCCTAAATTTTGCTAATCATTACTATGACATCCACTACACCCTGTACATCTACGTTCTTCATCTTTTAAACTGTATCTATCCTCTAAATCTCTTACTGATGCCAATAAGCAAACTGCACTTGATTCAATTCCAAGTCCCTCACCGGCAAATCCTAACCCTTCCGTTGTTGTTGCTTTTACATTAACTTGATCTACATTAATATCTAAAGCCTCTGCTATATTGCATCTCATATATGGAATATGAGGTAACATCTTTGGACGCTGTGCTATAATAGTTGCATCAATATTCTCGATAATGTAATTATTTTTTGCTATAAGCTCCTTAACATGCTTTAACAATTTAATACTTGAAATCCCTTTATACTTTTCATCCGTATCTGGAAAATGCTTACCAATATCTCCTAGAGCCGCGGCGCCAAGTAAAGCATCCATAATTGCATGAACTAAAACATCTGCGTCAGAATGACCTAATAACCCTTTTTCATATTCTATCTCAACCCCACCTAAAATTAACTTTCTGTCCTCTACTAGTTTATGAACATCATATCCGCTACCAATTCTCATACAAATATTCCTCTTTTCTATATTTAATATCTTCGAATAAAATTTCTAGTTACCCTATATGTAATCTATTATTAAAATGTTGAATATAATATTTAATTTCAAATTTTATTCAATTTAATATTATATTCATTACCAAAACTTATTTTCATACATTATTATAAATACAAGCCATTACATTATCAACATTAATTTCAACTCTAAACAAATCACTTATTATATTCATTCCCCATTTATACTATTTATAATCCCACAATAACCTTATAGCTTTTTCCCATGAAAATGTGAACATTTTGTATTTTTTTTATTTTTTCATAGACAAATCCCCCTTTAAGATGATAAACTTAAAGTTAATGGGAGGTTTTGGATATGCTTTATTTTATAATTAATCCTAAATCTAAAAGTGGACGTGGATTATCAGTATGGAACATTGTTAAGAATGAATTAGATTTAAAGAAAATTAAATATACATATTACGTGACTACGCACAAAGGACATGCGACAAAATTTGCCCAACATATATGTTCAATTGATGATAAAATTAACTACATTATTGCCATAGGTGGAGATGGTACCGTTAATGAAATCATTAATGGTATTAATGATTATTCAAAAGTTATACTAGGATATATTCCTACAGGGTCTGGTAATGATTTAGCAAAAGGACTCCACATATCAACCAAACCATTAGTTGCACTTGAACATATACTTGAAGCCAAGAAATTTATATATGTTGATCATGGTGAGATGTCTTTTCATAATACAAAAGATCATCCATTGCGTTTTTGTACAAGTACAGGAATTGGACTTGATGCATCTATTTGTATTAGAGGGCTAAATTCAAAAATAAAATATATCTTTAACAAAATAGGTTTAAGTAGAATTATATATGTACTAATAACACTAAGCAAACTTATATCACTTAAATTAGTTAATGCAGATGTACTCGTTGACGGTAAAAAACATCATTACGAAAAAGTTGCCTTTATTACAAGCCTTATTCATAAAAGCGAAGGTGGCGGATTATTAATGGCTCCTAATGCTAAATATAACGATAGAAAGCTTTCTGTATTTATGATACATGGTATGTCTAAACTTAAACTTCTTTGTTGCCTAATTACATTATTTTTAGGTAGACGACCTGGTTTTAAAGGCGTAGTAACATTTGATTGCAATACTATAGAAATTATTACAGATGATAAATTACCTGTTCATATAGATGGTAAACTTGCAGGTACAACAAATCATCTTACTAATTCCATATACAAGTATGCAATACGAATGCCAAAGTAACAAATGCAAAGATAGCACATGCAATAATTGCATAGGAGGTATTTTATGAACAATATAGATTCTCAATCATCTATAGAGGATGATTTCACTCTAACACTTACATTTGAAAGTGGTGAGACTGTTGAATGTTCTGTAGTTGCTATTTTTCCAGTAAAGCATAGAACATACATTGCTCTTATACCGCTTAATGAAGAACCGGGATTTGATCCTGAAGAGGTATTTTTATATAGATATACTACTATTGGAAAAAAAGATAGTATAAAACTAGATACCATTGAAACTGATGACGAATACAATGAAGCTGCAGATGCTTTCGATGCACTTGTAGCTTTACATACAGATAATAATAAATAGAACACTAAAAAAAGGAGCTTTTAAAGCTCCTTTTTCTATTTTATTTAATAATTATCATAATGATTCTCTTCGCTATCGTTGTATTCATCTTTTACTTTAACAGGAACTTTTTCCATTCTTGTTTCTTCTAGTATCTTTTTAACTGTAACTACAGTTGCATATGCAAGCAAAAACATTATATATTCTATCTGTATAATTGTTATTATATATATTTGATTGTAGCCAACCCCCATTGTCAACGCCAATACATATAATAATAGAATAACTCCTCCTGTTATACATGCTGCCAAGATTCCCTTCTTATCCATAAGCATATCCTCCTATTAAATTATAATACTCCGTCTTAATTCATATTAAAATCTTTATAATATTATACATATATATATTTTAACATTTTATTACATTTCACACAACCAATTATTTGTAAATTCAGACCTATGTACTATAATACTTTTCGAATTTGTGTGCATCCTTAACGGAACGTTTTTCTTTCATAGGAATTTGCAATCAAACATTGTACTTTCCTATGAAAGAACAAAGACCTTACCCATACAATATCAATGATATTTATATGCATAAGGTCTTTTTTCTTTTATACTAACTCATCCCTATTTTTAATCTTTATTTATTAATTTCACCCAAAATCCATACTACAAATTATTTATTTGAAGTTTTCTTTTTATTATAAACATAGCTTGCTAATACAGCTATTACACCTGCTATTGCAATTATATTTATTAATAAATATATTTGTGTTCTATCAGCTGTCGCTGGTGAATCATCCAATGCATCTGGATCTGCTTCTGTATCTATTGCAAATATTACCTCATTAGTAGCTTCATCTGCTTCTTTTACAATACTTCCAACTGCTAGTCCTTTCTCATCATCTGATTCAAAGTTATTTGTTGTATCAATTGTTTCTACATTATATAACTCTTTCATCTCTTGTTGTTGTACTGCTACCTTTGTTGCTGCTGGTATTCCTTCTATTATTGCTTTTTCATTTGCTTTAAGAACGATTTTTCCATCTTTTGCTGTCTGCTTTGTCTTCTTTCCATCTTCATCTACTACTGTATATGTGCCTTCATAATATTTTGCCTTACTGTCTCCACCAAATACATTGTTATATACAACTACATATTCGAATTTATCATCTTTATCTGCTACAGTTGCTACTGAGTTAACTATAACTAGTTCTCCTGTTGCTACTTCATTCTTAAATTCATTCATTAAAAATGGAGTTTTAGTATTATTCTTATTTCTTAATACTATACAATCTTTTGTTTGCGCTCTATCATCATATACAATTGTCCCATTTCTCTTAGCGATTGTCTCTTTTGCGTCTGTTAATTCATATGATGTATTATATAATGCATCTATCTTTCTTGTTACATCTTTTAAACCATTTAACTTAATTTGCATAGTATCATTGTACTTGAATTCATCTGTATATGATACATATTGCTTATTTAACAATACTTGTTCATCATATTCATTTAAATTCTTATCTGTAATTCCTACTATAAATTCATCTTTTTCTGCCACTTTCTTAGCTTCTTCTTTAAAAGTTTTGTTTACTTTGTTTTGTGCTACTTGGTTTACTACTGTTACATTGTTTGGTTCTGGCAAGTTAAATTT
This sequence comes from Lachnospiraceae bacterium, assembly GCA_015057455.1. Classification (GTDB taxonomy): domain Bacteria; phylum Bacillota; class Clostridia; order Lachnospirales; family Lachnospiraceae; genus SIG301. The sequence goes on along the minus strand of SVEH01000025.1, from coordinate 314 downwards.
CATCTTCATATTAGATTCTCTCTCGCCTCTCTCTAAATAGAATACTGTTAAGTAGTGTACCTTTGTAGTATCTTTTAACTTAGTTTGGATTTCTTCTCCGAGGTTCTTCTTTAATTGTGTCTTACTTCCTGTAAGTGTCTTTAAATCAGTTATGCTTGAAATACTTCTTGTAATTCCTGAACATAAAGCTCTATCTCTTGATGCAAATGCTACTGAATTGTTTTTTACCATTGATACTTCTGACTTACCTTGCGCTAGATTTATTTTTCCTGATACTTTCTCATGTCCTCCACCTAAATCCATTGCTAATGTGT
>SVEH01000024.1 GCA_015057455.1 Lachnospiraceae bacterium | reverse complement strand
TCTTACCATAATTATTATTTTAGCTCTTATGGGTAGATTTATAAAACAAAGAATAATTATATCTATATGCTTTAGTACACAGCAAATAATAAAGGGGCTCGAATATATATGTTTAAAGGTGTCTGAGAACCTTGGTACTTAGTGATTTCAAGCGTTAGCGCAGAAAGAACTTAGTATCCATTAGGTTTGAAGTCAAGTGAGAACGTCCATTAAACATATATATTCGAACCCGTATTATTGCGTCACTAGGATAGTAAACTAAAACTCGTGCGGAGCCTATTGATCCCTAATTTGAGCGATAGCTCAAATTATAAAGAAGCTTAAATACCACAACCATGCCCCTGTCGGAACGACAGGGGCACAAGAAACCTACAAATTATAGTTTATTTTTTGCTTACTCTGGTTACAATTTTTATAATTTTCTACCATCAGTTATATTCTAATTGAACTTAAATATCTTCTTTGAAACCTTATATCCTGATTGGACTACCTTACGCCCAACCCAATTATTAGTATTAAGCGCTGCTCCAACTGAATTATGTCTTAATTTTGAATAAACCTTATCATCTGATTTCTTCAAGTAATCCCATAATTCATCTCGCTTAGCTAAACTTTCATCTGTACCTATCTTAATCAAATATACAGAACTAACTATCATAATCATATTAAGATACTTCTCCATATATTTTCTGCACTTCTTGTCTGTAAGCTTACTGTGCTCTGCATTAAGATAATCTATCATAAGTTTATTAACTCGAAGCTGTTGGTCTATTCTACTCATCATTACTGTCTCATTGACAGATTGATCATCTCTACCAATAAAGTAATGATACAAATTAACATTCATATAATATATTGATTTACAATATGGCAATGGCTTAAATACAAAAATATTATCTACATAAAATGTATGCTTTGGTAATACCAAATTACATTCTCTCAATACCTCTGTTCTATAAATAACAGAATGCATAAGTATATTCTGACTATGCTTAAACCTTCCTATCTCTGACCATGTGAAGATTCTTCCTTCTGGAAGTGCTCTCTTATACTTCACAGCTTTCTTCTTAGTCTCGCCTACTTTATCATATACATAATTAGATATAAGTAAATCCAACTCTGTACCTTGCTCAACAATATCCTTTAAAAAGTTAATTATCTTTTTAAATGGTTCTTTTGCAAACCAATCGTCACTGTCTAAAACTTTAAAATAATGTCCTGTAGCATTAGCCAACCCAAAGTTAACTGCATCTCCATGGCCACCATTCTCTTTATTAATAAGTTTACATATAGTAGGATACTTCTCTTCGTATTCTCTTCCTATCTTAGCAGTATCATCTTTTGAGCCATCATTTACAATAAGAATCTCAACATCTTCTCCTGCTACTAATACACTCTCTATAGCCTTACTCATATATTCTGCTGAATTATAGCAAGGTATAGCTACTGATAAAATCTTCATATCTCTATCCCCTTGATATATAATACATAGTTTACTTTCTAAATACTATCTCATTTCCCTATCTTGAAGAATAGTTTGAACTATTGTTATGCACTTATCCTTATCTACGTCACTTAATCTTTCAAAATATCTAGCAAGTCTCGCCTTAGGTGAATTAGCACTTGGTGTATTAACTACATGTCCTACAAGTGCATCTAAAGATACCCCAAAATAATCTGCTATTTTAACTAAAACTTCAATATTCGGTGATGACATACCTTTTTCATAACTACTTATCATTTGTTGAGTCAATCCTAAAGCTGCACCTAACTTTGCTTGACTTACTTTTCTATCTTTCCTTATTCTCTCTAAATTATCCCCAAAAGACATATCCTTATCTCTCCTTTTAACTAAATCTACTTACAAATATTATATTTATTTTTTTAAATTTCACCCACCCAAAGTTTCCTATCCATTATAACGAAAAACCTTTATTATTTCAAGCTATATTTATATTATTTTATATAATTTTATCACCTTATAGTAAGGTATAATTTATTAACTATTACATAGCTGATTTTTTATTAATTAATGACTCTTTTGATTACATAATTTGTGATAAAATTAATGGTCTTTCTTCTGGTTTCTCATCATCTATCACATATGCTTCATATATAATATTCTCTGCTGGCTCTACCTTAGCTTGATTATTAGTATAAAGAGTTGCTATTACATCCCCCTCTTTTACTTCATCACCTAGCTTCTTGTCTAATATAAGTCCTGATGCATAATCTATAGGGCTTTCTTTTGTTTCTCTTCCTGCTTCAAGAACTACTGAAGCAATTCCACACTTCTCTGAATCAATATGACTTATAAATCCTGATTTCTTAGCCACTACTTTATGTACAATAGAAGCCTTTTCAAATAATTCTGTATTCTTAATTACTGAACTATCTCCACATTGATTCTCTACCATCTCTACTAACTTATTAAGAGCTGCTCCTGATGCAATTACTTCATCAACTTTCGCTCTACATTCATCCATATCTCCAATGTCTGCAAGATACATCATTGATGCTGATAATTCTTTACAGATATATGTTAAGTCTTCTGGACCTTGTCCTTTCAATGTATTAACAGCTTCAATAACCTCCAATGAATTACCTATAGCATGACCTAGCGGAATATCCATATCTGTTACTAATGCTTGAACTTTACGTCCTGCAATCTTACCTATATCAACCATCTTCTTAGCTAATACTTCTGCTTCTTCAACAGTTTTCATAAATGCACCACTACCAGTCTTAACATCTAGTAAGATACAATCACTTCCTGCTGCAAGCTTCTTACTCATAATTGATGCTGTTATAAGTGGTATGCTATCTACTGTTGCAGTCACATCCCTTAATGCATATATCTTCTTATCTGCAGGAGTTAAATTACCTGATTGTCCAACAACACTAATTCCACACTTATTAACATTCTCAAAGAACTTATCTTGTGGAATATCTGTCTTATATCCTGGTATTGCTTCTAATTTATCTATAGTTCCGCCTGTATGACCTAATCCTCTACCTGACATCTTTGCAACTTTTACACCACATGCAGCTACAATAGGTCCAATAATTAATGTAGTTTTATCTCCTACGCCACCTGTGCTATGCTTATCAACTTTAATACCTTCAATGGCGCTTAAATCAACCATATCCCCTGACTTGGCCATTGCATCTGTCATTGCAAATATCTCCTTGTCACTCATCCCTTGAAAAAATATAGCCATTAACATTGCAGACATTTGATAATCTGGAACGCTACCATCAACGTACCCATTAATCATAAAACGAATCTCTTCCTCTGATAATTCCTCACCTATTTTTTTCTTGTTAATTAAATCATACATTCTCATAACTATTTCTCCTATTCTTAATTTAATTCTTCTCTTAATTCTTCTTCTGATTTATATGTTTTAGCTAAAGAAAATCCTCTTCCTTTTACTTCATTCACTCTATTAACAACTATAAATGCACTTTCATCTATATCTTGAACTATCTTTAAGAATCTATGATATTCTCGCTTAGAAACAACTGATAATATCACATCTCTTTCTTCTCCATGATATCCTGATTTACTATGAAGTAATGTCACACCTCTGTCTAACTGATTCATTATAACATCTGTAATCTCTGATTGTTTTTTACTAATTACTTTCACTTGAAGTCTTGATGTACCTACTAGTAGTACCTTATCAATAACCATACTATAACCAAATACCATTATTATTCCATACATAATAGATTCTACTTCATGACTAAATGCTTGTAATAAGATTACTACTACATCCACTCCATACATTCCTACTGATACTGGTAATCCAAATAACTTATTCAAAACTAATGGTGGTATATCTGTTCCACCTGTAGAAGCACCTATTCTAAATACTATTCCTAAGGATACTCCCATCATAAGACCTGCAAATATTGTTGCTAGCAACTTATCTTCTGTTATTACTCCTAAGTATAAATTTTCTTGAAATATTCCTAATATTGTAGGATAAAAAAATGTACTTAGCAGTGTTGTCAGTGCAAATTTCTTACCTAAAACTACAGCTCCTATTATAAATACGATAATATTGAATACAAGTACTACACTTGAAGTGTTTACTCCAAACATCTTATTAGCAAATAAACCTATACCCGTACCACCACCTGTTGGTAAATCATTGGGCATAATAAGTGCTACTACTGCCAATGCGGATATGCTATTTCCTAACATTATTATTATAATGTACATAAAAAATGAACTAATTTTCTTCCACATATTATCTATACCCCTTCCATTAATATATAATCCAAATATGTCTATACAATCCATATATATATATCTTCATATTCTTAATGCTTATATACCTAGATTATATTATTCAAAATCTTAATTTATTTCATTCAAATTAATACCATTCAACCCTTTTCAAAACAACACTTTTACTAATATGTTATTCTTTAAAATGTACAATTCATATTTTTATATCACTAATTTATTTTAATACTTAACCCATAGTAAATCAATCCTTTTTTACCGTGTTATTGCTAGAATTTCTCGACATTTTTTTGTGTATTTTTCCTATAATGTAAACACACATGACAAGTCATCTGTAGTTCCTATATTCCTCTCTCATAAAGAACTAGATATCTTTATACACAAAATTCGTTGCGAAACAAAAAATATAGCTCATTATAAGAATTATTAATCCCCATAATGAGCCATATTATACTAACACCCCATTTAGTCTAAAGTTTAAGTCGTTTTAAATGCTTTATATATATTATCTTAAATCTCTAATTTCATCTAAATTACTTTATATATATTCTTGTATATGTTCCATTAATAGTCTCATCTTCTTCTAAACTTGAGTCGTATTCCTTGTTGTTCTTTGTATCTAGAAGCTTTACATCTTTTATAATTAATGACTTACTATCTCTAGTTGAATCTGTAAAGTTTATGTTCCAAGTATAATCATTAATTGTATCTGGTGTTATATCTTTTACCACATTATCTAGGTCTATAACAAATGTTCCATCTGCTGCTTTTCTTGTTCCGTCTAAAGATACTGCACCTACTGAATAATACATATTTGATGATTTAAATGGTGCTACTCCATATGTGAATGAAGCTCCATTTTCATCCATAGCTGTTATATCTATTTTTATTGAACTTGCTGCTGCTGAATTAATTGTAAATTCTGCATAGCAATTTGATGGCTCATCTACTTCCTTTGGTGTCATTGCTACAATGTCAATTAATGAGCAATCTCTATATCTTCCTAAGTTGATTGCTGAACCTTGCTTAACAGAAGAAACTTGATTTACTGAATCATATGAGAACCATACAAATCCATCATTTCCATATTCTGTTCCCCATGAATTGGCAATTTTAAAAGCACCTTTTTCGCCTTGCTCTACTATTCCATTTTGGTTAACATCAACCCATATATTATCATTGTATCCTACAATTGCAATTCTATGTCCGCCATATTCATATCCGTCACATCTTGAAATTATGTCTTGCCCTACGAACTTAGAATTCTCTGGCACTTCATCATTCTCAACTATCTGTGTTGTTCTCCATTTGGATGCTGGTGTTGAACATGATAATACCTCGCCATTATCTAATAAAGCTTTTATTAAATCCAAATCTTTATCTTTAGGATTTGTAATAGGTGTATCCTCCAAGTCATTCCTTATGTCTACTATATAAGCATCACCTATTTGATTCTTTTGTGCTTGTAACCATAAGTCTTTTTTTGCATGTAAGTCTCCGTACTGGTTACTGTTAATTGTTGTATTATACATAGGAACATCTTCTATTGAAACTGCTCCTATTTCTGTTAAGACATAACATACATCTACTAAAGTTGTTCCATTATGCGCTCCCTGGTTAGTCATATTGTATGTCCACATAGGTGAAAATACATTAGCTGTATCTGATGAATCTAAATTTCGGGCTTTATTTAATGTATAAGTCGCTTGAAGATATGTCATAGCCCAACTTGCACATGAGCCAACAGATCCTTGATTTCCTATAGCTGGAAAATACTTATTATTACTGTTATCTGCTCTACCTTTTGGTTCCCTTGTTACTTTAAGATTGTTCTTACCGTAAACTCTTTGTAAATCATCAATACTTCTTAATACTTTACCTTCTTCATCTAACTTTTGTCGCTCTTCATCTGTTAGAATTAAATTTCCTACAGCATATGCATTACTACTAAAATCTTTCGCATTCTGCTGTACTGTTTGTGCATAAGCTGTCATGTCTGTCATTATCATAGACGCACATAAAGCCATTGCAACACATGTACTACCTAAAGTTGCTTTGATTTTCCTCATAATTATCTGCCTCCTGGTTAGAATGAAATTACCCTGTTGTTATTTAGTTGTCATATCTTGTTTATAATTATACTTCTTTTTAACCACTTGTCAAACCGCATAAAACCTATGCTTTTTGGTTAAATCCTACACTAACTTTTACATTTTTTTACATATCTCAATTCATAAATATTCATTTTTATATATATTGTCTAAATTATAATATGTGTTTTTAACAAAAAGATGCACAAAGATTATGCATGATTTTTCATTCATTCATAACTTTTGTGCATCTTGCGAAAAATTGTAAGTTTTCAAATTATTTTATACGTTATTGTCAGAATATTTCTTCTTTTTGGCACAATTATTCAGTATCTATCATATCCGAAAAATACTTGCGTCTAACTATATTGCTATAACACTTATAACACATAGCAATATATCTATCATTACCACCTAATTCTACCTGCGCACCTTCTGTAATCACTTTGCCTTCTGCGTCTATTCTAGCATTTACTGTAGCCTTTCTGCCACATTTGCATATAGTTTTAATCTCATTAATAGATTCTGCAATTTCAAATAAACGCTTACTTCCTGGAAACATTTTAGTCTGGAAATCGGTCTTTAAGCCAAAGCACATAACTGGTATCTTAAGCTGCATAACTATATCTCCAAGTTGATTAACTTGTTCTGGATGTAAAAACTGAGCCTCATCAATTATTATTACATCATACTTTTCTTTCATATTATAAAATAATGTGTATAAGTTATCTGCTTCATGTATGATATTAGCCTCTGCTTTTAATCCTATACGAGATTGGATAATATTCTCTCCATCTCTTGTATCAATACTTGGCTTACCAATCCAAACCTTCATACCTCTCTCTTCATAATTAAACTTAGTAATTAATGCTTGCGCCGTTTTAGAGCTTCCCATCGCTCCATACTTAAAATATAACTTAGCCATCTTCCTAAACTTCCCTTTCATCTTCCTGTTTTTTTCTTGTTTTTTCTATTGATCATTAATTCATATATTTACTTTTATCTAATTATTCTTAATTCTCCCATATATTAATTCTTAAATATCAAAAACACATTTAATATACCTATCTTTATCCCAATTATAATTGTTTAAGAATTTTATCTATATCAACTTTTTTACCAACTACCATAAGATGTTGATTTTCCTTAAACTTATATTCTGGATTAAGAGAAAATTCTGTGTTCTTCCCTTCTTTTATTGCCAAGATATTAACTTGATATTTTGCTCTAAAGTTAACCTCTAATATACTTTTTCCTATCCATTCTTTTAATGGTGGAATTTCATATATAGAATATTCTTTATTTAACTCTATGTAATCAAATACATGATTAGCGCTTAATCTTACTGCCTCTTTTTCAGCAAGATCTCTATCTGGATATATTACTTCATTGGCACCATTACGAAGCAAGAACTTTGCTTGTATATCTCTATTTGCCTTACTAACTACATATTTTGCTCCCTTTTCAGCTAATAAACTTGTAATCTCTAATGAACTTTGAAAATTACTTCCTATACAAACAAAACATATATCAAAGTTAGCAACACCTATACTCTCTAAAACCTCTGGATTAGTACAATCTCCTATTTTGGCTGCCGTAACTAATGGCAACAAATCGTCTAGTTTCTCCTCTACCTCATCTACTATCATTATTTCATTATCTAATTCAATAAGTTTCTTACATAAATGATGACCAAACTTACCTAAACCAATAACTAACATACTTTTCATATCTATTCTCCATTCTTAACCTATAATAATTTTTTCCTTTGGCAATTGCACTGGCGGTACTTTTTTCCTGTCTGTAAATGTAGATGCAAAGGACATACTACCAAGACGACCACTAAACATAAGTGCTATTAATATATATTGACTTGCCAAGTTAATCTCTCTTGTTATTCCAGTAGACATACCTACTGTTCCCACTGCTGAAAATACTTCTAATACAATATCTGCAAGTGAGCAATCGTTCATATGACATAGTGCCATACACGCTATAACTGCCACTCCCATATGAATAACAATAATATTACTTGCTTTTTTTACATCTTTATCAGATATACTTCTTGAAAATATATTACAGCTCTTTGCATTTCTTAAAGAGCTCCATAAATATGTAACTATTACCATTATGGTAACTGTTTTTACACCACCTGCCGTTGAACCTGGGCTACCACCAATGAACATAAGCACCGATGTAAGCAACTTAGTACTTTCATTATACTGCGCTACATCAAGAGTATTAAACCCTGCTGTTCTAGCAGTTACAGATCCAAACAAAGAACCAAATATTTTTTCTGCAACAGTACAATCTGCAAGCAAATTATCCTTCTCAAATATGTAAAATAGCAATGCTCCGCCAAATATTAATACTGTTGTTGCAGATAATACTATTTTTGTATGTAACATATACTTTCTAAAGTTAAATTTATTCTTTGAAATATCATCCCATACAATAAATCCTATACCACCTAGTATAATTAACAGCATAATAGTGATATTTATCACTGGATCTCCAACATAATTTACTAAAGAACTATATTCCCCTTGTATTCCAAACAAATCAAATCCTGCATTACAAAAAGCCGATATAGAATGCCATATTCCATAATAAATACCCCATTTAGGCCCCATATCTACGCTAAATCTAATAGCTAAAATAATTGCTCCAATTCCTTCTATCGCAAGTGTACCTATAAACACCTTCTTCAAAAGTCTTATAATTCCACCTAACTTCTGAGCGTTAACACTTTCTTGTAGAATTCCTCTCATCTGCAATCCAACTCTTTTTCTAAGGAATACAGAAAACATTACGGCAATTGTAATAAAACCCAATCCGCCTATTTGAATCATTATTAAAATTATAATCTGTCCAAATACAGTCCAATGGATCCAAGTGTCAACTAACACTAATCCTGTCACACAAGTAGCTGATACTGATGTAAATAATGCATCTGTAAATGTTGTTACTTGTCCTGCCTTTGTAGCAAATGGTAATGTTAATAAAAACGTTCCTATTGCTATTATAAAAAAGAATCCTAATGCAATAATTCTAGTCTGCGATAATCTACGAATAAATCTGTTCACTATTCGTCTACTTCCTTTCGTATATATTTATTTAATTTTCTAATTTATCTTTATACATATAGCCTTATATATTTTTCTATTCATATATAGCACTAAACCTATATTTCTTCTATAAAGCTTATTTATATAACTGTAAATATATTTTTAACTTTACACCTTATATATATCTATATAATAACAAATCACCAACTATTATCTACCAATAAACATACTAACACTTCTATCCAATATGCCTTTCATATAGGCTATAGCTATTCCGTAATTAGTCATTGGTATTCCAGCTCTCATAGCTTTATTCTGTCTATATTTAATCTCTTTATCATTAAGCATACATCCGCCACAATGTATTATTAGTTTATATTTTGACAAATCCTCTGGAAATTCTCTTCCTGATGTAAACTCAAAATTAATATTCTTTCCTGTGCGTTTACGCAATAAATTAGGAATCTTCACCGTTCCTATATCATCACATTGTCTATGATGAGTGCATCCTTCTGATATTAAAACACAGTCTCCATCTTCAATTTCGTCTATAATGCCTGCAGATTTTACTACAAAATCCAAATTCCCTTTAGCTCTAGCTAATAAAATTGAAAATGAAGTCAATTCTATATCTTCTGGTGTTAGTTGTGATATTTCACCAAACGCTTGACTATCAGTAATAACAAGCTTAGGTTTCTCTAATCTCTCAAGAGTATCCTTATACTCAGTATCCTTAACAACAATTGCAGTTGCTCCAATATCTAAAAGTTCTCTTATAACCATTTGTTGCGGTAAAATAATTCTGCCTTTAGGTGCAGCCTCATCAATAGGAACCACTAAAATAACAAAATCTCCCTTATTCACCACATCACCTATAAGAGACTTACTTTCCTCTTTATTAAAGCCTCCAATTGTCTCTTTAAGTTTATCAATTCCTTGCATATTAGTTGCAGAAGCCATAACATATTTTACATTTGTAGACTTCACATTCCTATCAAAATCGCACATTTCATTAATCTTATCTATATACTTTTGTATGTTATTCTCTTCCTTCAACAATGCATCAATTTTATTGAAAACTATTACAACTGGAATCTCATATTCTTTAATTCTTTGTATAATATCAATATCTTCTTGTGTAACACCTACACCTGAATCAATAACAACCACCGCTATATCTGTTTTAGCTAAAACTTGATAAGTTTTCTCAATCCTTAGCTTACCTAATTCACCTTTATCATCCAAACCTGGAGTATCAATAATTACAACTGGACCAATAGGAAGTAACTCCATTGTCTTAAAAACAGGATCCGTAGTAGTTCCCTTAACATCCGATACAATAGCTAAAGACTGTCCTGTTACAGCATTAACTACACTAGACTTACCTGCGTTAGTTCTTCCCAAAAAAGCAATATGCTTTCTATTAGCCATAGGTGTCTCATTCATAAAAATCCTCCGTTCTATGACTGTATTTCATTCGTATATCATATATCATATCTCATATATCATATACCTTATCTCTTATCTCTTATCTCTTATATTCCATATAACCTAATTACCTGTCGTTTTAAAAAATATATTTTTAACGCGCTAAAATTTCAACCTGAAAAAACATGTTATTTTTTAACACAACCATCATAAATTTTAGTCCTTTATAATACCAAAGTCAACTGTCAGTATTTGGAAAATCCCACCTTGAATCCCCCTCTTTTTCGAGAGTGATTTTTATTATCAAAACTAACAATAACAGATTATGCTTTCCATTTTTTACAGAAAAAAAACAGGTTGTAAACAACCTGTTCCAAACTTCAAAAATATTAACTACCTTTTATATAGCTATTGACTCTTCCGATCATATTACATAAGTCAATATATACCCAATCTACCACTTTCAACTACCTTTTATAAAATGTACTGTTAGCTTAATGTAGGCTCCATCTACATTAGCTAACTCCGCACACTTTAATCCCATTATACTGTAACACTCCTACCCTTTTGTGTTACTAACTTCAAAATAAATTAAAACTAAAAATTAATCCCTTTTTTTCCAAATATAAAACTACTTTTAAGGTACTATTAATTGTCTTACGTTTCCCGCTTTTATTATTTAATGTCTTACCTTATGAACACATTCTACATTGCCTTAGTCACAAAACAGTCACACGAACAAAAAAAATTTATTCGTGGGCTAACATTTTTTTCAAACCTGCCGATAACGCCCTAAATTTAAGCATAAAAAAAAGGTGTCAAAGACACCTTTTAGACACATACAGGGTTAATACCAATATCCTTTACAGCATAGTGGATATCAATACCTGCGCGTTTAAATTTAATATATAAATTTTGTCTTGCAACTTCTTTTTCATACTTGCTAATTATACGCCTAGCAACCATATCTACCATATTCTCTGGGCAGTTTGGTAGAAGCGCAATATATTGTAACTCACTGCATCGAGATGCAATGTCTCCTGAACGCAAAGAATTCTCAATAGCTTCACCTAAAATTGATATTGCTTTGTTAAGTAAAACCGTAAGTTTCTCTCCCTGCTCCATATTAGAGTTATTCACTGTAAATAACACCATATATTCAGAGATACCTAAACGTTGAATTCTGCGTTGCTCTAGTCTATATATTTCTCTAAAGACTACATTATAATCGCACATAAATGTCTTATTCTCTTTATCACTTCTACGATTCATCTCAATTCCAATATCTTCTATACTTGAATTCTTTGAACGCATCTTCTTCGGAAATTCAGCATATATACTCTCAAGTTTCTTAGGATTCATAATACCTAATTTCTCGCATAAATATGTCTTTGCTTCCTTATAACATTCATATGCCTCTGTTCTTTTTTCTAACTTAATTAAAGATTTCACCTTATGATAGTATAAAATCTCTTCTAATGGCTCTACACTTATAACATGATTAACTAAATTATACATACCCTTGTAATCTTTATCTTCTTCATAGATTTTGATCAATCTATCTACTGCATTCAGATATAGTTTACGATAATATGTATCCACTCTTATAGCCCAGTGTTCTGCCACTATAACTTTGAATATACCACTCTTATATGCGGTAATTACTTGTTGTAAATACAACTTCTTATTCTTCTTTGATACGGAAAGTTCCTTTGCTTTATTATAAAGTTCTTCAACTCTCTCAATATCTAATACCATAGGTATATCATTATTCCAACCATAATTTCCCCTTGATGAAATAATAAAATTATCTTCACCCAAGCATTTTTTAATAACATTTCTCAAACGATATACAAGATTTTTCAAAGCGCCAATCGGATTATTTACTTCATCATCTACCCATAAAACATCAACTAATTCTTGAACTGAAATTGCTTTTTTATGATTTACCAATAAATATACCAAAAGCTTGGTAAGCCTTTCTGAACGAATATCTTGATATGATAGAACCTTACCATCATATTCCATAGAAAAGCCACCAAGCATATTTACTTTCATACTTTTCATCCATTTCGCCTCGCATAACTTGTTGGTCAAAATGATACCATATTTTCCAATTTATGTCAATGCAACCTTACAAGCTACTTTTATGCGACCTTATGAACTACTACCTATAAAATTACAATTTATTTATCCAAAAAATCAAATACCATTCTATAAAATTTAGCTATTATATCATCCGTTTCAAAAAATGGTTCATGCTTTGATTCTGGTATTTCAAATGTTCTACAATTAAATATTAAATTCGCAAATTTCTTGTGAACACTTGTATCAACCATTGTATCTTGTCCACAAGTTATTAATAATACATCTGCCTCTATTTTCTCTAAATTCTCTTTTTTAAATACCTGCTCACTTGCCATTATACACTCGTATATCCACTTATAGCTTCCACCCAACATACGATACTGAGAACTTTGTGCATGAATCTCTTTATTAAACTCATATCTAGCCCTTGAATTTGTATGCATTTCATCAAACTCTGGAAACTTATCATACTTCTTGTGAATCAATGTATAATTTTTGGATTGTCCAACCTGTATAAGTACCCTTGAACATATTTTTATAAATTTATCTGGCAAATCCATGTTTATCCCGAAAAAAGGAGAACACAGAATTACTTTTTCAAAATCTTCTGGATACATTTGAATATATCTTGTTCCTATCAACCCCCCTAAAGAATGTGCATATAAATGCAACTTCTCCCCTTGGGCTTCCTTCTTCACTATATCATCAACAAATCTTTTCAAATCATATACATAATGATCAAATGAATCTACATGTACCTGGCTTTCATCTTTTCCTAAGTGTGTAGACCTAGCCATTCCTCTATGTTCTAATGCATATACTGAATATCCTTTGTTATAGAAATATGTTATTAATTCTGTATATTTTAATAAATTTTCACAGAATCCATGACTAATTACTATACTTTCCTTCCTCTTTGTATTCTTATAATATTCAAAATATATATGTGTTTTATCCATTCCTCCATAATAGCCACTTATTTTTATTTTATCTAAGTCATTTCTGGCTTCTTTTATTGCTGTCGAATAATTTTCTTCTCTTAGATACATATTTATCTCCCTTTTCTTTTACATATATTGCTGTACACCTATAAATATTGGAATACCTTGAAATGAATCATATACCATATATATAAATGGTCTATTTAAAACGACTTGCCTTTCTGCTTCATTTACCTTTACTTCATTTATTGTTGCCACTCCACCAGCTTGCGTAGCTGTTTTCCCAATTTCAATTTTAGCTTTATGATAATACTTTGTAGCAACTATATTATGTCCATTTTTCATAAAACCTGTATATTGTGCAAACTCTGAAAATAATTGGTCCATTCCCATTTTTGATAGTGCATTCCTTAGGTTTAATGTTTGAACACCTGTAAATTTAGGCATTGAAACTTGTACTTCTTCTTTTCTTGCCTTACTTATTATTTTATTCAAACTATCTGCTGATAATGTCTTCATATATGCATAAACATTAGTCGTTTTATCTGGTAATAATCCTATAAATTGATATCTAGGATTATTATAGTTCTTTATAAATCCAGTTGCATTATTATCTTCAATATATAACTTTTCAACTGATGTCATCATTTCTACATTTGATAAGGTTCTATTCATATTTAAAAATTTTGCAGGTGCTATATTGCTTGATGAATATGATTCTTCCCAATCCATATTAAATGCTGCTGCATTTACTGCATACATTACATCAGCTGAACTTGTAATAGCAAACAATGAATCAATAAATCCATTAGTTTTATCATTAATCCAACTATTAAGTGCATCCTTTGTATAACTATTAAATACTAATAATTCTATATCTGTATGAAGCTGATTTTTAACTCTATTCTGGAAATTTGAATTAACGCCCATGTTCCCAGTTATATTATTAAACCATATACTATTCGCATATACTAAATTCTTAGACTCCTCTTCTCCTAGTGTTTTATAATATGTATCAATATATTCATTATATTTTATAGTTTCCATTCCCATATTTTCAATAATACATTGTTGTGTAACACCTGATGAGCCATTTAACGCTACCGCTAATGCCATTTGTACTGACATTGGTGCTATAACACTATTCTGTCTAAAGGTATATGTATTTTTTAACAAGTTTAAAGAAAATTCAAAATTATCTAATTTACGATTAGATAACTCTCCAACTTTCTTCTCCTCTTCTTTCTCAACTTTCTTTTCTACTTTTGGTGTTTCTTTTTCTTGTTTTTTACAACCAACTCCACTTATTGCTATAGCTATCAACAATGTACATGCAGTTAGCCTATGTAATAACTTTTTGTCCATTATTCTACACCTCTTCATTTTTACTTATAGTAGTATCGACATTAATATATATTTTTTTAAATCTTTATTCCCTAATTTGTATTTTTTTGTAATTAAACCAATTGTTTTTGTACAATTTTAACATGTTTTTATATCAATTCTCTCATTATTTTTGTTAATTTTTCACTATTGTTACCTTTCTCTAATTCATGATAAAATATTATTGTCGAGTATAATAAAGCAACTTTTATAAAATTATGCTATATGTAAATTCCCTTATATATGAATTTACACATAATATTTCAATAAAAATTTCTTTACTAATCGACATGGGTGTATAATAAATAAGTGTTTCATATACAGTTTATATACTGTATATAACAGAGAAGGGGAAGTAATAAAAATGAATATTTCAAAGAAAAGTCGTGTATCGGTGCTTTGTGCATCTCTTGTAGCTATGTTAGTATTGACACTATGTATTGTGTCTAACAATTCAGCAAAATCAAAGGCTAATCAGCCTGAAGCAGACTCATATGAACAATATTTACCAACAATTGAACAATTAGCAAAAGAATGTGGATTATATCTTGCAAATCAACAATGTCCTGACGTAGATATTTCTGTAAAAGATACTACACCAATTTATGATGTAACAAATAACATCGTTGGATATTCAGTTGCATTTGAAAGCAACGGTGCTGATTATGGTTATGCAAACCTAAACTTTACAACTGACGAATTATTCACAGACTTTGCAATAAGCGAAAATGCAAACAACTTACATTCATCTATCGCTGAAGACTTTGTCGTAGCTAACAGTGATGTTGAAGCTGATGAAATTACTGATAAATTATATAACACAAACGGAATTGATTATGCTGTATCAGCAGAAACTGATGGCGAAGAATTATTCTTCTACAATGCAGAAACATACACTTCAGAAGATTTCGAAGATATGTTAGATCATTATGAAGCAAACTATATTGAATACTATGATAATACAGAATACGAAGACAATTTCTTCTATGGAATTCCTGAAGAAAATAATGACTTTGTTGTTCAAGGTAAAATCGCTGATTGGTTCAAAAAATGGATTAAGAAATTATTCCCATCATTCTTCGATAATGAACCAATTGTACCAACTGCTTATCCAGAACACTCAGAAGTTCTTAAAAAGTCAAGCAAGGTACTTGGAGAATTAGCTAAGCCAGTTATGTTACCACAATATTCTGTAGATAAATCACTTGTTTCTCAAGAAACAATTATGACAACTACTAAAAAATATGCATGCGGACTTGTTGCTTTAACAGGTATTTGTGCTCAAGAAGATATCCTTGTTAATGGAAACATCCAAGATACATTCCACAAATTATGGGATGTAACAGGTACTGAAAACGGTATTTATGATACAATTTCTAACTATGGTGTAGATGGTATTGTATGTAGTGGAACATCTGTATATATGATGGGACAAGGAATGAGAATTTACGGTCATGAATTAGGTGTAAACATTAACTACACTTCAAAAATGAAACCTACTGTAGATTTCTTCCAATCTGCTGTAAATAATGGTTTATCAAGTGTATTATGTTACCAAATCGCTGACAAGGGTGGTCATGGTGTAAGTATCTTAGGATATACAACTTCAAAAGTTAATGACCAAACATTTGATTACATTGTTGCTGCTGACGGATGGTTTGATGACGCTCCTCGTTATGTTATGTACTATCCAGAATTATTTGAATCAACAACAGGTCTTGCATATATGATTCAAAAATAAAGAACAATCTTAGATTGTACTATCCTATAAAATAAAAACTCTTTAAAATAGATAAAATGGCTGTGATTTCTCACAGCCATTTTATCTATTTTGTTTTTGCATTAACTACTGCAATTGCATCTGAATAGGCGACTACGCCACCATATATTTTATACGGTCTTACCGCAAATCTATAATTTGTTCCTTTTTTCAATCCATCAAAAGTATATGTTGTAGTTTTTACATTTGCAACACGTATATATTTGCCACCAGTATATTTATAAACTGCATATCCAGTTGCTCCTGCTGACTTTGACCAACCTATCTTCATTGCCGTATATCCTCTAGCCACTGTATATGCACTAGCTGGTTTTAGTGGTTTTGTAAATGATGCTACAGATGTATGTGTTTTTGCATAAATAATCCTTCCATGATAATTAGCGTATGGTTTTACTGCAAATGCATATGACGTACCAGATGCTAAATTAGTATATAAATAACTTGTTTGTGCTGTTACGCCCATTCTTACCCATTTGCCACCTACTGCTTTATATACCACATAACCAGTTGCATTCGCTGCCTTTGGCCATGACATTTTTAATGCATATGTTCCTCTTGCTGCTGTAGTAATTGTTTTTAAAGTCTCTACTACAGGGTCTACATCAGCTGGATCCCTTGTTATTTTAACACTTACTTCCTTTTCTACATATCCATTACTAGCAACAAATGTATATGTTCCAAAATCAGTATGTTGTATACTATCAAACACTAATTCATATGAATCATAAGAATAATAAGTAGTTTCTCCTGCTGCATTTACAGATTTCCAATAAAAACGTAAATCTTCTGGTTTTGATGTCTTAACGTCAACTGATAAAGTAACTTTATCACCTACATAAGCAAATACCTCTTTCTCACGTACTGATAGCTCTAAATCACTCTCTCCACAAACATTATATGCTGCTACAAACTTTACAGGAACTTCATCTTCATTAAGTTCAAGACATATATATATACCTTCATTATCTACATCAAAATCTTCAATTGCTATACTTCTACCATTAGCTTCTTCAATTACATATCCACCATACATACTAGAATAATATAATATTTTTTCATCATCAACTGTTTTATATAATTCAGCTGGAGACTCTATTAATTGATACCACATGTAACCATATTCACTATTAACCGCTGTTGGTAATGTTATAACAGTATCTCCACCTGGCTCTACTACAACCGGCTCAATATATGCTTCATTATTTTCAAATTCTAGATTACCAAATTCATTAACTATATCTTTGGTATCATTTAAATATAAATATTTCTCATATACTTCAGCATTATTTACCTTATTCCTTTGACTAAGAATCTTCATATCCATATACCTAAGTCCCGTAATTACAAAATCTCCAGATTCAAAATTCTTAGCAAGATCATTAGCTGTAAATGTTGTATCATCAGAATATGTATAAAAATTATCGAAATAAAGATCCATAATCTCCATATCAATATATGGTTTTCCTTCGGAGTCTAATTTTTTTACAGGTTCAAACTCTCCAGTAACTTCTACTGGCTTTAACTCCTTCTCCTCTGCATATGCATTATCAACAGAAATAGGTACCATTGCAGCCATAATTGCACTTAGAACTATTACTGAACGCTTTAATATCTTAACCATAACTACATACCTCCTCATATTAACCGTTATACTCTTATTTTACCATAAATTACCACTTATCATTTATTATTTATATTTATATGTTTTATAATGATAACTGTTAAATATTCCCATAATTATGCCACTATCTCTGCTTTACTACCAAACTTATCCTTTGTTACCACTATTTGTTTATCTATTCTTGTCTTAAGTTCATTCACATGAGAAATTATTCCTATTAATCTATTACCTTTACCCAAGTCATATAAAGTCTTTATTGCATTATCCAAAGATTCTTCATCTAAAGAGCCAAAACCTTCATCAATAAACATAGTATCTAATTGAATACCGCCTGCCATAGATTGAATCTCATCAGATAAACCAAGTGCCAATGACAAAGATGCCTTAAATGCTTCTCCTCCTGACAAACTTTTTACACTTCTTTTTGTACCATTGTAATGGTCTATTACATCCAACTCTAATCCACTTTGGCTTTGTTTATTTGTTACATCATCTTTTCTTACAAGTTCATATTGACCTGCAGACATTTTCATAAATCGAGTATTCGCCTTAACAATAATTCTATCAAAATAAGCCATCTGTACATATGTTTCAAGTAATATCCTATTCTTATTGCTTACTTTTCCATTAGCAGTATTAGACAACGCCTTTACCATATTCCACTGAGTCTCCACATCTTCTATTTCTAAATGCTTACTTTTTATATTCTTATATGTCAACTCATTAGCTTCTTTCTTTATAAGCAAACGTTCCTTAATATCATGGGTCTTTTTTAATAGTCCTTTATAATGTTCATTATTCTCTAAAAGTTCCTCTAAACTTATATCCACTTTTTCACTTGTCTTAAGCTGTGCTGTTAAAGCATTAATTCGCCCATCTAGATTATCACATTTTGTCTTAGCTTGTTCATAATTCTTCTTTGCCTCTTCATATGCTTTATCAAGTCTATCTTTTTCATCCTTCTTTTGCTTATATAAATTCTTTTCCTCTTCTAGATTAGTATTATAAAGCCCCGTTTTAACTTCTTCTATATTATTAGTAATATTCTCTAAGTTCGCTTGTTCCTTAATTAACTTCTCATCAATCCTAGTAATGCTTTCTTTTATATTACTTACTTGTTCTTGACACTTACTTAATAATTCCTCTTTCTGCTTTCTCTCTTCTTCTTTTTGCTTAAATTCTTCATCCTGTTTTTTAACTTTTTCTACAGAAGCTTTTATTTCCTTATCCTTATTTTGTATATGTGAATATATTTTTTCTGCTAACTCCTTTGAATTTTCTACTAAATTTATAGAATCTTCTATATTAATAACACCATCTTCTAAAGATATATTTAGATTTGTAATACTTTCTTCAATTAGCAAACTTCTAACATTTATCAGGCTACCTTTTATTAATCCAGCTTCTTGACTATATCTATTATATTCTGCTTCTTTTTGTTCTTTGTCTTTCTTTAGTCTATCTAAAATTTCTTTTGTTATAGACTCCTCACTTAATACTGCTTTCTGTGGATGAATAGTTGAACCACACACTGGACATGGCTTATTATCTTCTAATTTACTAGCAATAATTCCCGCTTGTTCATCAAAGAACTTATTCTCCGCATTCATATATGTATTATTAATCTCATTATACGCTGATTTCACTTGTGTATAATCCTTTAACGCTATTTCGTACTTAGATATTACTGATACATACTCTTTATGTTTACTTTTAATAGAATTAAGTTTTAATACACTTTCATTTATTTTATTCTTTTCTTCTGAAATAGCTTCTAATTCTTCTCTAAATGCCTTTTCATTATAACTTTTAAGTAATTCTGATATTTCTTTTACTTGCACCTCATTTTTCTGCAGTTCCTTGCTATATTTATCCTTATCCTCCCTCTCCTTAATTATTAACTGTTCTATGCGTAATTTATTATTTATAAGTTCATTATATTTTATTATTTGAACTAATTTTTCCTCTTCTCTTGCAATTTCTATTGCCAATTCTTCTCTTCTACTGATATTACCCTCTTGTTCTTTATATAATTGATGTAACTCTTCTAATTTTTTCTTTTCTTCCTCAGCAAGAGTATTAAATTCCTTTATATCTGCTTCTAGCTTTATTAATTGTTTTACCTTTTCTATCGTTTTCCCCAGTTCCTCAAGTTCTTTGTTATATTGTTTAATATCCTTCTCAACATCTTTTAATTTATTGCCATCAAGACAATTAATTTGTTCTAGCTTATCTAGAACATTAGATACACTAGAAATACTACTACTTTTAGAAGATTTTTTCACTATATCAAAAAGTTCCTCATAATTAGGATCTGTTTCTTCTATTTTAATACCTGTAATATACTGAGCAATCCCCTTACTCAACTCATCATATTTACGACCTAATTTTCCTGAATTCTCCCTTAATTTTTCTTGTAAATCTTGATATCTCTTTGTTTTAAAAATCTCTCTAAATATCTTACTTCTTTCATCTGTTCTTGCCATTATCAAACGTAAAAAATCCCCTTGAGCAATCATAGCTATTTGTCTAAATTGTTCTTTATCAAGTCCTAATGTTTCTGTTATTTTCTCTGTCACTTCATTTATTTTACTAATAACAGTCCCATCTGGTAATGTAAGTATAGCCTTGGCATCTTCCGGCACTAATCTTGCTTCACCTTTCTTTGCAGGACGCATATACTCCGGATTACGCCTTACTACATATATTTCATCTCTATATAAAAACTCTAACTCTACATATGTTGGTACATTCTCTTGAGCATATTTACTTCTAAATAAATCTGCTGAACGTATACTACCACTTGCTTCTCCATATAATGCATAACATATTGCATCAAAAATAGTAGTTTTTCCAGCTCCTGTATCTCCAGCAACAAGATATATACCTTTCTGACCTAAGTCATTCATATCTAAAATTGTTTTATCTGCATATGGTCCAAATGCCGACATAGTTAATTTTATTGGTCTCACTTTCTATACCTCCCATATATCTTCTATAAGTTGTTGCACATATTCTTCCTGTTCCTGTGTCATTTCTTTGTTATTCTGCATCTCAAATAATTCTGCCAATAACTCAATTGGTTTCTTTTCTTCTACCCTATCTGTCACTTCAATGTTAGCTTGAGTTCTTGTTCTTGTATTCTCATAGTCCAATCTCATAATATTAGGATAAATACTTCTAAGTCTTCCTATTGCATCTGGTACATCCTCTTCATCTGTAAGTGTAATATACATATAATCTGATGTATCCGTTTCTATATAATTATCTCTTAAAGTCAATTCATCATATGTTCCTTTTATATGTCTCATATCATGAAGGGGTGTTAGTGGAAGTTGTTTAACATCTACAGCACCTTTTTCTTTCATATTAATAATGGTAACTGTTTTGTTGTGGTTAATCTCTGACAAAGAATACTTAAGAGGTGTTCCACTATATCTAATAGTTTCTTTTATAATTTTTTGGGGACTATGTATGTGTCCTAATGCCACATAATCAAATTCTTCAAAGTTATCTGTAGATATATTATCTAATCCACCTATTGCTAACTCCTCTGAATCACATGTTTGAGCACCTGTTACAAATTGATGTGCAACTATTACATTTCGCTTAGACATATCTAACTCTATTGTATCCATTACAAGTCTATACACATCATTGTAATTATCCCATGCAATCTCTTCTCTATTATCTTCTGTATTATTGTCTTCTGTATTATTGTCTTCTGTATTACTATCTTCAATTGTGTTCTCTTCTACAAATACTGGTTCTTTTTTATCTCCTTCTATATCTGCTTTCGCATCTCCCACTAAGTCCTTTTCATCTAATAAATTTTGCTCATTTATATTCGCTTCTACTAAATGTGCATTTTTCTCATCTTCTAAATATCTTTTATAAAAACGTTTCACCTGCATAGGTTTTATAAATGGCAACATATATATATTAATATCACCATATTCATCTTCTACTACACATTTTGTCACCTTACCATTAAATACTGGCGAAATATAAACTCCTGAATTTTCAACTAATTTTTTTGCAAATGCCAAACGCTCAGCAGAATCATGATTTCCACTAATAAGATATACCTTAATCCCTAGCTTTGTTATTTTTGTTAAAAAATCATCAAATAATACCACTGCATCTGCACCTGGTACTACTTTATCATATACATCTCCCGCAATTAATACAGCATCTACCTTCTCATCTACCATGACATCTATAATTTGATTTAATATATACTCTTGATCTTTTATCATAGGAAAATCATTTACCCTTTTTCCTATATGTAAATCTCCTAAATGAATAAATTTCATTTCTACCTCCTAAACCACTAATTTGGTTATACCTACACCTAACCAAGCACTAATTTTCAAGCGTTTTGTTTTATTTAAAAACTAACAACCTTAAGTTGTAGTTTCCTATATAACCATAAAAACACATCAAATTATATCAAATTTTTTTATAATATACCATAAATTTATGCTTTACTATTCGTATATGAAATATAAAGAACCATCTTAGATTGTACTTTACTATAAAACCAAAAACTTAAGCATCTTATCCACACATAGCTTATTATTTTACTTTTATATCCCCAAATTCTTAAAGTTATCCTCTAACTTTTACGATGAATATATATGATGTACCTTAATTCTATTTATGAATTATTGTATATCTCTAACTTTTTGAATTTCAACTAACTCTAAATAATTTTTATAATGTATTTATTATTTATATTAGTTGTTTTCTACTATATAATAACTTTGAAAGGAGCTTTAAGATGACTGATAAAGATTTTAAGCAGAATATAGAGTTAATAAAGAATAAAGATAAAGCTGGTCTAAAAACTATATATGTTGAATATGTTTCACTTATATATCATACTGTTTTAAATATTGTAAAACAAAAAGAAGATGCTGAAGATATCACTAGTGACTTTTTTATAAAATTAGCTACCATTGCTGAGAAATACAAATCTGGTAATGGCCACCGAACATGGTTAATAACTATTGCGCGCAATATGGCAATTGATTATATTCGTTCTCATAATAAGGAAGTTCCTGCTGAAGATACCTTAATGGAACAACAACCTTCAAATGACACACCTGAAGAACAATATATTTCAGCTACTTCCTTTAAAGAATTAATATATTTACTAAACCAAAAAGAACAAGAAGTCTTAACTTATAAAATAATGGGAGAGTTAACATTTAAAGAAATAGCCGCCATTACTGAAGAACCTATGGGCACTATAACATGGCGCTACAACGAAGCAATCAAAAAATTAAGGAGGAATTATCATGAGTAAATTTGAAGAAAAAAAATACAAACAATCTCTTACAGAAGATACACCTGATTTATGGGATAAAGTTAATAATGCTTTACCAGATGATATGTATACAACGGATTCTGCTCCAGATATGAATACAAAACCAACTAATACATCTACTCCCAAGGAAAAAAAGAAATTAAAACCTTCAAAAATATATAAAGTTGCAGGAATTATAGCTGCTTGTTTATGCCTTGTAAGTGTTCCTCTTATACTTAAAGCCTATAATTCAAACAATATAAAGACGGCTCTAAATACAGAAGTTGCTAAGGATTCAATGCCTATACAAGAAGACTCTATTGGTAACGAGGCTGCTGAAAATGGGGTGCTACCAGATTTAAATAGTAATTCAGCGCCACTTGATGATAACGGTATCGCTTCAAAAAAAGACATATTAGATAATAAAACAGATACAGACAAATCTTCTAATCCTGGTTCAGCTGGCTCACCTACAAATCAAGGTTCAACAAAGCCAAGTAACAATGAAGATACAAAAGATACCTCTATGATCACTAAACCTAGTCTTGGTAATAATACTACTACTGATAACCGTTCAAATGCATTTTTACCTAAAAATGAAGGTGGTGAGCACCTAAAAGAAGGTGAACTTTTATTTGAAATTACTGAATTAAAACAAGTTCCTAAAATTGGACTTGTATACAAAGGTGTTGTAAAGGCATCTCAAAATAAAACTATAGCTGCACAATGCCAATTATATATTTCACTTAGTCAATTATCTAGAACAGAACTAGGAAAAAAACATGAAGTAGGTTCTCAAATAACAATTACAGTAAAAGATACTTCCTACGCTTCATGTCTAGATAAACCTTATTATGCAGGTTCTATCTCTTATGAAAAATAAACTATAATTTGTTTCTTAGGTCCCTGTCATTCTGACAGGGACCTGATCAAAAAAAGCCCCCCCAATTTGAGCGATAGCTCAAATTAACAGGGGCATGATTAATTCTCTATCCTTCAATATTAATAAACATATCTTTTTCTATCTGTGGCTTAGCCTCCTTCTTAGGAATTGTTACTCTTAATATTCCATTCTCAAACTTTGCTTTTATATCTTCTAATTCCATATGTTCTCCCACATAGAATCTTCTTGAACATGTTCCATAATATCTTTCTCTTCTTATATACTTTCCATCTGACTCATCTTTCTTCTCATCCTTTGTAGATGCTGTAATTGTAAGATATCCATCTTTTAACTTAGCTTGTACATCTTTTTTATCATATCCTGGTAAATCAATATCTAACTGATATCCATTATCACATTCCTTAACATCTGTTCTCATAACATTCCCTACTGGATTATTAATTTTAGCTACACTTCTTATAGGTCTTGCAAAATCCTCAAAAAAATCATCAAATAAACTTTCTCCAAAAATACTTGGCATTAACATATTTCTTCCTCCTCCTTCGGACCATTTGGTCACAATCCTTTTTAATCATTTTAATCTGCTTAATCTGCTTAATCTGCTTATAAAGAGTCGCTTGACACTCTTTAGCGCTTAGCTTTTTTTCTTTCGTTTTTCAACTTATGTTCTTATTATACTCCTTTTGTTAGCACTCGTCAAGGGTGAGTGCTAACAAATTTTATTTTTTTCTTTCTTTTATCTAATAAAAACTCCCGCAAACCATATATTTAAAGGTTTTTTCACATTTAAAATTTTTTTATTTTTTTTCCATAATTTTCACTACTACAACTCGTATATTTATCATAAAACAAAAAACAATATAAAATTTTATATTACATTTTAATAATATAGTGTTCTATGAAGGGAGTTTTCCATATGAAAAAATTATTATTCAATTTATCAAAGAAAAAAACAATAACAATTACTTTAGCATGTATATTATCTATATGTCTAATTATATCCATTATTATTATTGGATATACAAAATACTTAGAATCTACTATGCCAGTTGTATCATTCTCTAATATATATGATTCTATTTCAGAGACAGTAGCTGACACATCAAAATCTGTTTCTGGTGCAATACAAGATATTGGCTATGCTTCAGAAGCTGCACTTGACTCTATTATGTATAATACAAAATCTTCTATAGTAAATAAAGGCATGACTTCATCCAATAATTGTAGTGAGCCTCATATTTGTATACCACCAATAGATACAAATATTGATCCATCTAAAATTTATGAAAATGATTTTAAAGATACTAAAACTTTCCCATTATCAACATTTTCATCTGATGTAGATACTGCATCTTATGTTACTTTCCGTCAATTAGTTACTTATGGCTATACTAAAGAAAGAATGAATTACGAAACTTTTAGAGCAGAAGAATTCCTTAACTACTTTAACTATAATTATACTAATCCTAAAACAGGTGAAATGTTCGGTGTTACAAGCGAAGTTGGAACATGTCCATGGAACAAAGACCATTCTTTAGTTCGTATTGGCATAAAAGCAAGTGAACTTACAAAAAGTGAAGAAAAACCTCTAAACTTAGTATTTTTAATTGACGCTTCTGGTTCTATGTGTAGCGAAGACAAATTGCCTTTATTACAAGCCTCATTCAAATCACTTCTTACAAAACTTGATGCTAATGATACTATCTCTATTGTTACATATGCAGGCGATAGTCGTGTTATTATTCAAGGTGCCAAAGGTAATGAAACAAAGAAACTTACGGCTGCAATAGATTCAATTACTGCAGAAGGTAATACTAATGGCAGTGCTGGTATACAACAAGCATATTCCATTGCAAAAAAATACTATAAAGCAAGCTCAAATAATCGTATAATGCTTGCAACTGACGGCGATTTAAATGTAGGCTTAACTTCAACTGATGAGCTAGGTGATTTTATTTCTAAGAAAAAAGAGACCGGCATCTATTTATCTGTACTTGGCTTTGGCGCACTAGGATATAACGATTCCATTATGGAAACTTTAGCAGACAAAGGTAATGGTAACTATTCTATTATTGATTCTGCAAAACAAGCAAAAAAAGTTTTACTAGATGAATTTACAGGAACAATAAATACGGTTGCAACAGACGTAAAATTTCAAGTTGCCTTCGATGAAAAGGCTATTAGCAAATATAAATTAATAGGTTATGAAAATAGACAATTAGCAAATAAAGATTTTGATAATGACAAAAAAGATGCTGGTGATGTGGGTGCTGGCCAAACACTTACAATCCTTTATGAAATTGATTCCAACAAAGTAAATACTGCTGCCTTAAGCAAAGCAATGACATTAAATATTCGCTACAAAAATAACTATACTGCAAAAAGCACTAAAGTTTCATATCCTATTAATTGTTTAAATCAAGAAATTGTTTCAGATGATTTTATGTTTGTTAGTACTATTGCAGAATTAGTAATGTATTTAAATGAAAGCACATATGCAAAAAATACTAATTTATCTACATTGTATTATCAACTTATGGATCTTAACCTAGAAGATACAGAAAAACTTGAATTTGCGGAGCTTTTAAAAAATTTAGAATCTAATAATAATCATGACCTTTCTTACCAATACGATATTTTACCAAAAAACTAGGTTTTCTATCTAGGGTACTATTGTAGTTACAAAAACATAAGAAACACTATCATATAATTACATAATTAAACTTTCATGACGATAAATGGAGTATACTGTGAAAGGGAATTAATATTATGAACTCAAATACTTCTAATAATATTTTTAATAACTATGATGATTGTATTCCACCTACAACAGATACTATTGTTCATCAAACAGATACTAATCAAATAAATGGTCAACGAAAATGTCCTACTTGTGGTGGAACAGATATTATATTCAACAAAAAATTAGCTAAACTTATGTGTTCCCATTGTAAACATGAATTCATAGGTGAAAAAATTGAAGATTTAGATATAAATATTCGTAATCTAAATGGACGTATTATTGCATCTGGTGCAGCTAATATAGAGCAATGCGATAACCTTGTTACTTTAAAATGTAGTAGTTGTGGCGCTGAGATAACCATTGATTCATCCAAATCTCATCAAATAAAATGTCATTGGTGTCGTAATACACTTTCTTTAAATAAACAAATGGCTAACGGCTCTATACCGGACATAATATTACCTTTTACTGTAACCCATGATGAAGCCTATGAGTTAATGAACGATTTTCTTAAAACACGTAAAAGTTTTGCTAAAAGAGATTTTAAAAAGAATTTCAAGAAAAAAAATATTATAGGTGTATTTTTCCCTTATATGAATGTGGATATAAACAGTCACATACACTTCAAAGGTGAAGGTGAAAACAAAGTTGTTCACTACATAAAAGACGCCAAAGATATATATGACATAAAACTTTATTCTGTTGCAAGAGAATATGACCTTATTATTGACAATCTCATTATAGAGTCTAGTTGGGATAAAATATATAATGCATATAGCCGTAATACAAACAATATTATTAATTCCATTCTTCCATTTGATATTGAAAATGCCGTTAAATGGGCTGCTGCTTATGTTAAAGATTATAATATTGAAAAAAGAGATGCTAATATTATGGATATACGACCATCAGTTTATGGTCAAGTAAAAGACATTGTACATTCTATTAATAAAGAATCAACAAAAGAATATGATGTATCTCTTAATTGGGATACAGAAGATATAGATATTAAAGGTGAATATTGGCAAGCAGCCTATCTGCCAGTATGGTTGTACACTTATTGTGATAAAACAGATGGTGAAGATGTGCTTCATTATATAGCCGTAAATGGACGCACAAAAGAAACTATGGGTAGCGTACCTTATAGTAAAACTTCCGCTAAAATCAAACATTATTTAATACTATTATTATTGATTTTAATAACAATATTTACTCCTCTTTGGAATATGACTCTCATTGGTTTTATTGCATGGGCCATTTCATATTTTTCACTAGATAGCACGTATAGGAATTCCTATGCTAGACATGAGTTTGAAACAGAAACTAAAAAAGAAATCTTAAATGCAGTTCACACAGATACATATATAAAAACTACTGGCAGAATGTAGATTTAATCATGGTGCTAGTCGATTTTAAGAGTTCTTCTTTAATAATTTGAGCAATAGCGCACAATTAATATAGGCCCCTGTCTGACAGGGGCCTATACCTATAAATTATAGTCTATTTTAAATTTACAACCAATGTCTTCACTTCTTTTGTACCTGCCATTGTTATTGTTTCAAATGTAATAATGTTTTTACCTTTTTGAAGTTTTACCTTGTAGTCAAATGCCTTTGTTAAAACACTACCCTTAGATGCTGTTGCCATGTCTGGTGCAAGATATAATGTATCTCCATTAATATCTATCATAGCTACATTTACATAAGAAGTTATATTTCCTTTTAAATTAAATATTTCATTAGTTACATTAATTTCACCATTCTTATCAGCCTTTGGAAGATTAGTGAAGTTAACATTTACCTCATCCATATATAGTTCAGCGCTTGTAGATAACTTTTCTCCATTAAATGCTACCATATCCAAATAAATCTTATTGGCTCCATATGACATTGGTAGATTATACTCAAATGTCATCTTCTTTGGATCAACATATATCTTTTTATCGTTAATTATTAATTCTTCTGGTATTGAACCTACACTTCCTGTTATAGTATATGTTCCATCTGCATTTAACATATCTTTTGTAATTAACATCTCTTCAACATCAAGGTTAACAGTCAATGCTACCATTAAATAATCTAATTCATATTCCTCTACCGCATCTGCTCTATATAAATTAACAATTCCTCCACCATAATTGTATGATGTATCGTGACCATTTAATTCAAGAATCATGGAAGTTTGGTCCTCGTCAAAGCTATCAACTGTAATTGTATATATATTATTTCCATTATACTCAGCATGTACTCTACTTTCTTCTTCCAATTCCTCGTCTAATTCGCCCTCAACTTCTCCATCTAGTTCCTCATCAACTTCTCCGTCTAATTCCTCATCTAGTTCTTTATTTAAAACCTTATTTTTTGAAAGTCCACCAAATAAATCAAAACTCATTTCAAATGATTCAGATTCACAAACTTCTAATGATTCTTCCACTACATGAGCGTCAATTAGTTCTACTTGGAATGATAATGGGAATGTTACATCTTTGTCTAACATTATAAATGTTTCTTTTAAACTTGGAACCTTTAATACTTTTGTAAATGCTTTATTGTTCTTTACTTCTATATATGGTGCTTCAGTATCTACGGCAACAGTAAATGTTTCATTAAATACTTCTTCTCCATCTTTCTTAACAACAAAGTTTAAATCTGCACTACCTACACCTATTTTTGTATCAATCCAAGCCTCATATGCATTTACATTACTTTCTTCATCTTCATATACATCTACTTCCTGTCCATTAATTGTTAATTCATATCCAGACTCAATAGTTCCTTCTAATAAGATTGTACCATCTGATGCTCCTAATATTAATTCCTCATCTGTAAAATCTTTATCAACTGTTACTCCTTCACAAAGCTCAAAGTATTCAGTTTCAAAATCTTCCATATCAACATCATAATCTTCATCTTCGAATTCTTCATCTAAGAAATCTTCGTCTGTAAGTTCTTCATCTATTAAAGAATCATCCCAGTCTTCATCTTCTTCATCTGTGAATTCTGCCTCTACTATTGTCTCAACAGTTTGATTTCCTGCTTCATCTTCTACCATAAGAGTAATAGTATCTTCTCCTGTTACTTTTCCTAAATTAATTTCGTATTTTCCTTCTCCAACAATCTTAGATTCTACATATGTTTTAGCTAAATTCTCAAATGCACTTTCTCCACATATATCTAGATAATAATATGGTGACATAGCATTATTATCTTTAACTTCAAATGTAAGAATTGTATTCTCATCTTGTGTTGTCATCTCTATATTCTTTAATTCTGGTTCTGTAACATCAATCTTAACTGGCATAGTTACCACTTGTGGTAATGAATCCTTTGTTCTCTTTGATTCTATTTGAATATAATATTGACCTTCTTTTGCCACATCATATTCACCTGTTTTAGCATTGTAAACTTTTCCATCCCAATGAACATATTCGCCTGTACCATAGTTTGGTAATCCATCAATAGCAAGGCCATTTGACACAAGTACATACGGGAATTTTCTTGTATCAAGTACATTACCTAGTGTTCTTATAACATTTTTATTCTCGTCTAAAACTGTTACCTTTACTTCTTTTGCATTTCTTAATTGAGTAACTACTGGCGCCACTTTATCTCTTGTCTCATCTTCATTAGGTGAAAATGCTACCTTTGTTCCATCATATTCTGTCTTTAATGTATAATAATTAGAACCATCTGATTTCTTAACTATATATGTACCTACTACGTTTTCTTCAGATTCTTCATCAGTATAAGAACAAGTAATATCTAAATAATAAGTAATACCTGCTTTTACCTTGATTTCTTTTGAAAACTTATCCTTATTAACATCTTCTAAATGCTGTATTACATTTGGGAACATTCCTTCCCCTTCCAATGAATACATATCTATAGTAATAAATTTATCTGTATCAAAGTCTAATGTAATATATCCATCTTCTTTTGCTGTATATGTAGCTGCATAACTATCATCTACCACTTTAATTTTATTCTTTTTATTAAGTTTAATTTCCTCTGGTTTTACTTCAGCTCCCATCTCAGCTTCTACATTGGCAAATAACTTATCTACATCTTTTTCTTCTACATATTCTGTTGCTTCAAAAGATGTTTTACAGTTACCAATAACTTGCGCTCCTGATAAAAATTCAACATAACATTTTGAACCTTTATTTATAGAAATTTCCACAGGATAATTAACACCAAACATATAACCTATTACGTTTGTATCTACAATATTCAAATCTTTATCATATACTGTAATAAAAGGATACATATCTTCATTAGCATTAATGAAACATCCAGTCTTTTTATCTGCTGTTAACTCGTAAATTACTACTGAATCCTTATTTACAAATGGAATGTCAACAGTTTCTCCCACTTTAACAGGAATAGCCTTCTTTATATCTGGTTTCTTTCCATCATTAATTGACTGTTTTCCTATAGTTCTAGCTACTCTAAGAGCGTCTTTTCTTGATATATTCTTAGTTAAATCTGATGCATCATCTGCTGCAGCTTTTTCTTTAGTTAATACTGAACCTAAGATTGAACCACACTCACCCTCTGAATACTCGCTAAGTGCTGTTGTTTCTGAAATCTTTTCAACTTTACCACTTAAAAAGCTTTCTTCTTCATCGTAAACAGAATTATCAATAATTGGCTCAGCATCAAAATCACCATAAAAACCTAATACTGGCAATCCAATATCTTGAACGTCTTGTCCATTAAACTTTATAAATGATTCTACATATTTATTATTCTCAAATTCTTTTGAAATAGCAACTCGTGCTTGTACTACTACACTCTCTCCTGCAGGTACAGTAATTGTGTTCTTATCAAATGTAATAACAGAGTTATCTACTGGCTTAATACCATATTCTTCTGTATCTATCTTATCTTCTAAGTTATCATCGTTAACTGTGAAATCTGTATATACTTGAGTTGTATCTACTGTATATGTTGCATCTTCGGCGCCTGCATTTGTAAATGTTAACTCTATATCTTTCGTTCCAGTTATTTCTCCTAATTCAACTTTGGCTTCATTGTTATATGTAACTGTAACATTATTATCTACTGCTCCAAATACATCAACCAAACCACTACCTTGTTGTCTAACTGAATAATAATATCCTGTTTTATTATCTACTATTGGGTCTGCAGTATTCATAAGAGAATTCTTAAGGAATTTTGTTAATGCCTCTCCCTCTAATGCAAGCCCTCTTTCTCTTACTGCATTTAACATAATTGCTTGACTTCCTGCTGCAAACGGAGTTGCCATTGAAGTACCACTAAGTACTGCATAATTATCAGTTCCATCATAAGCAGCTTTAATATTACCTCCTGGAGCTGCAATTTCTGGCTTAATATCTAATTCATTAGATGGTCCCCATGATGAGAAATATGACATATTCACATCTTCACCTACTGCACCATTATCTGTAACTTCCACTGTTGTAAACTTAGCATTTTTGTTACTTAATATCATTGCGCCTTCTACATCATCTACTATAAGTACCGGCACCTTCATCCAATCATAAACACTTATATTCTTTTCTTTATCATCTTCATTATTTACATAAATAATACCTTTTACTCCAGCCTTTGATAAACTATACATTTTTTCATTAATTGTAGATGTACCACTTGATACAACTGCAATTTTATTCTTTATCTTACTTGCTGAAACAGTTAATTTTCCATTCTCATTAACGCCTACACCAACATCTACTAATTTAGCATCTGTAATATTAAATCCATATCCTACTGGATCAATTGCATTAAATGTAAGCTGTGTTTTTCCTACATTAGCCTTTACAGTAATGCTATTTTTAAATCCTATATTATCAACTGATGCTACAGCTAAGCATGATTTTGTAATAGCAGGAGTTCCTAAAATAGATGTATCTTCTACATTTAATTTATTGGTATCATCTCCGTCACCTGCACTAGTTCCTGAGTTACCTGCTGCTATACAACAAATAACACCTTCTTTAGCTGCATTGTTCAATGCAACTTGCATGAAATCTTCATCTGAAACAACTGCATTATCTATACCTAAAGACATATTAATAATATCTGCACCTAATTTTACAGCATCTTCAATACCCTTAACAATATCATCTGTTGTTCCGCCACCTTGGTCACTAAGAACTTTCATTCCAATAACTTGTGCATTTTTTGCTACACCATTTATTTCTGCATTATTTCCTGCAATAATACCTGATACATGATAACCATGATATTCCATAGTACTTAAACAATCATCTTTTCCTGTACAATAATTGTATCCAAATGGTACCTTTTCAGTAAAATAATTACCATGACCTAATAATTCAATTTTTTCTTTCCATTCTTCTTCAGTATATTTATTTTCTACATCATCATCTAATACCATATCACTATGTTTATAGTTTACACCTGTATCTAATACAGCTACAACTACACCTTCACCTGTGTAACCATAGTTAGCATCATTCCACTGAGCCTCTACATTACCCTCTTTTACAGCTGTATTCATACAAGTTTTATATAAACTTGCCTCATATACAGTTTCAACTCCCTGTAATTTTGCAATCTTTCTCATTTGCTTTCTAGTTGCATCAATTGAAAATGAGTTTACTAAATAAGCAGATTGATTAACTACCTTATTGCCAGTTATCTTCTCTACCTTCTTAATTAAACTTTCTTGATTATCAATAATCTTATTTTCCTTGGATTGTAACTTAGATGTGTATTCAGAAACATCATTTGTATCTGCTACTGAATTAGCTTTCAATGTAATAATTGCTCTTACAGTTTCATTATCACTTGCCAATTCATTCATACGCAATGATGCATGCACTTCGTTACGTTTTGCGATTAAACGATCTACAGCTGTTTCCTTATAGGAATTAGCAGATGACTTAAATGCACCACTTAATCCAATTCCACTTAGGATACTTAGAATTAATGCAGCCGCAATGACCGTACTACCCTTTTTACCTACTCTTATCTTATTCATACCTTTCCTCCATTTCGAAGCTTTTAAACTTCTTATCTCTAAAAATGTCTTTTGCAATATATGCCTCTTGTGACATACACTGCTTACCCCCATCTTCTATTACACCTATTCTGATGCTGTATATTTTCATTGCATATTTGTAAGCTATACATTTATACACTCTCTTAACATAATATCTAAAAATATCAAATACCATAATAAATAATCAATTTTTGATATTTATACAGCATTGATATAAGTATACCTATAATTTTAAAAAATAACAATATAGTTTGACTTCCTTTAGTTAAACTTTATTGTTATTTTATATAAATTTAATATAATACTATTTTTTATCTCTTTGAATTTTTTTGATTTTCTCTACCAAGTCACTGTACTTTGTAGATTTAAAATAAGGAAAAGCTCTAAAGAAATGCAATTCTGTCTCTTTAAATATTTTAGTCGGTAGAAGAAAGTTTCCCTTCTCCTTTAAACTTACTATATCCTTTATAGCTCCACGTTCCTTTAACTGTTTAACGCCTTTTAAAGATGGCAACTTTTTATTATTGTAAACATTCTTTAAAGCTACACTTATCTCTTTTTTCTTCTCTATAATCAAATTCTCATCAAGAAACTTGCTCTTATCTGTAATGGCTTCAAACTTACCATCAACAAACTCATCAAGGTAATCATATATATCTTTGAATTTTTTATTTAGATTACACATACTTATAGTGGTAAACACTCCATCTGTCACAAATATAATCAAAATTGAAACTGCTGTTACAATTCTTATATCTTCAGACATTCTACCGACTAATTCTTCCATAATTGGTTGAAGTACTGTTACTACAAACATAGTTGCAAATCCAAAAAATATAGATGACACAACACTAACTCGTCCATTTATATTAAGAGGATATGCACTATAATCCCAATATCTCGCATCAAATAATTTCTCTAAAGTGTAGGATGTGATGTACTCTATAGCTGTAACTAACAGCGCTCCCATTAACATAATCTTAATATGACTACTAATATCTTGCAGAAAATACACCCCTGAGATACATACCACACCATATATTGGACAATATGGTCCTAAAAAATAACCTCTATTCATAAATCTCTTTTGTTCAATAATAGAATATAAGGTTGACTCATAAAACCATCCCATAAAATTATATGTAAACATAATAATCACTAATGAAAAAAAGTCTAAATTATATAGTAATTGTCCCGTCTCTTGCATATGCTCACCACCTAGTAAATATTCATTGCCTATCTATGCATATCAACTCACAAGATATGCCAATTTGCCATCAACAGTTTCGCCCCAAGCACATATTTTATCTGCAATACACAATAATCGTGCTTCCCTACTCTTTGGAGCATTATACGTTAGCGGGAACATATGATGTTTTATAATATCTATTTCTATCTCAGATAAATTATAATCTTTTAGTGCTTCCCTTACAGCCTTCTTAGGATGATGAAATCCATGTAACTCTATAAGCTTTTTATCATGCCAATCATACAAATAAAAATCATGCAAAAGCGCACCTCTAATAAGCTTTATCTTATCTACTTTTATTTTTAACTTTTCACTAAGATTAAGTGCCAATAAAGTTACTGTTATAACATGAGTCTTAACTGATGTATTACCGTGTGAAATATATTTGTCACACTCTTTAAATCGTGGATTTTGCCTAATCTCTCTATACACTTTCTTAAACAATTCTTCATTTTCTACCGACAATTTATTAAATTTGTCCATCCTCTCACCCTTTGCAATTTTCTTGTAAACTGCTCTTATTTTCCATTATACCAAATTCCTCTACACCATTCTACAATTTTTTCCAATTTTTACTCTCAGTATATTCTAAATCTTTAAATAAAAGGGGCCGTGAAAAAAATGAACCGCCCCCCCAAAAGTTAGACCAAAAAATCTAACAATTAGGAGGTCGGTTTTTTAGATAGGTGGCTGCTCATTATAATTACAAACATATATAACTCGATTACTAGAAAATATACATTATGTTTTATTTAGTCTAAGATATTTATCTTTTATTGCTGGCATAGTTATCATAATTTCATCTTTTCTCTTATTATGTCCTGTAATAATATAATATGGAACTATATATTTATTGTCTTCTATATTTATTGGAAAATACATTACAACTTTAATATCATCTATAACAACATCTGACCACCCCTTAAAACTTTCATCTCCTGTTCCTCCATATACACTTTCTACTAAAACATTTCTTTCTTTTCTGATATCCTTTTCAATTTCCTTAGCTGTTTTAAACTTATACTTTTTATAGATACTTTTAAAATTAAAATTACAATATTCTACACCACATACATCTCCTTTATTATTTATAAAAATATATAAAGACGGTGCATTACCTTCATTCCTATATTTTTTAGTTACTGGAATATCACAAAAGAACTTAATTAAAGTAGGTTGATTCTTCTTTTCATCTCCACTTTCATCAACATAAGTTATAAATCCACTTGGCTCAATATGAAATGAATCAATAGAATTAATATTCTTAATTTCTAATAAATCCAAAATTTCTTTTACTGCGTCTTCACACCATTCTTTTGAATTATTAACCTGTTCTTCTGTTAATACGCTTTCACTGTCTTCTTTGTTATTTTCTAACATAGACATTGTTATTCCATTATTATTAAACTCAACATCTAATCCTTTTTTTTCTTTATATTTATTAATATTATCCTTCACTCTTTTGTTAACTTGAAAATCATTTATATAATAAACACTTGTTGTCTCTTTACTATACATCTCAAGTTGTCTATTAACACTATTAGAATATTCAATCTCACCAATTTGTGTCTGTTCCATAACATCACCAAATTCTTCTATAGTTATTTTAGAATTTCTTATACAAATGCAACAAATAACGCATAATATTATAATTCTAGAACTTATATAAAATGACTTTTTAAACTTACTCATAACTATCAACCTCAACTTATTTTTAAATATTTACTATTTCTCCTTTTGCATCTATACTCCACATATAATCTATTTTCTTAAATAACTTTGCTCATTATAATCCTTGTACTTGTTAAACAAAGTAACTCTTTCCATTTTTAATTTTTTGAACTTAGTATTTTAATTTATATAACAAACGGGACCATGAAAAAATGAATTATTACTTCATTTTTTTCACAGGCCCATTTTTTTATTTTGCAACAATATTAACTAATTTATTAGGAACTGCAATTTCCTTTATTATATTCTTTCCTGCTAGCTCTGCTGCAATTACATCGTTTGCTTTCGCTAAGTCTAGCATTACTGCTGGTGCTGCATTAGCAGGAACCATTATTCTTGCTTTTATTTTTCCACATATTTGAACAGCAACTTCCACTTCTGAGCTAATTGTTTTAGCTTCATCAAATGTTGGCCACTCAGTATTAAAGATTGATTCTGTATGTCCTAATGTCTCCCATACTTCTTCCATATAGTGTGGTGCAAGTGGTGCAATTAACTTAACAAAATCTTCTATTACCGATTTTTCAAATTCACTTGAACGATTCTTTCCTTTTTGGTAGTTTGCAATAGCTGTTCTAAATTCCATTAAACGAGCAACTGCAGTATTGAATTGGAAGTTATCTATCATTCTAGTAATATCTTTAATTGCTTTATGTCTTACTACCTCTAATGTGTCATCAACCTTATAATCACCTTCAACTTTATCAAGTTCAGTATATGCATTAAGCATAGCTGCTACTTTCTTAAAGTATGATGATATAGCATTTAATCCTGAATCACTCCATGGACCACCTAATCTATAATCAAATCCAAATGCTAAATATGTTCTAAATACATCTGATCCACATTCATCAATATATTCATCTGGTGATATTGTATTCCCTTTTGATTTACTCATCTTCTGTCCATCTGCACCAAGTATAGTTCCTTGATGAATTAATGACATATATGGCTCATCTCCTGTAACATATCCCATATCTCTTAGTGCCTTATAGACAAATCTTGCATACATAAGATGCATAGCTGCATGCTCTATACCACCAATATATTTATCAACTGGAGCAATCTTCATAGCAACATCTTTGTTCCATGGCTCATCTGCATTCTGTGGATCTGCATATCTTAATTGATACCATGATGAACATACAAATGTATCTAATGTATCTGTCTCTCTCTTAGCTGGTGCTCCACAGCATGGACAAGTTGTATTTACAAACTCATCACAATAAGCTAATGGTGATTTTCCATCTGGCTTAAACTCTACATTATATGGTAACTCTACTGGTAAATCCTTTTCTGGTACTGGAACTGCTCCACATTTGTCACAATGAATAACTGGAATTGGAGCTCCCCAATATCTTTGACGAGAAACTAACCAGTCTCTTAATCTATAGTTTATTTTTTGATTTCCATGATTATCTGCTTCTAAATCTGCAACAATTGCATCTGCTGCCTGTGCAACTGTCATATCTGTATACTTACCTGAATTTACTAAATATCCAGCTTTATCACAATATGGTAATTCTGATAATTGCTCTTTATTAGCTGTTATAACTTGCTTAATTGGTAAATCAAACTTCTTAGCAAATTCATAATCTCTCTCATCATGTCCAGGTACTGCCATAACTGCACCTGTTCCATAACTAGCAATTACATAATCGCCAACCCAAATAGGTACTTGCTCTCCATTTAATGGGTTAATTGCATATGCACCTGTAGGTACACCTGTCTTTTCCTTTACTGTTGATTGTCTATCTATCTCTGTAAGAAGTGCTGCTTGCTTTTGATATTCTTTAACAGCTTCCTTATGTTCATCTTTAACTAATACATCAACTAATTTATTCTCTGGTGCTAATACCACATAAGATAAACCATTTAATGTATCTGGTCTTGTTGTAAATACAGTAATCTTCTCATCAGAATCAACAACATCAAATATTATCTCTGCACCTTTACTCTTACCAATCCAATTCTTTTGAATAGTCTTAGTCTTCTCAGGCCAGTCAATCTTATCTAGTCCTTCAATTAACTCATCTGCATAATCTGTAATCTTAAGGAACCATTGTGTCATAGGCTTTTGCTCTACTGCTGAACCACAACGCTCACACTCGCCACCTGTAGCTTGCTCATTAGCTAAAACAGTTTTACAAACTGGACACCAGTTAACTGGAGCTTCTTTTCTATAAGCTAAACCTTTCTTAAATAATTGTAAGAAAATCCATTGTGTCCATTTATAATATTCTGGCTCACAAGTCTTAATCTCATAATCCCAATCATATGTTGCGCCTATTCCGCGTAACTGTTCTTCCATTGTTTTTATATTCTTATCAGTAGAATCTTTTGGATGGATTCCTGTTTTTATAGCATAGTTCTCTGCTGGAAGACCAAATGCATCAAATCCCATTGGATGGAATACATTGTATCCTTGCATTCTCTTCATTCTTCCCCAACTATCAGGTAAACTATAATTCCACCAGTGACCTAGGTGTAAGTTACTTCCTGATGGATAAGAAAACATCTCTAATAGGTAGATTTTTTCCTTATCTGAGTCCTTATCAAATTTATACAATTTGTTATCGTCCCACTTCTTATTCCATTTTGCATCCAAATCTTTGTTGTACTCAAAACTCATGTCTATATCTCCATTCACTTTATATTTAAAAATTTATTTTCATAAATTATATATTCGTATTAAATTTATTCATGTTAAATTTGTTCATGTTAAATTATTAAACTATGTTATATTATACTAGTCCAATCGTTATTCTTTAATTTATAGCATTCAATAAATAAATTTTGTTAACATTTATATTCTCTTTATCTAATTCACTTTTAACAATACATGTCAATATAACTACTCATAAATATTATTTCTTGTCATTTATATATTATAAAGAGTTGTTTGCAGAAATCAACGTCTGCAAACTAACTCTTTATATCAATTCTATTTGCCTGTAATTGAAAATTCTATATCTAAAGGATATTCATATACTATCTTTAATCCTTTAGTCTCTGATAAACAAACCTCTGTCATAGCTTTAGCAAACTCAAATGCTACTCCTGCTAAAACTGTTCCTGTAAGTCCTGCCATTCCTGGTATAAATGCTGCAACTGTCATAGCTGCCACATCTGCTGCTACAACTATTGCTGATGCTGACATTCCAACCATTGTACCACAAATTGCAAAACACAACGCTTTACAATCATTATTATTCAAGTAAAAAGTGTACTTTTCTCCACCATTTACTTCTATCATATCTTTCTCAGATAAAACTACTGCATTAGCAGGCATTAATAATTGATTCTTTGACATTCTAATTCTCCATTTCAAAGTAATTTAACTAATATGCGCATTATATACGCTCTCTATCAATTACTCAGTTACTGCTGGTAATTGAGCTGAAAAATCTACTAATGTTGGGAATCCTACATCAATTGCTAATCCCATTTCATCTGATCCACATACTTCTACTAATGAATCAGCGAAATCTGCTGAATATGTAGTTATTGCCATAGATACAAATTGCTCTAATGAAGGAATTTGCTCTACTAAGAAGTTAGCGAATACATCAATCTTATCAATAATCATACCTTTTGTAACACCTTCAGTTGTTCCAAATACAGTACTAACAACTTTCTTACAGATATCATTATTAACAAATGCTACTCTTTTTCCACCTTCTACTTCTCTCATCTCATTTGTGTTTAATGCTTTGCTGCCAGCTGGCATAATAAGTTTTTTGCTCATGTTTTTTCTCCTTTACAACTCTAAAATTATATTAAATCCCACACAATTATAAATCTCTATTTATTTTAATGCTACTAACATATAATGTCAATTATTTATTAAGGATTTTTCAATAATTATACAGTATTTTGTCACTATTCTAGAGTGTTATTACATACTAAAAAACTTATCATCATAATCACTAAGCAAACCAAGATAACTATATCCAAGACAGGTATACTCAAGATAACTATTTATCAAAAAAAGTCAAATACAATAACCTATGATTACCTACTGGCATTACATATAAGTTATTATATTTGACTATTAAACCTATAAATATCTTACTATTATTATCTCATAAGGGATTTGTTATTAAACTACATACCTATCCCATATAATCTTTTATTATTAAGTATTACTATATTATTAATACAATACCTTATTTACAATTCATATTTATCTATAATAATATTTTCTCTTTTCATGAATCCTTGTTACAAAAAGAGCTATTGAAGATCCAATAATACCTATTATTGATATCCAATTAAATGCATCATATGTTTTTGGTGTCATATCATCTGCTTCACCAGCCTCAGAAGCTGTTTCTAACACTTTGTTACCTTGTTCATCAACTGTTTCTACAGCTGTTTCACTATTTGTAATAGCAACACTGTCTGATACCGCTTTTACATCTGAATTAGCATATGATACAGATGATATAGCTAGAATCATAACTAGTGCAGATATTATTCCTAGTATAGTCTTGATATTAACTAATTTTTTCATACATATCCTCCTCCTCGGTAGTATTCTCCGCTATCTATAAATTAATTATAACATTTTTATAATATTTACGCAATGTATATTTAATAATTAGTTAATATTTGTACTTATTGTATTAATTACTATCCATTCTCCTTTGCCTTTATTAACAAATCTAAGTTCCTACGAGTTGATAATACTGTCTCAAATGTAAAACTCTTACCTTTATTCACACAATCATTTCTAAGTTTTTCTGCCATCTTTGCAGCTTCTAAATCGCTACAAAAATTAGTTCTTTTTATATCATCCGCGTTTATATATGGTGGTATCACTTTAGCTAATGCTGTTATAGTACTTTTACCACTTCCATTTGGACCAGCGAATACGATTATTTCAGGTTTCTTATTTGTCAATTTCATATTCTCTCCTTCCATCTGGATACTCTAAATACGGTTTATTTAATTTTTTATCATACTTTGCTATAGGTACTCCCTTTATCTTTTTAATTTCATTTTCTATACGAACAGCTTCTTTAAAACGCTTAGTTAATTCCTCATCAGATATACCACACATTGAATCTAGTTCATTCATACCACATTTTCCTTTCTAATCATACTTTTCTTCATTATAACATAGCTACTTTATAACTAAAACATCTATTTTTCTAATTCTTATATTCTAATATATAATGCGTATCCGTCTCATAAATACATACAAAACCAATTTTTTGATATAATTTTTTTGCCCTTAAATTTTCCTTAAAACATCCAAGTAATACATTTTCATTTTTCTCTTTTGCTTCATCACATCTAAATAATTTAACTTTTTTAATAAAATCAACTATTCCCATATAATACCTCTAATTTATAACTTTTAATTTTCACACTGAGAATCTATCAATCTAACTTTATCTGCAGACTCTAAAACTCCTAGTTGATAATTCGCAATCTCCCTTAGTATACTAAATCTCTCTTCCTTGTCCTTACCTTCTCTAATCATCTGTGCATTGTGAGACTCTAAATTTGATAATACTGTTAATTCATTAATACTAGCAAAATCTCTTACATTATATTTAGTTGCAATATCAGGATTACTATCTCTC
This sequence comes from Lachnospiraceae bacterium, assembly GCA_015057455.1. Classification (GTDB taxonomy): domain Bacteria; phylum Bacillota; class Clostridia; order Lachnospirales; family Lachnospiraceae; genus SIG301. Next base: position 8,141 of record SVEH01000024.1, on the reverse strand, counting down.
CATGCTTTTGCTGTATAACCAAACAATGCAACATTTAATATATCTGCTTCTTCTGCATATACAAGCCATTCTCGATTTGTCAAATAATCTTCCTTAGGTATAATATAATTTCTTACAGCATCAGTTTGAATTAAATAATTATTCTTTGCTAAAAATCTTTTGGCATTCCATTCTATTTGCTTCTGATTATTTTCTTCTTCCTTAAGTCTCTGAAATTCTTTAATTAAATATAACTTAAATACAGGACTAATTGCAGATGCAAATTCAAACGCTATATCCTTATGTGCAAATGTACCACCATATCTTCCCTTTTTAACATATATGCCTATTGCGTTAGTTTTCTCTATCCATTCAGAGACACTTATTACAAATGTATGCAATCCTGCTTCACTTTTAAAGTGGTCGAATTCGACCACTTTAAATTCTGAATTATATATTTGTTCCCACGTTCCTAAAAATTCAAGTGTCATTCTATTTCTCATCCAATTCTTAACAACATCTGCTGCTCTTGAATCTCCACCTTTTGCTGCAGCTATATCTGTTATACATATATACTCTTCTTTATCCATACTTGATATTGTTATAGGTATATCTTGTATCGTTATTATTTTATTCTTCGCCATCTACATTGTCCCCCTTCTGTATTAATTTTTCTATCTCTGCTTTATACTTCATAAGTCTAAGTACATATTCTGGCATAGTTCGTTTACCAGATTCCCAATCTTGAACTGTACGATATGGAATTCCATAATATTCACAAAATTCCCTTCTATTCATACCAGTTGCTTCTCTTAGTTCCTTTATTTCTTTTTGAATATCCATAAATATACCTCTTGACTTTAAAAATTCCTTCCCGTATACTATAAAATAAGAAATGGGTTTTAACCGTACAGCTATTCCAAAATGCTAAAGCGGGCTGCTCGTTTCTTTTTTTATTGAAATTATATCATATAAATATTTATTTCCATCTTCTGCGCAACGTACCAATAATTTAGCCACATATATATTATACCTAGCTAATTTCCCTGTTTTATCATCATAAACCGGCAATGCAAATCTTATGTCATATTTATACCATCCATACTTTGCCGTCTTTTTATGTTTTGTCTTTCTATTTGTCTCAAATTGTGGATTTGTTGCTATCTTTATTAATTCTGGTACTGCCTGACTAGCATTAGCCTTTGCTTTTGCAACTTGTCCCCTAAGTGCAAGTCTACTTTCTGAATTAGCATATTCATCTGGAAAATCTGTAGATATAAATATCTTATCAGAATTTTCCTCTATTTCATAAAACTCTCCAATATATTTTTTTAAATATTCCTCAATTATTTTCCAATCTTCTCTTAATTTAGCCTTAAACCTTACATCGTTAATTAAAACAATTTTATCCCCATCTAAATCTGTTATTATATTAATACTTCTATCCATCATATCCCCACCTATTAGTCTTTATCTTTATTAACGCACTGCGTCATGTTATGTATATTACCATTACAGATGCCTTGCGTCAAGTATTTTTCTTGCGACCAAAAAGTGACGAAAAAAATGTACTAACAACGAACAATCATTGCAGCACTCTATTTTTCACCCATATGATGAACACCACCTCGGATATGTTAAATTCTACACAATCCCATATAGACAAAGAAAAAGCTCAGATATTCATCTGAGCTTTTCTACTGCGGATGACAGGAATTGAACCTGCACGGTCTCCCACTAGATCCTAAGTCTAGCGCGTCTGCCAGTTCCGCCACATCCGCATTCATTTATTGAAATCATAAAGACAACTAATGTTGTCTCTATGGTAATGAGACATCGGGGATTCGAACCCCGGACAACTTGATTAAAAGTCAAGTGCTCTACCGACTGAGCTAATATCCCATAATATTTAATTGTAAGCCTTTGGCTTAAACTGGGCTAGCTGGATTTGAACCAGCGAATGCAGGAGTCAAAGTCCTGTGCCTTACCGCTTGGCGATAGCCCATCAGTGTTACTTTGTAACTAAGGTGGATAATGGGATTCGAACCCATGGCCTCCAGAGCCACAATCTGGCGCGCTAACCAACTGCGCTATACCCACCATAAACCTTATTCCTTTTTTTAAGGAACGTGCCAGAAGGGATTCGAACCCCCGACACACGGCTTAGAAGGCCGTTGCTCTATCCAACTGAGCTACTAGCACGTATTTTATATGTTACATCAAAACATGCTAATTGCATATATTTGTATGTAAAGCGGGTGATGGGAATCGAACCCACGTATTTAGCTTGGAAGGCTAATGTTCTACCATTGAACTACACCCGCATGTTGAGTCGGGGTGACAGGATTCGAACCTGCGACCTCTTGATCCCAAATCAAGCGCTCTAGCCAAGCTGAGCCACACCCCGGAAAATGTATCGTCTAACTTGTGACTCAACACCCTAGTTTCCTTTTGTTTATCGCGTCTAAGTTTTAATTGCTTTCCCTCAACGCAAGATATATGATATCATATGGTTCCATTAATGTCAACAACTTTTTTCATTTTTTTTATTTTTTTTTAAAATCCTTATAAATAAAGGATTTAAAGCACTTTTTTCACCCTTAAATTTTACAAATTGAAAAATGAATTTCATTTTTTTTATCAATTTCTATCATCAAAAAAGTTGGCTCACTATAATTTTGTCTTGGCAAAGATATGCTACCTGGATTAGCTAATGTTATATTATCCATATATTTTATTAGTGGCTTATGAGTATGTCCAAATAAAACAACATCACAATTATGTTCCTTTGCCTTATCATATAATCCGTACATTCCATAATATACACCATATTTATGTCCATGTGTTAAGAAAAATCTATGTGTTCCTATTTGAACAACTTTATCTTTGTCCATTCCTGTACCAAAATCATTATTTCCTGGTACCATGTGCAATTCACATGATACCATATCTTTTATACGATTTAGGCCACTTTCAAAATCACCTAAATGTATCATTATATCAAATTGTTTTACTTTATCTATGGCCTTTTTTAAATTGCCCTCAAATCCATGAGAATCACTAACTACTAGTATTTTTGTTGTCTCTGTCACAATTAATCATCTCCATATTGATGTATTCTTAATCTACATTCTATATATACTTTTAACGCACTTTTTTCTCGTTTACACATTTTATATATGATTTAAATCTTCTTTTATTTTCATTCTTTTATATTTATATCCTATATGTGCGTTCAGTCCATAATTTTTACAACATAACTATTACATTTATAATATACCTTCGTTTTTCAACTGCTGCTTCATTAATCTCAGAGCTTGTCCTCTATGGCTAATCTCGTTCTTTTCTTCCATATTCAATTGTGCCATAGTTTTATTATATTTCGGCACCATAAATATAGGGTCGTATCCAAATCCATTCTCTCCAACGATTTCATTTGATATCATTCCCTCTATTGTGCCTCTTACCGTAAATGTTTCTCTTCCCGGTATTGCACATGCTATAGAACAGACAAATCTCGCTGTTCTAAGAGAATATTCCACACCTTCTAACAATTCTACAATATGTTTATTCTTCTCGTTTTGTGGTGTATTTTCTCCTAAATATCGCGCAGAATACACACCTGGCTCCTTACCTAAAAAATCTACTTCTAGTCCAGAGTCATCTGCTAAAACCATGGTATTGGTTTCTTCCATTATTGTATTAGCTTTTATCATGGCATTTTCTTCAAATGTAGTTCCATTTTCAATAATTTCAGATTTAAGTTCAATATCATTTAGAGATATTATTTCATAATCTGTATCACTAAATAACTCTCTTATTTCCTTAAGTTTTCCTTCATTTTTTGTTGCAAATATTATCTGTTTATTCATATATTATTATTCCTTTTATATCTCTTTCATTGTCACTCTAATTCACATCATATACCCTTTTGATTATACATTATTAGTATCTAGTACGGCTCTCTTATTGTACTATTTTTATTTTATCTATTCTGTATACTAATTTCTATAATTATTACTCTTATTGCTCTATTTTAAATTTGTTTATAGTTTTTTCTATATTTACTCTTCTGTTCCCTGCGTTCTCTTTGGTGGACGAGGGCCCATGTATTGATATAAATAGGTCTTCATCATACCGTTATATATTTTTCTATTCTTATCTGCCTTACGTCCAATATGTTTTTGTGCATCCTCATAGCCTGTTATAATAAATGCAGACCAACTATCTAAATTACGATATCTTTCTCCTATCTGTTTATACAACTTAGGCATATCTTTTTTATCTTCCAAACGCTCACCATAAGGTGGATTAGTAATGATAAATCCATACTTCTTATTATGACTTAACTCTGCAAGTGGTCTAGCTTGAAAATGAATATGCTTTTCAACACCTGCTAATTTTGCATTAGCACGTGCAACTTTAACCATCTCTGGATCTATATCATATCCTTGAATTGTCATTTCTACTTTTCTATCTATTAAATCTTGTGCCTCTTCAACTGTATCATACCATAACTGCTTCGGTATTAAATTAGTCCATTTATCTGCACTAAACTCTCTATTAAGACCTGGAGCAATATTAGCTCCTATCATAGCAGCCTCAATAGGAATAGTTCCACTTCCACAGAAAGGGTCAACTAATATTCTATCTTTATTCCATGGTGATAACATAATAATTGCCGACGCCAATGTTTCTGTAATAGGTGCCTTACCTGCTAATTTACGGTATCCTCTTTTATGAAGAGAGTCTCCCGAAGTATCCAATGCTATAGTAATTTCATCTTTCATAAAGCTAACTCTAATAGGATAAGCTTCCCCTGACTCTTCAAACCAACTTATCTTATAGACACTTTTTAGTCTCTCTACAATTGCTTTCTTTATAATAGATTGAATATCTGATGGACTGAACAATTTACTCTTAATAGATGTTGCTTTAGCAACCCAAAACTTAGCATCTTTAGGTAAATAATTCTCCCATTCAATTGCCTTTGTTTTCTCAAATAATTCATCAAATGTAACAGCCTTAAATTTGGCCACCTTTAATAAAACTCTTTCTGTACTTCTTAAAAATACATTGGCTCTACATATTGCTTCTGCATCTCCAACAAAAGTTACCTTTCCGTCTTCTACTTGTTCTATATCATATCCCAAATCATAGATTTCTCTTTTTAATACCGCTTCCATTCCAAAATGACATGGAGCAATTAATTCGTATCTTTCCATTTTATCAAAATCCTCTTCTTCCAAAACTACTTAACTACCTAAGCATTTAAAATAAAATCGCTATAATAACATTTTATTTTAAATGTTTTATCTATAATGATTTGCGTAATTAAACATTATTTTAAACATTGTTTCTATTCTAAATGCTTTACCAACTACATTCAATATGTTAAATGTAAAACACACCATTGTCAACGAGTTTATCCTTTTTTAATTTTTAAGGAAGTTAACCCACTTATTTATCCTTTAGATATAGGACCTCTATACACGTTGTAACCACCTACTATATTACATACATTATTTATCCTATAATTATATACCAATTCTCTAGCAAGCTTTAATCCAGCATTACCATAATCACAATATATAATAACCTTATCATATTTTTTTAGTTCTGATACATTATTCATAACTTGCTTTTCTGTCATAGAAATCGCTCCTGGAATATGACCGTATCTATACTTATACTTTTCCCTTATATCTATAAAAATATACCTATTGTCTACTCTTAGTTGTTTATTATTTATAATATATTCCTGTAAAATGTTCTCTACTTCTCTTATTGAAATCAATAAATTATCATTTTTACACATACATTTACACTTCTTTATTATATCTATACTATAATATATGTAATTTAATGCTTGTTGGTACAAATTCCCTACATTGTTCTATTGTACTAACAATAAATTAACAAGCTATATAATTATTATTAAGCAAAAACAAAAAAAAGTTAAAAAAAAGTTATTTTTTTTTAAAATTTTGATTGCATTTTTAAATCTTATATACTATAATATGTTTGTGAGTAAGAGTTCTCCCCTCAAATGGACTTTTACTCAATATATAACCCCTTATTAATTATTTATACTCCCCTCATGAACAGTCTGTGGTTCCCCCACAGGCTGTTTTCATTATGTAGAAAATTACCACAAGTATCTAATTTTTATTTTAGTATATTCTTTTAATATATTCTTTTAATATATTCTTTTAGCATACCACCTTTATTGAGTTACTACACTTTAACAATGACAAATTAAACGATTTATATTACTCTAACTATTGCCTAACTCTTTATACTAACTGAAAGCCTAAATCACAGTTTAACCCATCACAATTTCTACTAATAAAGAACAAGTTTTTATTATATAGAAAATAATAATTTCACATTATACTTTACTACATAATAAAAAAACTAAAGACCACACATATAAAACATGTTAATCTTTAGCCTATATTTCTATTTCTTTAATACTATCTTCGTGATACAAATCTAAACAATACCCCTAATACTAATAACAATATAATATAAGGAATCATCAATGCTACTATTTTAAGCATAAATCCTAACACTAATACTACTCCAACTATTATAAGTAATGTTATTGCAATCGTCTTAATTTTAGCTTTAGTAGACATATTCTCCATAAGAACCTTAAATAGTCCTTTGGGCTTTGATGTATTAGAATATTCATTATTAGGTCCTGTATAATAATACGTTCCACCATAGCTATTGCCATTGGTGTTACTCTCATTAGCATTTCTTTTACTTTGGCGACTTTTGCTCTTCTTGTTATTCGAATCAGCACTAGTATCTCCTGTACCATAACTTGTTGACTTACCAGTACCTTTCTTCTCTGCATCGACAATTGTTTTAGCAATTAATCTACCACTTCCTAATTCGGATAAAACATCTGATGCACTATCACCTTTATCTATTCTATCTGTTATATACTTATCATAATATGAAATATTACTTTCAATTATGTCATTGGGAATATTATTCTCCTTTAAAGCCCCTCTTAGATCATCCAAAAATTCTTTCTTATTCATATAATCTACCTCCATTACAATAAGTATATCCAAATGAAAAAAAAATGCAATATGTATATCTAAATATATGTTGCTATGTTACCAGTAATGACGGTTAAAAATAACAAAAAAGACTCAGTAAAAACCAAGTCTTCATTAGCGTGTGCGAGAAGATTCGAACTCCCGACCTTCTGATCCGTAGTCAGACGCTCTATCCAGCTGAGCTACGCACACATATTAAATTTATTATAACTAGCTAACATTATTATGTCATTACATAAAACAAAATAGCACTAAACTGCATGTGCTATTTAAAAATTATGCCGGCGACCGGAATCGAACCGGTACGGGAGTATAAGTCCCGCAGGATTTTAAGTCCTGTGCGTCTGCCAGTTCCGCCACGCCGGCATATAATGGGACCAATAGGACTTGAACCTATGACCCTCTGCTTGTAAGGCAGATGCTCTCCCAGCTGAGCTATGATCCCAAAAAATATTATTTAATAAACGACCCAGAAGGGACTCGAACCCTCGACCTCCGCCGTGACAGGGCGGCGCTCTAACCAACTGAGCCACTAGGCCAAATAATGGACCTTCAGGGACTTGAACCCCGGACCGACCGGTTATGAGCCGGTTGCTCTAACCAACTGAGCTAAAGGTCCCTTTTGTACATTATATACAAAGCCGACGATCGGACTTGAACCGATAACCTGCTGATTACAAGTCAGCTGCTCTGCCAATTGAGCCACGTCGGCATTAATGACCCCAAGGGGATTTGAACCCCTGTTACCGCCGTGAAAGGGCGATGTCTTAACCGCTTGACCATGGGGCCAGACTCCCCGAGTTGGGCTCGAACCAACAACCCCACGGTTAACAGCCGTGTGCTCTACCATTGAGCTATCGAGGAATACTGAATGATCATACATTCAAAACTACACATTGAAATTACATCCATTTTTGACCTTTAGGATAAGCCCTCGACCTATTAGTAACAGTCAGCTGCATACATTACTGCACTTCCACCTCTGTCCTATCTACCTCGTGTTCTTCAAGGGGTCTTACAATCTCTAGGATTGGGATATCTTATCTTGAGGGGGGCTTCACGCTTAGATGCCTTCAGCGTTTATCC
>SVEH01000003.1 GCA_015057455.1 Lachnospiraceae bacterium | reverse complement strand
GGGGTTTGCAAACCGTCGGCGTTTAGTGAATACGAGCATAAATTATGCGAAGTATGAACTTAACGACCGTTACGCTTTGCAACGGAGCGCAAGCGGTGAGAAAAATATATTATATTCTCTTAAATTTAGAACTAGCATAAAAGTATAAAACTTTTGCGGAGCTAAATGAACATTCCCCTGTCAGAATGACAGGGGAATATGAAATCGACAAATTATAGTTTATCTTATTTTTTGCGTATGTTTAATGTTTATTCATTTGTTGTAACTACATTTTTGAAATACCAGTTTGTACCGAATAATATATCTTCATCATCTAGTACAGTATCTTTAGAACCTATAGTTTTATCTTTATTTGTAGGAATAATTCCATAGAATACATCCCAGTCACCAGATTTCATTTTATCTGTAGCTTCTTGGATTTTCTTTTTAGCATCAGCATGATTAAGATCAGTTAATTCAGTAAGGCCTACCATGCCTTCATTTAAACCACCAAGGTAGTTTTGGCCAGTCCATGTTTTAGTAGCAACAGCTTCAATTGCCCATTTGTAGAATACATCCCAATTCCAAACTACAGATGTAAGAACAGCGTCTGGAGCATCTTTAGACATATCTGAGTTGTAGCCAATACCAAAAGCACCAGCTTCTTGAGCTGCGATTTGAGGTCCAGCTGTATCAACATGCTGTGCAATAACATCGCAACCTTTTTTTAGTAACCATTCGGCAGCTGATTTTTCTTTTTTCTCATTATACCAAGAATTAGTAGTACGAATATATACTTTTGCTTTAGGGTTAACAGAATTAACACCCATAGCAAATGCATTAAGTCCACTACTACATTCTGAATTTTCGATTCCCCATGCAGAAACATAGCCTATTTTATTACTTTTTGTTTTTAGTCCAGCAGCAATACCAGATAAGTATCTAGCTTGGTATATACGACCAAAATAGTTGATAAAATTAGTACCATTACTTAAGTCACCAGTTGCATGAGCAAAATAAACATCAGGGTATTTTTCTGCAAGTTGTTTAGTTACATTCTTAAATCCATAACTTGCAGAGAATATAAGTTGGCAACCATTATTTATGCAACCTTCAATTGCTGCTTCAACTTGTGCGTCAGATGAACTATCCATATCATCTCCGATATTATCTTTCCATATTATTTGTTCTTCCTCTATACCTAGACTTTTTGCTGCGCTTAGTATACCTTGTACATGTGCGTATGAGTAGCCAGAAGTATCTTCATGTGATCCATTTAATATTCCACCTATTTTTAGATGCTTGTAAGGAATTTCTTTTTTTTCTGTTTTAGAAGAATTAGAAGTAGAATTCTCATTTGACTTAGAGCCACCACAAGCGACAAGTCCAATCATCATAGATGCTAAAGTTGTTCCAATAAATAATTTTTTTAATATTGTCATATTCATGTTCTTCACCTTGTAAAATTTTTTGATAATATGTAAAAATTTTACATATAAAATCATATATTTTATTTCGTATAATAGATGGGAATTATTAATAGGATATTGTAAGAAATAGAGCGATTATTAAAAAAATATAAAAATATATGATAAAGAGCCTAATAAATAATAGAGGTACGAAAAAAATATTTCGCACCTCTATTATTTATTAAAACTATATGTTAAAACCTATTATATTCATTAACTTTTATAGTATAGTGTAATATTGAAATATAGTAAATTATTTATCTAATGTTACTACATTTTTATAATACCAGTTTGTACCGAATAGAATATCGTCATCATCTAGTGAACTATCTTCAGAACCTACAGTAGTTTTTTTGTTAGTAGGAATAACGCCTGTAAATACATCCCAATCGCCAGATTTCATTTTATCAGTAGCGTCTTGAATTAATTTTTCTGCGTCAGGATGATTAAGAGCTGTTAATTTAGTAACACCTACCATACCTTCATTTAAACCACCAAGATAATTCTTACCGTCCCAAGTTTTCTCACCTACAGCTTTCATAGCCCAAGTATAGAATACATCCCAGTTCCAAATAACAGATGTAAGAACAGCGTCAGGTGCGTCCTTAGTCATATCTGAGTTATATCCAATACCAAAAGCACCAGCTTCTTCAGCAGCTATTTGAGGTTCAGCAGTGTCAACATGTTGTGCTATTACGTCACAGCCTTTTTTTAGTAGTGACTTAGCAGCAGCTTTTTCTTTCTTTGCATCAAACCAAGAGTCGGTAGTACTAACATATACTTTTGCATCAGGATTAACAGAAGCAACCCCCATGGCAAATGCGTTAATATTACTACTACATTCTGAGTTTTCAATACCCCAAGCAGATACAAATCCCACTTTATTAGATTTAGTCTTAAGACCAGCAGCAATACCTGATAAATATCTAGCTTGGTATACACGACCAAAATAGTTAATAAAGTTAGTTCCGTTACTTATATCACCAGTTGCATGTGCAAAATAAACATCAGGATGTTTTGCGGCCATTGATTTAGTAACGTTTTTATATCCATAACTTGTTGAGAAAATAAGCTTACAACCATCATTTATACAGCCTTCGATGGCAGCTTTAACTTGTTCGTCAGATGAGTTATCCATAGTATCAGAGATGAAGTTTTTCCATACAATATGGTCTTCATTTATACCTAGATTTCTTGCGGCAGACTTTATTCCTTGTACATGGGCAAAAGAGTAACCAGAAGTATCTTCGTCTGAACCAGTTAGTAGTGCGCCAATTTTTAAATTGCTAAAGTCAGATTTTTCTTTTTTTGTTTCGCTAGATGTTTTAGATCCAGCATCAGAGCTTTCTGTGTTTGACTTAGAGCCACCACAAGCGACAAGTCCAATCATCATAGCTGCTATAGTTGTTCCAATACATAATTTCTTTAATAATGTCATAATCATTTTCCTTCACCTATTATTGTATTTTTGCAGTTATTCACAATTTTTTACTATAAACTACATTCATTATTTCGTATAATTATGTTTTTTTGTTTATAGGATAAAATAAGAAAAATATAAAAAATATAAAAAATATAAAGGAGCTTTTTAAGCCCCTTTATATAAGTATAAAAATTAATATTTGTTTAATTGTGTATCTTAGTTAGTTGCTACTACATTTTGATAGTACCAATTTGTTTTGAATAGAATATCATCATCAGATAATGAAGCACCAGCTGTACCAACAGTTGTTCCTGTATTAGTAGGAATAACACCTGTAAATACATCCCAAGAACCTTCTTTCATCTTAGTAGTTGCTTCATCAATCTTAGCTTGAGCACCTGGATCGTTAAGAGCTGAAAGTGGTGCAATTGAAACCATACCTTCATTTAAACCACCAAGATAGTTTTTACCATCCCAAGTTCCTTCACCTACAGCTTGGATAGCCCAAGTATAGAATGCATCCCAGTGCCATAATACAGAAGTAAGAACAGCGTTAGGAGCTTCTTTACTCATATCTGAGTTCCAACCAATACTGAAAGCACCAACTTTTTCAGCAGCAACTTGAGGTTCTGCAGTATCAACGTGTTGTGCCATAACGTCACATTTTGCAGTAAGTAACCATTCAGCAGCAGCTTTTTCTTTTGCTGGATCAAACCAAGAATTAGTTGCGCGAACATATACTTTAGCTGCAGGGTTAACAGAAGCAACACCCATAGCAAATGCATTAATACCTCCAGTACACTCAGCATTATCAGTACCCCAAGCTGATACATAACCTATTTTATTAGTTTTAGTTTTAAGACCAGCTGCAATACCTGATAGATATCTAGCTTGATAGATACGACCAAAGTAGTTGATAAAGTTTTTACCATTACATAAGTTACCAGTACCATGAGCAAAATAAACATCAGGATATTTTTCTGCTAATGTTTTAGTACCGTTCATGTAACCCCAGCTTGTAGTAAAGATTACTTTACATCCTTCTTTAATACATTCTTCTCCGGCTGCAATAACCTTTGCATCAGCAGCTTCGTCCATATTATCAGGTATAAGATCTTTCCATACAATTTGGTCTTCAGTCATACCTAAACTTTGAACTGCAGTTCTTATACCTTGTGAATGTGCATAAGAATATCCTGAAGTATCATCCTTAGAACCGATAAGAAGAGCACCAACCTTTAAGTCTTTGTAAGGATTTGCTTCTTCTTCTTTTTTCTCAGTTTTCTTCTCAGTTTTCTTAGTTTCTTTTCCTGCAGTTTCTGTTTTAGAACCACCACAAGCAACTAGACCAACCATCATAGAAGCAATGGTAGTACCTATAACCATTTTCTTCAAAATTCTTAGATTCATAATTACCCTCCTACTTTCTCTTTGTATTTATAATGACAAATAAATACATTATATGTAATATTTTACCATTATATAATAGTCGCAAACAATAATGCTTTTGTACTATAAAGTGAAGCAGTATTGAAAACGATATAATTTTTGGAATTTTATAAAAATGTAAAAAAATTACAATTTGTTTTGGGTAAAAAACAAATCAATAAATATAAGCATATTATAAGGAAACGAATAATTAATAGAATAGGTGGCGAAATGTTTTGAATCTATTTAATAATATTAAACTAAGAGTAAAACTATTTTTGATGTCATTGTTGCCGTTAATAATACTTGGAGTTGTAAGTTTAGTTATATTTTCAAATTCCTATATTAACGCCGCAATTACACAAGCTGAGAATGAATTATTTTCAGTATGTTCAACAACTTTGTCAGTATTTGAGCAAAATACAGGTAAATATTTCTTTGCATCTAATGGTAACTTATGGAAAGGAAGTTACAATATATCCTTGGCCAATATATTGCTAGATGATATTAAAGAAAGAACAGATATAGATATTACAGTTCTTAGAACTGATGATGTGGAGAATGAAATTGTTGTTACAACAGCACATCAAGAAGACTCTAAGGAATATAAGGAATATACTTTAAATGAAAAATTAAAGGAAAAAATTTTCATGGGAAGTAGTATGTTCTCAGATGGATTAACAGTAGATGGAGTACAACAGTATTTTTATGCATTACCTTTAGTGCAAGATCAAACGGAAGATGAAATAGTAGGTGTTGTTATTGCTAGTATTGGTAAAGATGCAAAATTAGGTGTAGCATATGAAACAATGAAGAAAATAATAATAGTAGCTGTTGTTATAATAGTAGCATCTATTTTATTTACAATATTAGTTGCTAATAATATCACAAGAGGATTTAAAAAAGGTTTTGTTGTTCTTGCTGACTTGGCAAAAGGTAAATTAAATGTAGACACTAAGGCTCTTGACTTAAAGAGAAAAGATGAAATTGGTGATATGTTTAAAAATATACACAATCTAAAAGACAGTTTGCGAGATATTATTAGTGGTAATATTAAGATGAGTCACAATATAGATGGAAACGTTAAGAAACTTAATGAGACAGCTAATGCGGCTCAAAGTTCTGTTGGAATTATTGATAATGCCATTGCAACAATGAATGATGCAGCATATAAACAATCAAGTATTGCAAACCGAGTTACAAAAGATATTAGCGTACTAGGAGAAATGATAGAGAATACATATAATAATATACAAGAATTAAGTAGTTCAAATATAGAACTTCAAAGTTCAAATGAATCAGCAACAAAGGTTGTTGAAGAACTTAATTCAATCAATGTTGTATTAAATGAAGTAATCAATACAACAAGTAAACAAACAAAAGATACTTATGAATTGACAAAAAATATTCGTCGTTACGCAAGTATGATAACTGAGTTTGCGGAAGAAACAAATTTACTAGCATTAAATGCAACAATTGAGGCAGCAAGAGTTGGTGAGAAAGGTAAAGGTTTCGCGATAGTAGCAGGTCAGATTCAAGCACTTGCAGACCAATCAAATGTAGTTAGTAATGATATATCAAAAGCTGTTAACTTGTTAGTAGATGATTCAAAACGTTCAGTTAGAACAATGGGACGAGTTCAAGATATTGTAGATACACTTAATATGAATATAGAAGATACACAAGAAATATTTGATGTAGTAAATATAAGTGTAGATAACTCATTATATGGATTAAAACAAATTGAAAACCAGGCAGCAGTAATGGATGATACAAGAGGTTCTATAACAACAGTAGTTAGGGAGCTTGAAGACGTTATTGAAGCTAATAAGAGATCTGTTACTAATACAAAAGAAGTTACAAATCATATAAGTGCATTATTTGAACAATCAAATAACATTAAAGATGCAACAGATAAACTTCTTGAAAGTATAAATGCATTCGAATTGTAAAGAATAAATTTGGGGGCTCCGCACAAGCGGAGCCTTTTTTTACTTTACTTAATGTCATATTTTTTCTTAAAACATTCTTTGTATTTATTTCATTAATAGATTCTGTCGCTATTGTATTTTATATAATAGCACTAGAATCTTATGCTATACTAAATCTCTTGCTCCAATATATCGATTGAATCTTCATCAATTTTGGTATAGTTAATTACATATATAAATGGGTACATTACTAAACTAAGAACAATTGCTGCAACCATATCTAATATAGAATGTTGTTTAATAAATACAGTTGATAGCATTATTAATATAGTAGTAATTGTACAAAATGAACATAGTGTACTATAGTATCTGTATTTTCTTAATACATTACTCTTAAATACGGCAATCATAATTACAAGAGAGTTGAAACTATGAATGCTTGGTAGTACATTAGTACAAGTATCATTATCATAGAACAAACTTACTAAATGAGTAAATATATTTTCTCTAGGAAATTCTGATAATCTTAAATCATGTCCATTTGGATAAATTGTATATATAAATAAACATATAGTCATACCGATAAACATATAGGCTGTTATTTTATAAAACTCATCCTTAGATAAGAAGAAAAATAGTGCTAGAAAAATAGCAACATATGCAAACCATAATATATATGGAATGACAAATACTTCGCAAAATGGTATTAAATCATCTAGTTTGCAATGTATTATGTCAAAGTTTGTAGTAACTGTTATCTTCTTTTCTAAATATAAAAACCATGGGATATAGATAAAAGCATATAAAAACACCCAAGCATGTTTATAATCAGAAATAAATTTATTGAATTTTTTGTTTGATAGCATTATACTATCTCCTTCCTCATAATATCTTGATTATTATAACACGAAGTTATTTATTTATTCAACATTAACAGAGGAGATTTCAATAAATATTCACGATTTTTAAAAAAATAATGAAAAATATTTAGATTTTATTTCTATTTTTTGGAAAAATATGTTATAATGTTTTATAATGCTTACGGGGAGTGTAGAATCTTATCTATATTTTTTAGGAAGGAGAAAACACATGAAAGTATTATTTTGTAATATAGCATATATGGAATATTATAGAGGTAATATACCTAATGTAGATATGCCAGTTAATATGACAGAAAGAAGTAAAGACCCAAGTGAAGCTGAAGAACAATATAACTTTTTATCATGTAATTTAGATACAGACGATGTGTGTCTTGGTTACTTTTCAGCAAAGGGAAGTTCATCAAAGACAACACCTCAAGTACATATAGAGAAAATCCCGGGTGTGGAGAACGGACAAGATGTAGCAGAGGACGTATTAGTGGTTTGGTGCGCAAAGAAAGAGGGCGCAGAGAATAGAACAGTTGTAGTTGGTTGGTACAAACATGCTAAGGTTTATAGATATTATCAAGAAGCAATATTTGGTGATGGAGATGATGAATTCCATCAATTATATAATGTGGTAGCTAAAGCAGATGATTGTGTATTGTTACCACCAGGAGAAAGAAGCCGTTATACAAAATGGAACGTTCCTCGCAAAAAAGGAAGTTCAGGTCCTGCATTCGGATTTAGCGGATCTAACATTTGGTTTGCTACAGAAGAAAAGGCAAAGGATTATGTTAAGAATATGGTTGAGAGAATCAACGATTATTATGATGATAATTATATGTATAAAGAACTTGATTTAGTATAGAAAATAAACTTGAATAAGAAATTGAATAAGAAATTGAATAAGAAATATAATATGATTCTGGTACTGTTGGATGAAGTACCAGAATCATATTATATTATATTATATTATATTATATTATATTATATTATATTGTGGGAAAAATCATGCCTAGGAAGCCAAAGTAGGCTTGAGGGGATGAAGAAAACAGAAAGCTTAGGAGAAAGTTTCATGCCTAAGAAGCCAAAGTAGGCTTAAGGGGATGAAGAAAATAGAAAGCTTAGGAGAAAGTTTCATGCCTAGGAAGCCAAAGTAGGCTTATGGGGATGAATTACAAGAATAAATAAAATGATGATTATAATATAATAGAAGAAACTTTTCGACATATATAAAGGAAAATACAAAAAAACAGTTGATTTTATCCTATAATAAGGTAAAATAAGTGTGATAATATGAAAAATGGAGGTTGTTGTATGTTAGTATCAGCAAAAGAAATGCTTAATAAAGCAAAAGCAGGCAAATATGCGGTAGGTCAATTTAATATTAATAACTTAGAGTGGACAAAGGCTGTATTACTTACTGCTCAAGAAAATAATTCACCAGTTATTTTAGGTGTATCTGAAGGTGCAGGAAAGTATATGGGAGGATATAAAACAATTGTTGGTATGGTTAATGGATTACTTGAAGAATTAAATATTACTGTACCAGTTGCTCTTCACTTAGATCATGGTAGCTATGATGGAGCTATGGCTTGCATCAATGCAGGATTTTCATCAGTTATGTTTGATGGTTCACATTATGCAATCGATGAGAATATTGCTAAAACTACAGAGTTAGTTAAAATATGTGAAGAGAAAGGTCTATCAATTGAAGCAGAAGTTGGTTCAATTGGTGGAGAAGAAGATGGTGTAGTAGGTAAAGGTGAGTGTGCAGACCCTCAAGAATGTAAGTCAATAGCAGATCTTGGTGTAACTATGCTTGCAGCAGGTATCGGTAATATTCATGGAAAATATCCAGAGAATTGGGAAGGACTTAGCTTTGAAACATTAGATGCAATTCAACAATTAACAGGAGATATGCCACTTGTACTTCACGGTGGAACAGGAATCCCTGAAGATATGATAAAGAAAGCTATCTCATTAGGAGTTGCTAAAATCAATGTTAATACTGAGTGTCAATTAGCATTTGCAGATGCTACTCGTAAATATATCGAAGCTGGTAAGGACTTAGAAGGAAAAGGATTTGATCCTCGTAAGTTACTTGCTCCAGGATTTGAAGCAATTAAAGCAACTGTAAAAGAAAAAATGGAATTATTCGGATCAGTTAATAAGGCTTAATCTTGTTTTTTTGTGTTAGTGAAGCCTGATTAAAGTTTTAGTAGGGTTCTATTCTAGTGAAGCCTGATTAAAGTTTTAGTAGGGCATATTCTAGTGAAGCCTAATTAAATTTGAAGAGTTATTCTAGTGACGATTTCAGTATATCATTGTGATTGTTATTAGTTTTAAGATTAAAAAAGTCATAGTATCATAAAAGTCACGGCTCTCGCCTCGGTAGCGCCAACTAGCCCTTCTATGATTGCGATACTATTATTCATGTCTAGATATGGTTCTTACAACATAAATGTTGCTTGAACCACACTAGCCATTCATAACAGCACCGCAATTCATGAAGGAAGATGCCGCTAACGGACATTTTATTGATACTATGACTCTTTTTAATCTTAGACTGGTGAATTGGGCAATGATATGCTGAAATCTGTTTACTAAAAGTTATATGTAAGAATTGAAAAAAGATAACGAAAGGTGATAGTATGAAGGATAGAGAATTTTGTGTAGGCGACATTGTACAACATTTTAAGAGAGAATTTGTATCGCAAGATACATCTGAGTACATATATAAAATTTTGGCATTTGCATCTCATAGTGAGACTGGTGAGAAATTAGTTATTTATCAAGGGATGTACAAGCCATTTAAAGTATGTGCACGACCATATGATATGTTTATGAGTGAAGTTGATAGAGTAAAATATCCAGATGTGAAACAAATTTATAGATTTGAAAGATATGAATAGTAAGTATTATAAAGCTATATAATAGAAACATTAGGATAATGAGTAAGAATTATATAGCAGTATAATTGGAAATATTAAATAATGAATAAGTATGGTGAAGATGCATAACAAAGAAATATTAAATAGTGAGTAAATATAGTAAATGCATACAATTAGAAAGTATAAATAATGAGTAAGAATATGTACGATAAAAACATAAAGGATGATTTATAAGCGAAAGGAAAGTGAAGGATGAGAAAAACTTTTAAGAAATTAGGAATTATTTTTATGTGCAGTATAATTATGTGTATGTTTACGGGATGTGGGGAAGCTTATAAAAAGGGGGATATTAATGTTACAATAGATGATAATGGTAAAGGGTATATTGAGCAAGAGTTTGAGTTGCCTAAGGCGTATTTTGATTCTGAATTATGTAAGATAAAAAATGAAGAGGAATTTATAGACATAATTATATCAGAAATTGCTATGTCTGATGGAAGTGTGGCAGATGAAGGCTTGGCAAATGCTGTAAATGATGATGGTGAATTAGAGTGTACTAATGAAAATGGAGATAATAGTGAGAATAATGAAGAAATTAACAATAAGGTTATAAATGAAGAGTTAGGTATTACAGTAGAATTTGATAATACAGATGATTTATATTTAAAAATTAAGCTTAAGTTGGATTATGATTCTTTTGCAGATTTTAATAAGAAAATTGGTTACATTGTTGATGAAATTAACAATATGAAAACAAGTGCCAAGATATATGATTCAACATATGGAATTTGGTTTAAAAAGCCGGAAGTAATAATAGGAAAGATTATGGAGGAAAGATTAGACCAATTAGGTGTTTCTTGTGATTCTAATTCCTATAAGTTTAAATATATGATAGCTAGAATGATGGGGAATGAAGATGAGGTATATGACGAGAATGGTGAGCCAGGTGAGAATTTAACAGATATAGAAAATGAGGATTACATAAGAGACTTTAGATATATTAACGAGTATCATTTTGATAATTACATATATAATAAGGAAGATTTTTATGTTAAAACTCAAGGATATATTGGATTTAGTTCTATGGCAACTAATATATTAGATTGTTATTTAGTTGATATTGTAGTAGCTAATTTTGATTCTATTGTGAATGTAGATGAATTAAATAATGGCATAAAAAATATGTTATTAGGTCAATTTAGAGCTTATTTTGATAGACGTTTTACAGTAGACGAATTTAAAGGAATTATAGAAAAAAATAACATTAAAGATATATCAACATTAACATTACAAGAAATGGATTCATATTTTGGAATGCTTTTACTTAGTGAAGTTTTGAATATGTATTATGATATAGCAACAGATTCATATGTTTTTTTGCCAACGAAAGAACTGTTTGGGATAGAACCATTTGCAAATGAAAATAAAGTTATTTTAAATAAGAAAAATGTTACACCATCTAATGAAGATTATTATGTAGATAATAGTAAATTAGTGTTGGGGAAAACTGAATATATAAAAGCCAGCGTCGTAAAATCAACAGCAATTAAGTTAACCTGGAAGGTGGTAGAAGGTGCAACAGGGTATAAGGTTTATGTTAAAGAAAATGATAAATGGAAAGTTTTAAAATCATTTACAAGTAAAAATGCATATTTAGTAACTGATTTGGCACCAGGTAAGAAATACACATTTGCGATAAAAGCATATAAAGAAGATATAGCAGCAGAAACATTTCAGAAACAAGTATTGCAGACAGCACCGGGCAAAACAACAGTAATAAAAATTGGAAGAGGATACACATCACTTAAGTTAACTTGGAGTGCAGTTGCTGGTGCAACTGGGTATCGAGTATATCAAGAAAAAGACGGTAAATGGATACAGGTACAGAAAGCGCAAAAAGGAAAAACATTTACGAAGAAGGGCTTAAAAGAGAATAAGTCGTATAAATTTGCCGTAAGAGCTTATAGAATAGAAAATGGAAAAGTAATTTGGGCAGATAGCTATAAATCGGTATTAGGAAAAACCGTAGCAAAAAAATAGAGTATATAATGAAACGAGTTAAAGCATATTAATTATATACTACTTGAAGATAAAAAATGAAAAAAATTGCGTATAGAATAGTGGTAAGTGAAAAAGCTATAAATGATTAGAACTTGTAAAATGGGATACTATATAAAATAGTTTACAAGAAACAGGGAATAATATAAAAATGCAAATCAGATAATAAAGAAAAAATAGCAGAAGAATGGAGAAAGATATGGACAATCAAGCATTAAATAAAATAGGATATGGATTATATGTGGTTACATCAAATGATGGTAACAGAGATAATGGATTAATAGTAAATACAGTTTCACAAATAACAGATTCACCTAAAAGGGTGATGGTTGCAATAAATAAAGCTAATTATTCGCATGATGTTATAAAAAAATCAGGTATTATGAATGTGAATTGCTTAACAATAGAAACACCATTTAGTGTATTTGAGAAATTTGGATTCCAAAGCGGAAGAGATGTAGATAAATTTGCAGGCGAAGAAGTAGTAAGAACAGAAAATGGACTAGCTTATTTAAAAGAATATGCAAATGCAGTGATTTCACTAAAAGTAGAGCAATATGTAGATGTAGAAACACATGGCATGTTTATTTGTCAGGTAGTAGATGCAAAAGTATTGTCAGAAAAAGAATCAGTAACATATGATTATTATCATAAAAATATAAAGCCAAGTCCACAAGCAATAGAAAAGAAAGGATATGTTTGTAAGATATGTGGCTATGTATATGAAGGGGAAGAATTACCAGAGGACTTTATCTGCCCATGGTGTAAACATGGCGTGGAGGATTTTGAAGTTTTAGTATAGGAATAAATTAGTTCAATCTACAGCAAACAACAAAAAGGATATTTAATTAGTCTACTCTAGAATAGCCTAGGAAAAACTCAAAAAAACCCCTGCCTATTCCGATACACATAATAGACTATGTGATGAGGTGAACAATATGCAAAATAATTTACAAAAAATTGTAATGGCCCAAAAAGAAATAGAGAAAGTTGTAAAAGGAAAGAGCCAAAAAATAAGCAAAATAATAGCTGCAATTCTAGCTAAAGGACATATATTGCTAGAGGATGTTCCTGGTGTGGGAAAGACAACAACAGCATTGGCATTTTCAAAAGTAATGAATTTAAGTTATGGTAGAGTGCAATTTACACCAGATGTATTGCCAACAGATATTACAGGTTTCTCTATGTTTAATAAGCAAACAGGTGCATTTGAGTACAAACGTGGGGCAGTTATGTGTAATTTATTTCTTGCAGATGAAATTAATAGAACATCACCAAAGACACAGTCAGCTTTATTGCAAGTAATGGAAGAGAGAAAGATTACTATAGATGGAAAGAACTTTGTTATTCCAGAACCATTTATAGTAATAGCAACACAGAATCCACTAGGAAGTGCGGGAACACAGAAGTTGCCTGATTCTCAATTAGATAGATTTATGATAAAAATATCCATGGGATATCCAGATAAGAAAAATGAGATTGATATATTAAAAGGTGGCAGCGATGCGAAAAAGTATGAGAGAATTTCTCAAATTCTTACATCAGACGACATACTTTCAGCAAGAGCTGATGTTGATGCAATGCATGTGGCGGATAATGTATATGAATATATAGAAGAGTTAATAACTGCAACTCGTGAGTGTGAATATGTGAAGGTTGGTTTAAGCACAAGAGCGGGAATTGCCTTGACTAATTTAGCTAAGTCATATGCATATTTGACAGGGAAATCATTTGTTACACCTGAAGATGTAGTTAGAGCATTTTATGATGTGTCAGAACATAGATTAGCACTTAATAATAAGGCAAAAATGAACAATATGGATTGTAAGAAGGTATTGGACTTTGTAAGGTCAAAAGTTGAAGTGCCTATTGTTCAGACAGTGGTAAATAATTAGTATGTACTAAATATCGAGGTTGATTATGGAAAAGAAAAAAAGTGTTTATAAAAATTGGGTAATTATAATGTTGATTTTATATGTTTTGTTTCAAAACACTTTTTTTGGTGCAACTTTTCTAGTGCTTGTATGCATGGGTGCAATTTCGGTAATTATTGCAAAGATACTTGTAGAATCAGTAGATATTGATTTTGATAGAAACATATCCAATATAGTGGTAGGGGAAAGGTTTAATCTGAATTTAATTGTGCGTAATAGATCATTTTTCCCTACCAATAAGATGTATGTAAAATTACAAGTAAAGAATTTTTTCTTTGATGAATCAGATGTGTGCGAAGTAAATGTGCCAGTTGTAATTAAAGGTGAACAAATAATTATGGCAAGTATTGATTGCAAATATGTAGGCAATATTACATTGAAGATTAAAGAAATTATAATAAGCGACTATTTGGGAATTATAAGACATTCTACATCTTTAGATAGAGGAATTGATATTAATGTAATGCCTAATGGAATTGATTTAAATGTAAAATGGAATACAAAATCTGAGGATGAAGATGATGTTGACTCAGATGCAATAGATGCATTGGAAGCGTATGATATAAAAGAAGTTAGAGAGTATAGAGATGGGGAAAGTCTTCATAGAATACATTGGAATCTAAGTTCAAGATATGATGAATATATGATGAAAGAGTATGAAATTGAGACGGTAACAAGATTTAACATTATGATAGATTTGTCAAAGCAAAGTGTGAAATTAATCAATGAATTAATTGAGGCATTATGCGGGGCAGTAAATATGGTTCTTACTATGGAAAGAGAATTTTGTGTCTATTTTTATGATAACAAAACAGAGGTGGTACGAGAGGTATTTATACAAGGAAAAGAAGATGTAGACAGACTACTAGAGGAGGTTTATTCTACTGAATTTGGTGAAGTACCAGGAGAAGTATACAGTCATTATAGTGAAAATAAATCTAGTGATCGTATTGATGCCGTTTATATAACTGCAGACAGAGAACATCTTGATGGAGAAATAATTGGCGAAGTAGATGACAAGGTTGTGTTGATGTGCATATAGATAATAATTAAGGTTGTGTTAATGTGCGTGATAAAAAGGAAGTAAAACAAACACAATTTAATACAGATAAGGCGGTATCTTTCAACGGTGATTTTGAAATAGTAGATAAGAAAGATTCCATACTTAGATATGTGATAAATGGAGTATTGATGTTTTATATTTCATATGGATGCATTGGAACATTTGCCAGTGCATTTGAAATAGAACATTTTAAAATAATGCTCTTTTTCGTTATGCTTATACTAGCAGTATTGTATTCATTTATGCATATTAATGAAACTACTCATAAAATAGGTTATGGTTGTATTCTTTTATGTTATGTATATATGATACTTAGGATGAAGACTATTATAAAAAGTGGTTTTGCTACAATAATTAATGTAACGCTGCAAGTTATACAGGAAAAATTAGATTTGGCGCGAATAAAACAGTATACAGAGTATGTAGATGAAACGGAATTAGCTGTTACAATGTGTCTTATTGTAATAGGATTCGTATTACTGTTAGTATTAAATATATTGGTATCAGAATATATGAATGCAATAGCTACAATAGTGTTAACAGCGCCAATAGTAATTGCATGTTACTATTTTGAGCAAAAGCCAGATATGATGCAATTAGTCATGTATATTGCAGGAATAATTGGCTTGTTAGTTATGAGACTTAATACAAAAAGTACGGTATATAGTAATGAAAATGTATATTATGTAGATGATGAAGAACAAGTAGAGAAAAAATATATTTATGTTGTAGCTAATAAGATGCATGCACATTTGTTATTAATTGTAATTGTGTCTGTTACAATGTTATCAGGTGTTTTTTCGTTAGTGTTGCAGAATAGTTATAAAAATAGTTTTTTTGTAAAGACATTTGTAAAAGAAGCGTTAGATGAAAAAGTAACTAATATGGTGACAGATACAGGTGGCGGTGGAAGTAAAAAGGCTGCATCAGGTGGATTGAGTAAGGGAAAACTTGGTACAGTTGCCAATATAGAATATGATAATAAAACGGATTTAAAAGTTAAATATGTGCCAAATGGTTTAGAACCAATTTATTTGCGTGGGTACATAGGCAGTGTGTACGAAGAGAATTGTTGGAAAATGCTTAGTAAGGCAGATAATGAAAGATACTATTCCTTAAGTAGAGAAATTGAGGATTTATATAATGTAACGCCTAATCAAAGAGCAGATTATATGTTTGAGCTATTGGATAATTCAATAACAGGAATATTTACAGTTGAAAATATAGATGCCAATGGAGAATATGCATTTTTACCTTATTATGCTGAGTTAAATGATAAATGTATGGAAGCTAGAAGTGATGATGAAATGTATATGACCGTAAATGCGTTAAGTTATGAAGTGCGTTTTCATCAAAAAACAGAAAGTACAGATGAGAAAATTGATGGGGATGAGTTGGCCCATTCCACTTTAATAGATAGGGATATGGAACAGTATTATGATAATTTAAAGGCTATTTATACAGTTGTACCAAGTAGAAATAAAGATATGTTGCATAACGTAATTAAAAGTTTGGGATTGAGTAAAAAGGAGTCCTATACAAATGAAGAAATAAATGAAGCGGTAGGAAAAGTACAAGAATATTATAGAAAGAGTTTTGTCTATACGTTGAATCCAGGGGAAACTCCAGAAGGCCAAGATTTTGTAAATTATTTTTTGGAAAGTAAAACAGGATTTTGTGCTCATTATGCGTCGGCAGCTACTATGTTGTTACGATATATGGGTATTCCAACTAGATATGTTGAAGGATATGTAATTTCATCAGATTTAATAAGTGAAGGAAAAAAAATTAATGGTGAAGAAGTGAGAAAATATACTAGTAATTATAGAGAGGGCGAAAGCTTTTTGGTAGAAGTAGAGGTGCCAGATAATAAAGCACATGCCTGGATAGAAGTGTATAAAGAAAATTTTGGGTGGGTTCCATATGAAGTGACGGTATACAATAGGAAAGAAGAGGGAAATGTAGGTGGACAAAGAACAGTAGCTGGGGAAATGAAGAAGCTAAAAGAAAACTTATTGGAAAGCGGAAGGAAAACATTGTTTATAGTTACAATTATGATGGGAATAGCATTAGTTGTAATTATTATTGCTATATTTAGATTTGTAGGTAAACGATATAGTAGAAATAAGAAATTTAAGAACAAGAATAAATCATTGGCTATCTATTATGTTTATAGTTATTTGTGTGACGTAATGGGATTTTTCGGAGTAAAAAGAGAAAAGGGAATGACTATTGATGAGTATTTTGTAAAAGTATTTGATAAAGTTTTTAATAAAGGAGAAGTTAATTTAGAGACTTTAACTGGGATAGCGAAATGCATAAAAAAAGCAGCTTATAGTAATGAAGAAATTGTACAAGAGGACTATGAGTATGTTAAATCACAGGTTGAAAATATAGTCAAAATACAATATAATGAGTTGAGCTTAAAAGAAAAAATAAAATTTAAATTGATATATAATTTGTAAAGAATTATATATTATGGATATGATGTAGTTTGTAGAGTTGTAAGGTAATAAAGATTTTGGCTTCGAAAAATAAATTTGTATACAAAGATGTCAAGTTCCTTATGAGTGAGGGATATATGGAGTTGGCAATGGTTTGTTATCTATGTTATAAATGAGAAGAATAACTTTAGAGTCTTACAAGTGTTATAGAAAGGATTGGAAGATTATGTGGATAGCAGATGGTTGGAAGGATTATCAAGTAATTGATACATCTAATGGTGAAAAGTTAGAAAAATGGGGGCCTTACACTTTGGTTAGACCAGATCCACAAGTAATATGGGATACACCTAAGAAAGAAATAGGATGGAAGAAGAAAAACGGACATTATCATAGAAGTGCAAAAGGTGGTGGAGAATGGGAGTTTTTTGATTTGCCTAAAGTTTGGCAGATTAATTACAAAGAGCTTACGTTTAATTTACAACCATTTAGTTTTAAACATACAGGATTATTTCCAGAGCAAGCAACTAATTGGGATTGGTTTGGAGATAAGATAAAGAAAGCAAATAGACCAATTAAAGTACTTAATTTATTTGCATACACAGGTGGGGCAACTCTTGCTGCAGCTAAAGCAGGGGCTAGTGTTACTCATGTAGATGCTTCAAAAGGTATGGTTACATGGGCAAAGGAGAATGCAGTTTCATCAGGGCTTGGGGAAGCTCCTATTAGATGGATTGTAGATGACTGTGTGAAATTTGTAGAGAGAGAAATAAGACGAGGTAATCACTACGATGGAATAATTATGGACCCACCATCATATGGAAGAGGACCTAAGGGAGAGATATGGAAGATAGAAGAGAAGATACATATGCTTGTTAAATTATGTGTAAAACTTCTTTCAGATAAACCATTATTTTTCTTGATTAATTCATATACAACAGGATTGCAACCAGCAGTATTGGCATATATGATGAATGTTGAAATAGTTCCTAAGTTTGGTGGTAATGTGAAGGCAGACGAGATAGGATTACCAGTTAAGACTAATGGATTGGTGTTGCCATGTGGTGCATCTGGTCGTTGGGAAGACTAATATATGATATATAACAGATAGAGCATACAGTTTATGATATATAGTACAGTTATGGATAGGCTTAGTATATAATATGGAGATATTATTAAAGTTATGAATAGAATTAATATATAGAATTGATATATAATAGATGGTATATAGTTAAAAGGTGGAGAGCTATACAACAAAAGAATACTAATTGATGAAAGTAGTATTTGATATATAAACAAAAGATGATTATGCGTATAATAGCGTGGAGGACACATGAATAAACAAAAAACTAAGACTATATATATATTGCTGACAAGAACTACAACGGTAGTTTCAAGGGCAGTTCATTTGTTAACAGCAGATGATTATACTCATGTTTCAATTTCATTTAATAAAAAGTTACAACCTTTATATAGTTCAAGTAGGAAGAATGGAAGGACTATATTTCCTGCAGGACCATGTAAAGAATCCTTTAAACATGGATATTTAAGAACACACAGAAACATACCATGTGCAGTTTATGAATTACATGTATCAGAAGAGGTATATGAACGAGCAAAGCATGAAGTTGAAAAGGTTATGAAGCATGCAGATGACTATCATTTTAATATAATTGGATTATTATTATGTAGATTTAATATAGCCTATAATAGGAAGAAGAATTATTTCTGTTCTCAGTTTGTAAGTGAGGTACTTAAAAGAAGTAGAGCAATAAAATTACCCAAAGAAGTATCACTTATGAGACCTAGCGATTATATGGAATTGCCAGAATTAGCGTTGCTATTTAGAGGCAAGCTAAATGATTTTATTCGTAAGGTAAATAAACAATCGGCAATGAGGATAGAGTAAAGATAGGAAAAGATTAAGTAATAGATTATAAAATAGAATTAGTTAAACATTAGAATGAATAGAATGTAATATAATATAATAGTATATAATTTAATAGAACTGAAAATGATATGTGGAGTTAACATGAAGAAAATAAATAATAAGCAATTAGTTAAAAAGTATCCTATTGATAGTGCAGGAGTTATACATATGGCATCATTGACTAAGCACTATGCTAATACTTTTAGAATAGCTATAACAATGAAAGAACGTGTAGATAAAGAAATTCTGCAAGAGGCATTTAATGATGTAAGAGGTAGATTTCCAACAATAGTAGCTGGTATAAGAAAAGGTGTGTGTAACTATTATCTTGTACCGGCATTTAATAATGTAGAAGTTGAGCATGATGATGGGATTTTAAAACCATTATCTAGGGAGAGAGTTAAGAACTGTGCTATGAAGGTTTTGTATAGGGATAATAAAATATCCATAGAGATATTTCATACTATAACAGATGGTACAGGGGGAAGTGTATTTACCAAAACTTTAATAGCAAGATATATAGAGCTTAAGTATAGTAATAATATTGATTATACAGAAGATATATTAAACTATAAAGATGATATTAAGGAATATGAAATAAGAGATGAATATATGGTTCACGCTGGAGAAAAAACTACTCCAGCTAATAAAGAACTTGTGTATAGAATACCAGGTAAGTGTTGTAAAGATGATGAACATGAAGTTATTGTGCACAGATATAATACTAGTGATTTACTAGAAAAGTCGCACAAATATCATACAACACTTACTAATTTTTTGACGGCAACAATGGTAGAAACAATTTTTAGTATTCAAAATAATGGTGATGTAACAGAAAATGGAAGCAGATATAAGGATATACAAATAATGGTTCCTATAAACTTAAGAAAGATTTTTAAAAGTAATACATTGTACAATTTTACATTGTTTGCATTACCTAAATTTAATAAGGAAGATAAGAACAAAACTTTGCAAGAGTTAATAAATAAAGCGGCGGATCAATTAAAACAACAAGGATCAAAAGATAACTTAAAGAAAATGATGGCAACTAACGTGCGTTCTCAAAATATGTTTCTGATGAAGTATATGCCATTGTTTATAAAAGAAAATCTTCTGAAAATAGTGTACAAGGTTTTTGGAGAACGTAATTCGTGTATTAGTGTATCGAATTTTGGTGAGTTTAAAATACCGGATAGTATGGCAGAACATATAAGTGATATTGAATTTATATTAACACCAAGAAGAAATGCATCTTATAACTGCAGCTTGATTTCTTATAATGGTTATACCAATATAAGTATTTCAAAGAAAGGTTATGGGTGTGGATTAGAAGAGATATTTCATAATTGTATAGAACAAGCATAATGTAAAGAAAGGTGCTGTGTGATAATGAATTACAGAAGGTATGTTAAAGAAAATCACAATGTCAAAACTAAGCGAGTTGAAGTAATGTGAGTAATAGAATATTTAGAAATGAAAAATGTGGATAAATCCTTTAAAATAAAGGGAAATCAGAGATTGAATTGTCTGAAAATTGCTTTGAAATAGGTAAAAATAAAAACTTTATAAAACTTGAAAAAAGTGCTTGCATCCTTATATTTAATCGGTTATACTTAGTACTGTTGTGACATGATAGCGATGAAGCAAGAGGTTGCTACACGTTAGACAATAGTCAGATGTGTAGGTTTTCTGTGGAGCGAATGTCAAGTTATAAAACTGGCGACAAGTCACTGTACCATATTGTTTTCTATCTGTATTATATATGGATAGGTGTGTGTAAATTATAGGATGCAATTGCATTTTGTGTAAAAGTTATTTTATGATACACACGGGTAAGTGTACAGTCACCGCTTGTCGTACTGATAGTAAGTGCGAAAAGGAGGCGACTTTTTTTATGGCAAGTCAAGTAATGAGAATTACACTTAAGGCTTATGATCATCAATTAATCGATCAATCAGCTGGTAAAATCATTGATACTGTTAAGAAGACAGGTTCTAAGGTGAGTGGACCAGTACCACTACCAACTAAGAAGGAAGTAGTTACAATTCTTAGAGCTGTTCACAAGTACAAAGATTCTAGAGAGCAATTTGAGCAAAGAACACATAAGAGATTAATTGATATCATTACACCATCACAAAAGACTGTAGATGCATTATCTAGATTAGAGATGCCAGCAGGTGTGTTTATTAACATCAAGATGAAATAATTCGGTGTTAAAAGGGATGTAGGTTATATACTTACAAGATTATTAATTAAGAGATATCCTTTAGGGTTTAGTTATAGAGTCCAAGTTCTCGGTCATAGAGACCAAGTTCTCGGTTAGAACATAAGAAGCTAGAAGAGACCAAGCGCTCAGACAAAAGAGGCCAAGCACTTTAGAGTGAACCGTCTAGGATGATTACACTAGTTGTAATCCGCTGTAGATTTTAGGAGGTGCAAAAATGAAGAAAGCAATTTTAGCGACAAAAGTTGGTATGACACAAATATTCGATGAGAATGGTGTTTTAATACCGGTAACTGTACTTCAAGCAGGACCTTGTGTAGTAACACAAGTTAAGACTGTTGAGAATGATGGATATAGTGCAGTTCAAGTAGGTTACGGTGAAGCAAAAGATAAGATCGTAGCAAAAGATGTAACAGGAAAGAAAACAATCGTGAATGCTCACGGTGTTAAGAAGGCACAAAAAGGACATTTTGAAAAAGCAGGTGTTGACAGCAAGAAATTCGTTAAAGAATTCAGATTTGACAACGCAGAAGAGTATCAAGTGGCTCAAGAGATCAAAGCTGATATCTTCGCAGCAGGAGATAAAGTTGATGCAACTGCAACTTCAAAAGGTAAAGGATTCCAAGGTGCAATTAAGAGACATGGACAATCAAGAGGACCTATGGCTCATGGTTCTAAGTACCATAGACATGCTGGTTCAAATGGTGCTTGTTCTGATCCAAGTAGAGTATTTAAGGGCAAGAAGATGCCAGGACATATGGGTAATGTAAAAGTTACTGTTCAAAACTTGGAAGTAATCAGAGTAGACGTAGAAAACAATGTTATCTTAGTTAGAGGAGCTGTTCCAGGACCTAAGAAATCTTTAGTAGTATTAAAAGAATCAGTAAAAAGTGTAGGCTAAGGAAGGAGGAACAAATAGATGGCAAAAGTAGCAGTTTACAATATCGAAGGCAAAGAAGTTGATAAGTTAGAACTTAACGACGCTGTTTTCGGAGTTGAAATAAATGAACATTTAGTTCATATGGCAGTTGTGGCTCAATTAGCTAACAAACGTCAAGGAACTCAAAGCGCTAAGACTCGTTCAGAAGTTAGCGGCGGAGGAAGAAAGCCTTGGAGACAAAAAGGAACTGGTCATGCAAGACAAGGTTCAACAAGATCTCCACAGTGGACTGGTGGTGGAGTTGTATTTGCTCCAAAGCCAAGAGATTATTCAATGAAGATGAATAAGAGAGAAAAAGCTTTAGCTATTAAATCAGCTTTAACAGCTAAAGTTAATGACAACAAATTAGTAGTTGTTGATAAGATTGATTTAGCAGAAATCAAAACTAAGTCAGTAGTTAGCATGTTAGGAAACTTAAAAGCTGAGAAAGCTCTTATCGTAACTAACGGAATTAACAACAATTTAGTTATTTCAGCTAATAACATCCCAACTGTAAGAACAAGTTCAATCGAAGTTCTTAAGAATGAGGATAAGAGAGAAGTTAGAAGCACAATTAACGTGTATGACATAATGAAATATGACACTTTAGTAGTAACTAAAGATGCAGTAGCAGCAATTGAGGAGGTGTACGCATAATGGCAGATTTAAAATATTATGATATAATACTTAAACCAGTTATCACTGAGAAGAGTATGAACGTTATGGCAGAGAAAAAATACACATTTTTTGTACACACAGATGCTACAAAAACTCAAATTAAAGAAGCTGTAGAGAAAATGTTCGAAGGAACAAAAGTTAAAAAAGTTAACACAATGAACATCGATGGAAAAAGACGTAGACGTGGTAACAAAGTTGGATATACAGCTAAACAAAAGAAAGCTATCGTTCAATTAACAGAAGATAGTAAAGAAATCGAAGTATTTGCTGGTCTATAAGATTAGTTGATATAGAGATTAAAATATAATAACAAATTATATTATAAATAAGAAGTAATAAGTTATACGCAAGAAAAGCGTGAGAACAAATATTGCAGAACTGAAAGGAGTGCAAAACATGGGAATCAAAAAGTTTAACCCATATACACCTTCTAGAAGACATATGACTAGTTCTGACTTTGCTGAAATTACAGCATCAAAACCTGAAAAGTCACTTACAGTTTCATTAAACAAAACTGCAGGACGTAACAATCAAGGTAAGATAACAGTTAGACATCACGGTGGTGGTTCTAGAAGAAAATATAGAATTATAGATTTCAAGAGAAGAAAAGATGGAATACCTGCAACAGTTAAGACAATAGAGTATGATCCAAACAGAACAGCTAATATCGCTTTAATCTGCTACGCAGATGGTGAGAAAGCTTACATCTTAGCTCCTAACGGACTTAAGGTTGGAGATACACTAATGAATGGTGCAGATGCAGAAGTTAGAGTAGGTAACTGCTTACCACTTCAAAACATTCCAGTAGGTACTCAATTACACAACATCGAGTTATATCCAGGTAAGGGTGGACAATTAGTTCGTTCAGCTGGTAACTCAGCTCAATTAATGGCTAAAGAAGGTAAGTATGCAACACTTAGACTTCCTTCAGGCGAGATGAGAATGGTACCTATCGTATGTAGAGCAACAATAGGTCAAGTTGGTAACGTAGACCATGAGTTAATTAACATAGGTAAAGCAGGACGTAAGCGTCACATGGGTATTAGACCTACAGTTCGTGGTTCTGTTATGAACCCTAATGACCATCCACATGGTGGTGGTGAAGGTAAGTGTGGTATCGGACGTCCAGGACCTGTTACTCCTTGGGGTAAACCAGCACTTGGCTTAAAGACAAGAAAGAAAAACAAGAAATCTAATAAATTAATCGTAAGAAGAAGAGATGGTAAGGCGATTAAATAGTCGTTCTAAGGAGGTTTATATTTTATGGCTCGTTCATTAAAAAAAGGACCATTTGCAGATGATCATTTATTAAAGAAAATAGATGCAATGAATGCTGCAGATGACAAACAAGTTATAAAGACATGGTCACGTCGTTCAACAATCTTCCCACAAATGGTTGGACACACAATTGCTGTTCATGATGGAAGAAAACATGTTCCTGTATATGTTACAGAAGATATGGTTGGACATAAGTTAGGTGAGTTCGTTGCAACAAGAACTTACAGAGGACATGGAAAAGACGAAAAGAAATCAAGAAGATAGTAAATTAGATAAGATATAAGACAGTGACATTTTATTTCTTATATCATTCGATTTAAGAAATAAGATGTGCGCGTTTATTTTTGAAAGGAGGATTCATCCATGGCAAAAGGACATAGATCCCAAATAAAGAGAGATAGAAATGAGAATAACAGAGATACAAGACCATCAGCTAAGTTATCATACGCAAGAGTATCAGTTCAAAAAGCTTGTTTCGTCTTAGATGCCATTAGAGGTAAGGATGTAAAGACTGCACTTGGAATTTTAGCTTATAATCCAAGATATGCTTCAAGCTTAATTGAAAAATTATTAAAATCAGCTATAGCAAATGCAGAAAATAATAACGGAATGAACGTTGAAAACCTTTATATTGAAGAATGTTATGCAAATAAAGGACCAACAATGAAGAGAATAAAACCAAGAGCACAAGGTAGAGCTTACAGAATCGAAAAGAGAATGAGCCATATCACATTAGTGCTTAATGAAAGATAGGAGGGCAATATGGGACAAAAAGTTAATCCTCATGGTTTAAGAGTCGGAGTTATCAGTGAATGGGATTCAAAATGGTATGCTGAAAAAGATTTCGCTGATAATCTAGTAGAAGACTATAAGATAAGAGAATTTCTTAAGAAAAAATTATACAGTGCTGGAATTTCTAAAATAGAAATCGAAAGAGCATCAGATAAGGTTAAAGCAATAGTTTATACTGCAAAACCAGGTGTAGTTATCGGTAAAGGTGGTTCAGAAATCGAGAAGATTAAAGCACAATTATCAAAAATGACTACTAAGAAATTATCAATAGATATTAAAGAAGTTAAAAAACCTGATAATGACGCTCAATTAGTTGCTGAGAACATTGCAGCTCAATTAGAGAATCGTGTTTCATTCAGAAGAGCAATGAAATCAGTTATGTCAAGAGCTATGAAGAGTGGTGCAAAAGGTATCAAAACTGCAGTTTCAGGTCGTTTAGCAGGTGCTGATATGGCTCGTACTGAATTCTATAGCGAAGGTACTATTCCACTACAAACTTTAAGAGCAGATATCGATTATGGATTTGCTGAGGCAGATACAACATACGGTAAGATGGGTGTTAAAGTTTGGATATATCATGGTGAAGTACTTCCAAAGAGAGCAAACAAGGAAGGGAGCGATAAATAATGTTAATGCCAAAAAGAGTAAAACGTCGTAAACAATTCCGTGGTTCTATGAGAGGTAAAGCTACAAGAGGTAACAAAATTACTTACGGTGAGTTTGGTATCGTAGCAATGGAGCCAGGTTGGATAAAATCAAACCAAATCGAAGCAGCCCGTATCGCTATGACTCGTCATATTAAACGTGGTGGTAAAGTTTGGATTAAGATTTTCCCTGACAAACCAGTAACAGCGAAACCAGCTGAAACTCGTATGGGTTCTGGTAAAGGAACTTTAGAGTATTGGGTAGCAGTAGTTAAGCCAGGCCGTGTTATGTTTGAAATATCAGGTGTAGCTGAGGATGTGGCTAGAGAAGCTTTACGTTTAGCAGTTCATAAATTACCAGTTAAGTGTAAAGTTGTTTCTCGTGCAGACTTAGAAGGAGGTGCGGGCAGTGAAAACTAGAGATTTTGTAGAAGATTTAAAGAGCAAATCAGCTGCAGAGTTAAATAATGAATTAGTAGCTGCAAAAAAGGAGCTTTTTAACTTAAGATTCCAAAACGCAACAAATCAGTTAGATAATACTAGCAGAATTAAAGAAGTTAGAAGAAATATAGCAAGAATACAAACAGTTATTTCTGAACAAGCGAGAGCTTAATATCCTAGAAGGGAGGAATTGTTTTGGAGAGAAATCTTAGAAAAACTCGTATAGGTAGAGTTATAAGTGATAAAATGGACAAGACAGTTGTTGTGGCTGTTGTGGATCACGTAAAACATCCATTATACAACAAAATCGTTAAGAGAACATACAAATTAAAGGCTCATGACGAAAACAACGATTGTCACGTTGGAGATAGAGTAAAAGTTATGGAAACAAGACCATTATCAAAAGATAAGAGATGGAGACTTGTTGAAGTTATCGAAAGAGCAAAATAGTATATGAAGTTATCATAACTGAAAGGAGTATTATTATGATCCAACAGGAATCAAGATTGAAAGTTGCTGATAATACTGGAGCAAAAGAATTACTTTGTATCAGAGTATTAGGCGGTTCAACTAGAAGATATGCATCAATAGGTGATGTAATTGTTGCTACAGTCAAAGATGCAACACCAGGTGGAGTTGTTAAAAAAGGTGACGTAGTAAAAGCTGTAGTTGTTCGTACTGTTAAAGAAACACGTCGTAAAGATGGTTCATATATAAGATTCGATGAGAATGCAGCAGTTATAATTAAGGATGATAAGAATCCAAAGGGAACACGTATATTCGGACCAGTTGCTAGAGAGTTAAGAGAAAAACAATTTATGAAGATTGTATCACTAGCTCCTGAAGTATTATAAGGAGGTGTTAGCGTGTCAACAAGAAAGATCCAAAAAGGTGATGAAGTTAAAGTAATCGCTGGTAAAGATAAAGGAAAAGTTGGTAAGGTTAAAGCATTCGTTGGAGATAACAAGGTTATCGTTGAAGGCGTTAATGAAGTAACTAAGCACCAAAAAGCAAGCGCAGCAAATCCACAAGGTGGAATAGTACGTGCTGAAGCAGCTATAGACGTATCAAACGTTATGTACTTACACAAAGGTGAAGTTGCTAGAATTCAATTTAAAGTTGAAAAAGACGGAGATAAGAAGACAGTTACTAGACTTGCAAAAGTTGCAGGTAAAGAAGCTGAAGTTATCAAATAATTGAGGAAGGAGGTCGCACGATGAGCAGACTTAAAGAAACATATAAGAACGAAATTATGGATGGAATGACTAAGAAGTTTGGCTACAAAAACGTTATGCAAGTACCTAAGTTAGATAAAATCGTTATCAACATGGGTGTAGGTGAAGCTAAAGATAACTCAAAGGTTTTAGATGCAGCTATTAAGGATCTTGAGACTATTACTGGTCAAAAGGTTATACCTACAAGAGCTAAGAAATCAGTAGCAAACTTTAAGTTAAGAGAAGGAATGCCAATTGGATGTAAGGTTACATTAAGAGGTGAAAGAATGTATGAATTCGCTGATCGTTTAATCAACCTTGCTTTACCACGTGTACGTGACTTTAGAGGTGTTAACCCTAACGCATTTGACGGAAGAGGTAACTACGCATTAGGTATTAAAGAACAATTGATTTTCCCTGAAATAGAGTATGATAAAGTAGACAAAGTAAGAGGTATGGATATCATATTTGTTACTACTGCTAAAACAGATGAAGAAGCACGTGAATTATTGACATTATTCGGAATGCCATTTAGCAAATAGTTAGAATTAGGAGGAGAAAATCATGGCAAAAACTTCTATGAAAGTTAAACAACAACGTAAACAAAAATTCTCAACTAGAGAATACAGCCGTTGTAGACTTTGTGGACGTCCACATGCATATTTAAGAAAATATGGAATTTGCAGAATTTGTTTCCGTGAATTAGCTTATAAAGGTCAAATTCCTGGTGTTAGAAAAGCTAGTTGGTAAAATAAAGGAAGGAGGTAAATCAAATGACAATGAGTGATCCAATAGCAGATATGCTTACAAGAATTCGTAATGCAAACACTGCAAAACATGATACAGTAGATGTTCCAGCTTCAAAGATAAAATTATCTATAGCTGAAATCTTACTAAAAGAAGGATATATTAAAAATTATGAAGTAGTAGAGGTTAATGGATTTAACAACATTCATATTACTTTAAAATATGGTAAGGATAAAAATGTTAAGATTATCTCAGGACTTAAGAGAATTTCAAAACCAGGTCTTAGAGTATACGCTAGCAACGAAAATCTTCCAAAAGTATTGGGAGGATTAGGAGTTGCAATTATCTCAACTAACAAAGGTGTTATCACTGATAAAGAAGCTAGAAAGCTTAACGTTGGTGGAGAAGTTTTAGCATTTGTATGGTAATCGGATTACTATATAGCTAATTACTATATTGTAGATATAAAAGTTAACTAATAATTTGAATTACGACTAAGGTTTTACAGAATTAATAAAATTCAATAATATTACTCATGAACATTGCACTCATTATAAAAAGCATATGATTGAATTTAACTTATTCGCAGATTGCATAATATGTTTATTTACAAAGTGTAATATATGCTTTTTATATCAGAGTTTATATATAGACATGATAGTTAATATATAAGGAAGTAATTCATAAAGTTTATATAAAAATTAGGAGGTGCGGGCATGTCACGTATTGGAAGAATGCCTATCGCAATACCAGCTGGAGTAACAGTGACTATTGCAGAAAATAATAAAGTGACTGTAAAAGGTCCTAAAGGAACACTTGAAAGAGTGTTACCTGCAGAGATGGATATTAAACTTGAAGGAAGCGAAGTAATCGTTACTAGACCAAATGATTTAAAGAAAATGAAATCATTACATGGTTTAACTAGAACACTTATCAACAACATGGTTGTTGGTGTTACAGAAGGATACCAAAAGGTTCTTGAAGTAAACGGTGTTGGTTACAGAGTTCAAAAATCAGGAAAGAAAATAACACTACATCTTGGATATTCACATCCAGTTGAAGTTGAAGATCCAGAAGGAATTGAATCAACTGTAGATGGTAACAAGATCATAATCAAAGGTATCGATAAAGAAAAAGTTGGCCAATACGCTGCTAACATCAGAGTTAAGAGAGCTCCAGAGCCATATAAGGGCAAAGGAATCAAATACGAAGATGAAGTAATCAGACGTAAAGTTGGTAAAACTGGTAAGAAATAATTAAAGGAGTGAATTACGATGGTTAGTAAAAAATCAAGAAGTGAAGTACGTGTTAAAAAACACTTAAAAATACGTAACCGTTTCACAGGTACTGCTAATAGACCTCGTCTTGCAGTATTTAGAAGCAATAATCATATGTACGCTCAAATTATCGATGATACAGTTGGTAATACTTTAGTATCAGCTTCAACACTTGATAAAGAAGTTAAATCTGGTTTAGATAAGACAAACAATGTTGAGGCAGCAGCAGTTGTTGGTACAACAATCGCTAAAAAGGCTATCGAAAAAGGTATAACTACTGTAGTATTTGATAGAGGCGGTTTCATATATCAAGGAAAAGTTCAAGCATTAGCAGATGCAGCTAGAGAAGCTGGTCTCGAATTTTAATTAAGGAGGAATTACGCATGAAACGTACTATTATAGACGCTAGCGCTTTAGAGCTAGAAGATAGTGTAGTAACAATTAAACGTGTTACTAAAGTTGTAAAAGGTGGACGTAATTTCAGATTTACTGCATTAGTAGTTGTTGGTGATAGAAACGGACACGTTGGAGCTGGTTTAGGAAAGGCAACTGAAATTCCTGAAGCAATTCGTAAAGGTAAAGAAGATGCGATTAAGAAGTTAATTTCATTACCTATGGATGAGAATAAAAGTATCCCTCATGACTTTATAGGGAAATTCGGAAGTGCTTCCGTGTTAATGAAGAAAGCACCAGAAGGTACTGGAATTATCGCAGGAGGTCCTGCGCGTGCTGTACTTGAGTTAGCAGGTCTTAAGAACATCCGTACAAAATCATTAGGTTCAAACAACAAACAAAACGTTGTTCTTGCAACAATCGCTGGTTTAGCTGAGCTAAAGACTCCAGAGGAAGTTGCTAAGTTACGTGGTATTTCTGTTAACGAGCTTTAAGCAAGGAGGAAGTAAGGATGGCTAATAAATTAAAAGTAACTTTAGTTAAGTCAACAATTGGAGCTATTCCAAAGCACAAAAAGACTGTTGAAGCATTAGGACTTAAGAAATTAAATAAAACTGTCGAAATGCCAGACAATGCAAGTGTAAGAGGAATGATTTTCCAAGTTAAGCACTTAGTAAAAGTAGAAGAGATATAATATTGGAAGAATAGGAGGTGCAGGTCATGAATTTATCAGAGTTAAAACCAGCATTGGGTTCAAAACACAGTGGTAACTTTAGAAGAGGTCGTGGACATGGTTCAGGAAACGGTAAAACAGCTGGTAAGGGACACAAGGGTCAAAAGGCTCGTTCAGGTGCTCCTAGAATAGGATTCGAAGGTGGACAAATGCCACTTTACAGAAGAATTCCTAAGAGAGGTTTTACTAATAGAAATTCTAAGGATATCGTATCATTAGATATAAGTGTTTTAAATAGATTTGAAGATGGTTCAGTAGTTACAGTTGATTCTTTACTTAATGTAAAGAGCGAGACTCAAACTAAGGGACCAGACCGTAAGAAGGGTATTATAGGTAATTCAAGAGATGGTGTTAAAATACTAGGAAACGGAGAATTAACTAAGAAGCTTACAGTTCAAGCTAACGCATTTAGTGCAAAAGCTATAGAGAAAATTGAAGCTCTTGGTGGAAAAGCAGAGGTGATCTAATATATGTTCCAAACTTTAAAAAATGCTTTAAAGATCAAAGATATTAGAAGTAAGTTAGTTTATACTTTTTTAGCACTTATAGTAGTAAGATTAGGTAGTCAAATAATTATTCCAGGAATAAATGCAGAAGAAATTAAGGCTTTTTTTGATTCATTTGCATCAAAGTCTTTCTTTGACGCATTTACTGGTGGTGGATTCTCACAAATGTCAATATTTACATTGAGTATTACACCATACATCACAGCATCGATTATTATTCAACTTTTAACTATAGCAATTCCTAAGTTAGAAGAGATGCAAAAAGATGGTGAAGATGGAAGAAAGAAACTATCTGAAGCTACTAGATATGTAGCAGTTGTACTTGCAATGGTAGAGAGTTTAGCTATGGCTATTGGTTTTTCACAAAAGAATATGCTTGATGGCGGATGGAAAACAATCACAATTATTGTATTATCAATGACAGCTGGTTCAACATATCTTATGTGGTTAGGTGAGAGAATAACTGAAAAGGGTGTTGGTAATGGTATATCTATTATCCTATTAATAAATATAGTATCTAGAGTACCAAATGATATGAATAATCTATATACACAATTTATTAGAGGTAAGGAGAATAGATTTGAGCAAGTAATTGCATTTTTAGTAATTGCAGCAATTATTGCATTTATAGTAGTCTTTGTAGTTATTCTTCAAGATGCTGAGAGAAGAATTCCAGTGCAGTATGCTAAGAAAACTCAAGGTAGAAAGCAAGTTGGTGGACAATCAACTTACATTCCACTAAAGGTTAATACTGCTGGTGTTATCCCAGTAATATTTACTACATCAATATTACAATTACCTATATTAATATCTGGTTTGTTTGGTATTCAGGCAGCATCAGGTAAAGGCGTAGGTATATGGCCAAAGATTTTAAAACTATTTTCAGCAAACGCTTGGTTTAATATCAAGAGTCCAAGTGAATTTAAATACACACTAGGTGTTGTTATATATCTTGTTTTGTTAGTATTTTTCGCATATTTCTATACTTCAATTACATTTAATCCAATTGAAGTTGCTAATAATATGAAGAAAAATGGTGGATTTATACCAGGTATAAGACCAGGTAAAGCAACTACAGAATATTTAACAAGTGTATTAAATAGAATAATATTGATAGGTGTAACAGGACTTGCAATCGTAGCAATAATACCTTTAATCTTTGAAGGAGTTTTTGATGCAAGAGTTAGTTTTGGAGGAACTTCATTAATCATCATTGTTGGTGTTGTTATCGAAACAATGAAACAAATAGAATCACAAATGTTGGTTCGTCATTATAAAGGATTTTTAAGTGAATAAATCTGAATAGATTATTCCTAATAATCAGTAAGCTGTAGTATGAGACCGATTTATATCAAATGGTAATGATTGCTACAGCTTTACTGATATAGATATATAGATAATATATAGAAAAATAATATATATAGGTATTTGATAAAATTATATAGATGATAAAGATATATAGTTAAAGATATCATAGATATTATATATATATTAGAAAGTGAATTAATGCAAAAACATAGAGACAAAATGGAGGATTTATTTATGAAGATTATAATGTTAGGAGCACCTGGAGCAGGAAAAGGAACTCAAGCAAAACAAATCGCTTCAAAGTATGACATACCACACATTTCAACTGGTGACATATTTAGAGCAAATATAAAAAATGGTACAGAGCTAGGAATGAAAGCAAAAACTTATATGGATAAGGGATTGTTAGTTCCAGACGAGCTTGTTGTAGATTTAGTAGTTGATAGAGTTGCTGCAAAGGATTGTGAAAAAGGATATGTTTTAGATGGTTTCCCAAGAACAATACCTCAAGCAGAAGCATTAGATGCTGCATTAGCTAAGAATGGTGAGAATGTGGAATTTGCTATTAATGTTGAAGTTCCAGATGAGAATATTGTAAAAAGAATGTCAGGTAGAAGAGCATGCGTAGCATGTGGAGCTACATATCACATTGAACATATTCCACCAAAGACAGAAGGCATATGTGATACATGCGGAAAAGAATTAATTCTAAGAGATGATGATAAGCCAGAGACAGTATTAAATAGACTTAATATATATCACGAGCAAACTCAACCATTAATTGATTATTATAATACAAAGGGTATTTTAAAGGAAGTTGATGGAACAAAGGATATGGCTGATGTATTTAATGAAATAGTTGCTATATTAGGATAGTCCCTGTTAGGTAGTATTTGAGGTAAGATATATGGATACATTAGTAGGAAGCCTAATAATTTCCAGGTCTGGTCATGATAAGAATCATATATATGTAGTAATGGAAGTTGAAAGTGGGTTTGTATACGTAGTTGATGGTAGATTAAAGACAATAGATAAACCTAAGAAAAAGAACATTAAACATATTCAAGTGGTTAATAATAAACCAGAAGACATAATGGAAAAGATAGATAATAATTCGCTTCGCAATGAGGACATAAAAAGATGCATTAAATTATTTAAGCAAGAACACAGATGTGAAGCATATATATAGAGTAGCAATAAATTCAGAGAAGAATGATTTAAAACATTCTTAGATTGGAGGAAAACATGTCAAAGGCAGATGTTGTTGAAATAGAAGGAGTAGTTGTTGAAAAACTACCTAACGCAATGTTTCAAGTAGAGTTAGAAAATGGACACAGAGTATTAGCTCATTTAAGTGGAAAATTAAAAATGAACTTTATAAGAATCCTACCTGGAGATAAAGTTACATTAGAATTATCACCATATGACTTAACAAAGGGTCGTATTATATGGAGAGATAAATAGGAGTAGCAAAGTCTAATAATTTTATTTGTAAAATATACATTTAATACAAACTACGGTTTGTTAATTATAAAAATGTAATAAAAATTATAAAAAATTAGATTTAGTTAAAATAAATACTTGATATTTCTAGACTTTAGTGCTAGAATATTTACTGGACTTTTGTGAAAGGAGTGAATGGTAATGAAGGTTAGATCATCAGTAAAACCAATTTGCGAAAAGTGCAAAATTATTAAGAGAAAGGGAAGCATCAGAGTTATCTGTGAAAACCCAAGACATAAGCAAAGACAAGGCTAATTGTTAGTTGTATTTGCAATTTATTTATGAGCGGCTGAAGTGATATTTCAGGATATTACTTATTAATTATTATAAATAAATTAGATGTTTTATATGCATTTCACCATATAGTTCGCTATATGATATAAAATATCTTCATATTAATTAAAGTCTTATTTTAGCGTAAGACAAAAAATGATTATAAGTTGTTAAAAAGAGATTGATTAAATTTATGGAGGTGTAAACGCACATGGCTCGTATCAGTGGTGTAGATTTACCAAGAGAAAAACGTGTAGAGATTGGTCTTACTTATATCTATGGTATAGGAAGAACTAGCTCAAATCGTATACTTGCAGAAGCAAATGTAAATCCTGACACTCGTGTTAAGGATTTAACAGACGAAGAAGTAGGTAGAATCCGTGACGTAATCGATGCTTCACAAACAGTTGAAGGTGATTTACGTAGAGAGATAGCTCTTAACATTAAGAGACTTCAAGAAATAGGATGCTATAGAGGAATTCGTCATAGAAAAGGACTTCCAGTTCGTGGACAAAATACTAAGAACAATGCTAGAACTAGAAAAGGTCCTAAGAGAACAGTAGCAAACAAGAAGAAATAATTTTAGATAGACTAAGATTATTGTTAAAATATTTTGATAGAAATCCAACAGGAGGGTTTATTAATGGCTAAAAAGGCAACTACAAAAAAAGTGACTAAGAAGCGTGTTAAAAAGAACGTTGAACGTGGACAAGCACACATTCAGTCATCTTTTAATAATACAATAGTAACCCTTACAGATGCTGAGGGTAATGCGTTGTCATGGGCAAGTGCTGGTGGATTAGGATTTAGAGGTTCTAAGAAATCAACACCTTATGCAGCACAAATGGCAGCTGAAACTGCAGCTAAAGCAGCAGTGGTACATGGTTTAAAAACAGTAGAAGTTATGGTAAAGGGTCCAGGTTCAGGAAGAGATGCCGCAATTCGTGCACTTCAAGCATGTGGTATAGAAGTAACTAGTATTAAAGACGTTACTCCAGTTCCACATAATGGATGTAGACCACCAAAACGTAGAAGAGTCTAATTTTATAGGAGGTGTAATTAGCAATGGCAAGAGACATGAGTCCTGTATTAAAAAGATGTAGATCACTTGACTTAGAGCCAACTTTCTTAGGAATAGACAAGAAGTCTAATAGAAAGTCACTTAGAGCTGGTAAGAAAATGAGTGAGTACGGGTTACAATTAAGAGAGAAGCAAAAAGCTAAATTTATATATGGTGTTTTAGAAAAACCTTTCAGAAATAATTTTGAAAGAGCTAAGAAGATGAAGAACGGTACTGCAGGTGAGAACCTTCTTATAATTCTTGAGCTTAGATTAGATAACGTATTATTCAGAATGGGTTATGGTAGAACAAGAAAAGAAGCAAGACAAATCGTTGATCATAAACATGTATTAGTTAATGGAAAACGTGTTAATATTCCATCATACCAAGTTAAAGCTGGTGATGTAATAGAGATAGCTGAGAAGTATAAATCAGCTCAAAGATACAAAGATATTTTAGAAGTTACTGATGGAAGATTAGTTCCAGCTTGGCTAGAAGCTGATCACAATAACTTAAGTGGAACAGTTAAAGAGATTCCTAC
Source organism: Lachnospiraceae bacterium (assembly GCA_015057455.1). Taxonomy (GTDB): domain Bacteria; phylum Bacillota; class Clostridia; order Lachnospirales; family Lachnospiraceae; genus SIG301. Next base: position 143,962 of record SVEH01000003.1, on the reverse strand, counting down.
AAGAGATCTTATCGATGTTCCAGTTAACGAGATGCTTATCGTCGAGTTATATTCTAAATAATAATCTGGGCAGATAGTAGAACCCAAAAGGAGGGCCATATAGTGTTTGATTTTGAAAAACCAAGAATAGAGATTGAAAAAATTTCTGAGGATAAAAAGTACGGCCGTTTTGTTGTTCAGCCACTTGAAAGAGGATATGGTACAACACTAGGTAATTCATTAAGAAGAATTATGCTTTCATCATTACCAGGTGTGGCTGTAAGTCAAGTTAAGATTGACGGCGTAGTTCATGAATTTAGTGCAATACCAGGAGTTAAAGAAGATGTAACTGAGATAATTATGAATATTAAGAATCTTGCTATTAGAAATAATAGTGATTCTACAGATACTAAGATCGCTTACATAGAATATGAAGGCGAAGGTGTAGTAACAGCAGCAGATATTCACATTGATCCAGATTTAGAGATTTTAAATCCTGATTTAGTTATCGCTACATTAAGTGGTGGCTCAGATTGTAAACTTTACATGGAGTTAACTATAACTGCAGGTAGAGGATATATTAGTGCTGAGAAGAATAAAAGAGATGATTTACCTATTGGAGTTATAGCAATTGATTCAATTTATACTCCAATTGAGAGAGTTAATCTAACTGTAGAGAATACACGTGTTGGTCAAATAACAGATTATGATAAATTAACATTAGATGTATTTACTAAAGGAACATTAGAGCCAGATGAGGCTGTTTCTTTAGCTGCCAAAGTTCTTAGTGAACACTTAAATTCATTTATAGATTTATCAGAGAAAGCTAAAACAGCTGAAGTTATCGTTGTTAAAGAAGATGACGAGAAAGAAAAGATTCTTGATATGAATATCGATGAATTAGAATTATCTGTTAGATCATACAATTGTTTAAAGAGAGCAGGTATAAATACTGTTGAAGAGTTAACTAACAAGACATCAGATGATATGATGAAAGTTAGAAATCTTGGACGTAAATCACTTGAAGAAGTACTTGCTAAATTAAAAGAACTTGGTTTATCACTTAACGTAGGTGATGAATAATTGTTGTGGGGCATGTGACCCTATAAGCTTTAAGGAGGTAAAATAATGGCAGGCTATAGAAAACTTGGAAGAACATCAAGTCAAAGAAAAGCATTGCTTCGTAATCAAGTAACTAACCTATTATATCATGGTAAAATAGTTACTACTGAAGCAAAAGCCAAAGAGATTCGTAAGATCGCTGAGGGACTTATCGCTTTAGCTGTAAGAGAAAAAGATAATTTCGAAACAGTTACAGTTACTGCAAAGGTTGCTCGTAAAGATAAAGATGGCAAAAGAGTAAAAGAAGTTGTAGATGGTAAGAAAGTTACTGTATTCGATGAAGTAGAGAAGACTGTAAAGAAAGATAACCCATCAAGACTTCATGCAAGACGTCAAATGTTAAAAGTACTATATGATATAACAGAAGTTCCATCAGAGAACTCTGGTAAGAAGAATGGTACTAAGACTGTTGATGTAGCTCAAAAATTATTTGATGAGATTGCACCAAAGTATGCTGACCGTAATGGTGGTTATACAAGAATCGTTAAGATCGGACCACGTAAAGGTGACGCAGCTATGGAAGTACTAATTGAATTAGTATAGAAGCAAAATAAATTATAATATAATTAAGGACTGTTACTTGTAACAGTCCTTTTTATATAATTTATTTTGCGAAGAAAAGGAAGCGACTCCGAAGGAGGTATTTACTTTTCGAGCATACAGTCCTTTTTGCTTGCAATAGTAATGGAATAGTAGTAAACTAAATTGACTGACTAAATAAATATAAATTGAATATTTGAATAGTTAAATATTTAAAATAGAGTATATAATATAGAATATATACAATAGAACATATGATATGTAGTAGACATATTATAAATCGAGGTGATAATGTGAGTATGGTTCAAGCAACAGATTTAGTACATGAATATATTAGAAGAGATGAAGAAGGTAATGTAGAATCAATTAATACAGCATTGAATAAACTTAATATAAATGTAGAAAAAGGCGAATTTGTTGCTATATTAGGACATAATGGTTCTGGTAAATCAACATTTGCAAAACATATAAATGTGTTACTTAAAGGTAGTGAAGGTACGCTTTATGTTAATGGCTACGATGCGGCAGATAAGAAGAATATATGGAATATTCGTCAAAGTGCAGGCATAGTTATGCAGAATCCTGATAATCAAATTATAGGAACAGTAGTTGAAGAAGACGTAGCATTTGGTCCTGAGAATATTGGAATTCCAACAGATGAGATAATTCGTCGTGTGGAGAAAAGTTTAGATAAAGTTGGTATGCTAGAACATAGATATGAATCACCTAATAAGTTATCAGGTGGCCAAAAACAGAAAGTTGCTATAGCAGGAATATTGGCATTAAAACCTAAGTGTATTGTATTAGATGAACCTACGGCTATGTTAGACCCTAGAGGAAGAAAAGATGTTATAGAAACAGTTACTTGGTTGAATAAAGAAGAAGGGATTACAGTTATATTAGTTACTCATAATATGGATGAAGTTGTAGCTGCAGATAGAGTAATTATAATGGATAAAGGCGCTGTAGTTAAAGAAGGTACACCAAGAGAAGTATTTGAAGATATAGATGGGCTAACAAAACTTAAGTTAGATGTACCTCAGGTTACTAAAATTGGGGATAATTTAAGAAAAAGTGGAATTCCTATATCAAAAGTGATACTTACTGTGGATGAATTGGTAGAAGAAATAGCTACAATAGCAAATGTTATAAGCAAATAATATAGATTCAATAATATATATATAATAAGCAAATAACATTCTTTCAATGGCATATGTAATAAGTTTAAAATATAGCTAAACAGTATATAGTAGATCAGTAATTTCAATATAGAATATATTAATGTATATAAGTTGTTAATGTATATAAGTTATTAATGTATATAAGTTATTAAGGTGAAAAGTATATGAGATTAGAAATATAAATTAGAGGTGGGATATATATGTCAATTATATTAGACCATATTAGTTATGAATATAAAGAGAACTCGTCTATACAGAAGAAGGCATTAAAGGATATAAATTTAAAAATAGAACATGGTGAATTTGTTGGAATTATAGGCCATACAGGGTCAGGTAAATCAACACTTATTCAGCATCTAAATGGACTATTAAAGGGTACCAATGGTGCGTATTATTTTAATGGTGAAGATGTTTATGATAAGGATTATGATATTAGAACTTTAAGAAATAAAGTGGGTCTAGTATTTCAATATCCTGAACATCAATTGTTTGAAGAAACTGTATATAAAGATGTTGCATATGGACCTAAAATGCAGAATTTGGAGCAATTAGAGATACAGTTAAGGGTGTTTGATGCGCTAAAGCTAGTTGGAATGGATGATTCTTTATTAGATGCATCTCCATTTGAATTGTCTGGAGGTCAAAAAAGAAAAGTTGCTATTGCAGGAGTTTTAGCAATGAAACCACAGGTTTTAGTCTTAGATGAACCTACAGCAGGACTAGATCCATATAGCAAAAAGGAATTGTTAGATTTAATAAAGAAATTGCATGCAGAGACTAATATTACAGTAATAATCGTGTCTCATAGTATGGAAGATATGGCAGAGTATGTAGAACGTTTAATAGTTATGAATAAAGGTAGTGTTAAGTTTGATGGAACTCCCATTGATATATTTGCCAATGCAGATGAGTTAGAGCAAATTGGATTATCTGTTCCACAGACGGCATTGGTCTTAAATCAGTTGCGTAAACAAGGGTATTTAGTACCAAATTCCGATTATACGGTTGAAAGTACTAGTGAGGTTTTGTTAAAATATATATGTAATATTTTGGGCAAAAACAGCTATAAATAGAATGGAGCATGATATGATAAGAGATATTACAATAGGTCAGTATTATAGAACAAAGTCATGGGTACATAATCTTGACCCAAGAACAAAGATAATTTCTACTATATTAATAGTATTATCATTGTTTCTATTCGGTGGATTGTGGGAATATATTGCAGCAGGTTTATTTGTGGCCATAATTATCAAGGTTTCCAATGTACCATTAAAATATATTATTAGAGGATTGAAACCAATTGTTATATTGTTGTTATTTACGGCGATATGTCAGTTGTTTTTTACCAAAACAGGAACAGTAGTGTGGGATTTGGGATTTACAAGAATATATTCAGTTGCAATAAGGAATGCAATATTATTTACAATTAGAATAATATTTTTAATTATTGTAACTTCTATGATGACTTACACAACTACTCCTAATAGTTTAACAGATGGATTAGAAGTGGTTCTTGCACCACTAAGAATATTTAAAGTGCCAGTACATGATATGGCTATGATTATGTCAATAGCGCTTAGATTTATACCTATATTAATAGAAGAATGTGATAAGATTATGAAGGCACAAATGGCAAGAGGAGCTGATTTAGAAAGTGGTAATGTTATTAAAAAAGCTAAGAATCTTGTTCCTGTGTTAGTTCCATTGTTTATTAGTGCATTTAAAAGGGCTAATGATTTAGCTTTAGCAATGGAATCAAGATGTTATCAAGGTGGAGAAGGAAGAACAAAGTTACATCCATTAAAGTATAGAAAAGCAGACTATATCGCATTTTCAAGTATTGTTATATTTATTGGAGTGCAAGTAGGGATAAAGTATTTTCTTTAAATAGAACTACAATTATAGATAAATAGAATTACACTCTGAGATAATTAGAGCTGTAATCTTAGATAAATAAAATTGTAATATGAGATTGTGAATTTTCATATGAAAGAAGAATAACTATATTAGGTGTTGATAATGAAGAGGATAATGTTGATAGTTTCATATAATGGAGCTAATTATTGTGGATGGCAGAAGCAAAATAATGCGATATCGATAGAAGAAGTTATTAATACGAAGTTAAAGGAACTTTTGAAAGAAGATATTTGCGTAATAGGTGCTAGTAGAACAGATGCAGGTGTTCATGCCAAGGGAAATGTAGCGGTATTTGATACAGAAACTACTATTCCTCCAGAAAAAATAGCATATGCATTAAATGCAAGGCTGCCACAGGATATAAGAATACAAGAATCTAGAGAAGTTAGAGCAGATTTTCATCCTAGATATGATAAAAATAATAAGAAATATTCATATAGAATATTAAATACCAAGATTAATGTGCCGATATACAATGAGTATACTATGCATGCGTCTAATTATTTGGATATTGAATTAATGAAAAATGCGGCACAGTATATAGTTGGTGAGCATGATTTTAAATCTTTCTGTGCAGCCAATACAGGTGTGAAAACTACTGTAAGAGAAGTGTACAGTTTAGAAATCACAAAAAATAATAATGATATTATTACAATAGAGATAACGGGGAACGGTTTTTTATACAATATGGTAAGAATTATTGTGGGGACATTAATTCAAGTTGGTACAGGCAAAATAAAGCCAGAATATGTAGCTGAAATAATTGCAGCTAAAGACAGAAGTAAAGCAGGACCAACAGCAAAGGCTAAAGGGCTTACATTAGAGGAAATATATTATTAGAAGGTTAGCTTTAATTATAAGATGAGGAACTTATAGAATTTCTGATAAGAAATGATTATGTATTTTAAGAAGAGACAAATATATATTTTGATAAGAAAGTAATGTATATATTGATATAAGATTAAGATATAATGTAAAGTAATTGCTAGAGCGGAGATATGTATAATTAACTGGGACACAATTCAATAAGGAGAAATTAATGCAATGAATGAACATTTTTAAGCATTGTTATATGTGTATATAGGCACACAAGGGCATAAGCGTATATAAACACATAAATGTATATGTGTTTATGGATAAGTAATTCATAGCTTGACAGAGAAATATACATAAGTTATAATATCTCTTGCATTTGTAAAATATTGGGCTATCGCCAAACGGTAAGGCATCGGACTCTGACTCCGACATTTCAAGGTTCGAATCCTTGTAGCCCAGCTAAGATACTAGCACTACTTTATATAAGTGGTGCTATTTTTGATTTCTAGGGAGTGAAATTAATGAAGGATGTAAAAGAAGTACTAAACAAGATTAAGGAAGTATTATCAAAGGCTAATTTTGCTTTTATGCTTTATGCTGAGCGTTGTAAAGATAAAGTAAAGCAAAGTTATAGGGCTTTAAAAGTACGCCTAAAAAAGGTTCCATGGATATATAATTTGTGGAAAGAATATAAGAAATTGAAATTTAAGATTGAACATTCTCAGTGGTATTTGAAAGTAAAACATAAGATTATAGAATTAAAAGAAAAATATATAACTTCGGAAGTAAGAAAAATGTTTTGGACTATAAAAAGATCAACGGGATATAAAATTACAACAAGATTTGCCATAATAATTCTTACAATTGGGGTAGCATTGGGAATATTGAATAAAGGCTTAGATAATAAAAGTGCTGCTTCAGCATATAGGGAGGGAAGTGTGCCAGCAGTATTACATGCAGGATATGATGTGGTGGTAGCAAGTGTAAAACCAACAGAAAGTCCTGAAGGTACACAAGTTATTCCATCAGCAGAACCAGAACTTATAATTCCATCAATAGCACCAAAGCCTACTAAAAAGCCACAATATCAAGGTTTTGTTGCAACAGAAGATAATTCTGCATGGCTAGCAAGTGCAAGAATTAATATATATGATGAAAATAAGTTTTTTACTTATAAAAATAGACAATACTATAAAGATGAGAATTTTGCAAAATCATACACAGTAATTGATGTTTCTTCATATCAAGGAGATATAAAGTGGGATAGAGTAAAAGCTCATGGTGTAAAAGCTGCTATGATTAGATTAGGTTTAAGAGGATATGTTTCAGGAAAGATATCTGAAGATACTCAGTTTAAGAAAAACATTGAAGGAGCAGCAAAAAATGGATTAGATGTTGGTGTGTATTTCTTCTCACAAGCAATTAATGAAAGAGAGGCTATACAAGAAGCTAATTATGTTATAGATAAGGTGAAGAAGTACAATATAACAATGCCAATTGCATACGATGGAGAGCATGTTTCAGATGCCTCAGCAAGAACCAATGTGGCAAAGTTAAATAACCAACAAAGAACGGATATATGTATAGCGTTCTGTGAAACTATAAAAAAAGCAGGATATGTGCCTATGATATATGATAATAAGTCACACTTAGAGGGAGGCTTTCAATTATCAAGATTAAACGGTTATTATATATGGTATGCAAGATACGCGCCAAAACCAGATTATAAATACGCATACGAAATGTGGCAATACACAGAATCAGGTAAAGTTGCAGGTGTGAAAACACTTGTTGATTTAAGTGTATGTACAGTTGACTTTCCAATAAAAATTGCACTGATGAAAAAAGAAGGACAATAAAGACGATATAGAAATAGAATAAACTATAATTTGTAGAATTCATGGGCTCCTATCGGAACGACAGGGGCCCATGAATTCTACAAATTATAGTTTATTCTATTCATAAAGGTTAAAATAAAAGGAACTAAAAACAATCAAAAATTGTAAAAAAGCACAAAACAAAAGGTATTGTTGGATTTGGAAAAATTGGAAAGTTCATCATATATCAAAGAAAATTATGCTAAAAAATAAATTGATAAATTTTTGACAAATTTAATCTAAATGTGTTGAAATTCCTTTACAAAAATACGGAAAAGTGTTAATATTTCTCTTAGAGTTATTTTAACTTTTTTACTTTAAAAGGAGGATTATAGTAATGGCAAGAAAAATGAAAACTATGGATGGTAATACTGCAGCAGCTCACGTGTCTTATGCGTTTACTGATGTAGCAGCAATCTATCCAATTACGCCATCATCGCCAATGGCAGATTACACTGATATGTGGGCGACACAAGGAAGAAAGAATATCTTCGGACATGAAGTTATGCTTTCAGAGATGCAATCAGAAGCAGGTGCTGCAGGTGCAGTTCATGGTTCACTTCAAGCAGGTGCTTTAACTACAACTTATACAGCATCTCAAGGTTTGTTGTTGATGATACCTAATATGTATAAAATAGCAGGTGAGTTATTACCTGGTGTTATTAATGTAACAGCTCGTGCATTAGCAAGTCATGCATTATCAATATTTGGTGATCATTCAGATATATATGCTTGTCGTCAGACAGGTTTTGCAATGTTATGTTCAAGTAACGTACAAGAAGTTATGGATTTAGGAGCAGTAGCTCACCTTACATCAATCGATGGAAGAGTTCCATTTATGCACTTCTTCGATGGATTTAGAACATCACATGAGTTACAAAAAATCGAAATTTGGGATTATGAAGATTTAAAAGAAATGACTAACATGGAAGCAGTAGATGCATTCCGTCGTCGTGCGTTAAATCCAGAGCATCCAATCGTTCGTGGTACAGCTCAAAACCCAGATATATTCTTCCAAGCAAGAGAAGCATGTAATACTTATTATGATGCTATTCCAGATCTTTGCCAAGAATATATGGACAAAGTTAATGCTAAAATCGGTACTGATTATAAGTTATTTAACTACTATGGTGCAGAAGATGCAGATAGAGTAATTATAGCTATGGGATCAGTATGTGACACTATAGATGAGACAGTTGATTATTTATTAAAAGCAGGAGAAAAAGTTGGTGTAATCAAAGTTAGATTATACAGACCATTTAGTGCTAAGCATTTAGTAGCTGCTCTTCCTAAGACAGTTAAACAAATCAGCGTATTAGATAGAACTAAAGAGCCAGGTGCTCTTGGAGAACCTTTATATCTTGACGTTGTTGCTGCACTTAAGGGAACTGAGTTTGATCAAGTTCCAGTATTCTCAGGACGTTATGGTCTTGGATCAAAGGATACAACTCCAGCAGATATTATTGCAGTATATCGTAATACTGAAAAGACTAAATTTACTCTTTCAATCGTTGATGATGTTACTAACTTATCACTTGAAAGAAAAGAGAATCCAAACACAACTCCAGAAAGCACAATAAGCTGTAAGTTCTGGGGACTTGGAGCAGATGGTACTGTAGGTGCTAACAAGAACTCAATCAAGATTATCGGTGACCATACAGATATGTATGCTCAAGCATATTTTGATTATGATTCTAAGAAATCAGGTGGTGTAACAATTTCTCACTTAAGATTTGGTAAAGATCCAATTAAGTCAACTTACCTAATCAATAAGGCTAACTTTGTTGCATGTCATATGCCTGCTTATGTTAGAAAGTACAACATGGTTCAAGACTTAAAAGATGGTGGTACATTCTTACTTAACTGTAACTGGGATCTTGAAGATCTTGAGAGAGAACTTCCAGGACAAGTTAAGAAGTATATTGCAGACCACAACATTAACTTCTACACAATAGACGGATTTAAGTTAGGTAAAGAAATCGGACTTGGCGGACGTATCAATACTATCCTTCAATCAGCATTCTTTACACTTGCAGATATAATTCCTGTAGATGAAGCTATTAAATATATGAAAGATGCAGCAACTGCTTCTTATTCTAAGAAGGGTGATGACATCGTTAAGATGAATCACGATGCTATCGATGCTGGTTCAAAAGCATTCGTTAAAGTTGAAGTTCCTGCTTCATGGGCTAACGCTACAGATGAAGATTTAACTACAAAGGTTACAGGAAATAGAGAAGACCTTGTTAAATATGTTAATACAGTACAAAACGCTATTAACTCACAAACTGGTAATGAACTTCCTGTATCAGCATTTGTTGATTACGCAGATGGATCACTTCCATCAGGATCAGCTGCATACGAGAAACGTGGTGTAGCTATAGATGTTCCTTCATGGAACCCAGATACTTGTATCCAATGTAACTTCTGTTCATATGTATGTCCTCATGCAGCTATTAGACCAGTTGCTATGAACGAGGAGCAAGCAGCTAATGCACCAGAAGGTAAGACTATGCCACTTACTGGTATGCCAGGATACACATTTGCTATGGCTGTTTCAGTTCTTGACTGTACAGGATGTGGATCATGTGTTAACGTATGTCCAGGTAAGAAGGGTGAAAAAGCTCTTAGCATGCAACCAATTGATACTCAAAGAGAGAATCAAGCAATGTTTGATTATGGTGTAACATTTGATACTCCAGCAGAAGTTCAAGAGAAGTTTAAAGAAACTACTGTTAAAGGTAGCCAATTTAAGCAACCACTTATGGAATTCTCAGGAGCATGTGCTGGTTGTGGAGAAACTCCATATGCTAAGTTAATGACTCAATTATTTGGAGATAGAATGTATATAGCTAATGCAACAGGTTGTTCATCAATTTGGGGTGGATCATCACCAGCATCACCATATACAGTAAATAGCCAAGGAAGAGGACCAGCATGGGCTAACTCATTATTCGAGGATAATGCTGAGTACGGATTTGGTATGGAATTAGCTCAAAGAGCTCTTAGAAAACGTGTTCTTGATTCAGCTGAGAACTTATTAAAAGTTGCTGAGAAAGATACAGTTAAAGCTGCACTTGAGAAATATCTTGCAACTAAGAACTCAAGTACAGAGAACGCTCCAGCTACTAGAGAGTTAATCGCTGAGTTAGAAGCTTGTGGATGCGATAATGAAGATAGAAAGAACATTTTAGCAAACAAAGACTTCGCTGCTAAGAAATCACAATGGATTCTTGGTGGAGATGGATGGGCTTACGACATCGGATTCGGTGGTGTAGACCATGTACTTGCTAGTGGACAAGATGTTAATATCTTAGTATTCGATACTGAGGTTTACTCAAATACAGGTGGACAATCTTCAAAAGCAACTCCAACTGGTGCAATTGCTCAATTCGCAGCAGCTGGTAAAGATGTTAAGAAGAAAGACCTTGCAGCTATAGCAATGAGCTACGGATATGTATATGTTGCTCAAATCGCTCAAGGTGCAGACTACAATCAATGTGTTAAAGCATTTGTAGAGGCTGAGTCATATCCAGGACCATCATTAATTATAGCTTATGCTCCATGTATCAACCATGGTATTAAGGGTGGTATGAAGGGTGCTCAAACAGAAGAAAAACGTGCTGTTCAAGCAGGTTACTGGCACTTATTCAGATTCGATCCTCGTCTAGAAGAAGAAGGAAAGAATCCATTCCAATTAGACTCAAAAGAGCCTAGCGCTGACTTCCAAGAGTTTATAACTAGCGAAGTTCGTTACAATAGACTTATGAGAAGTAATCCAGAAAGAGCTAAGATGCTATTTGATAAAGCAGAAGCAGATGCTAAGAAGAAATATGCAGCTCTTGCAGAAAAAGCTGGAAAGTAATTTGATAATTTAATAGATTATTATATTGGAAACACGAGGCTGTGCCTCGTGTTTTCTTTGACTTTTAGGCTGAGTAGAAACCACCAAAGCCCGTAAAGGATAAACAAGATAATGAAGAATAGTGTAGATAAAATAATAAGTATGTAGCTAAGGGAATTATAAACTTAGAATAAAATATGTGTGAAGTTTTTATAAGACGAGTAAATCCAATGATTTTATATGATATAATGAACAAGTGCATAAACTAGAAAAATAATAAGTGGTTGAACAAAAATAGTGCATGAGTAAGAATATCAACAAGAAATCAAAATAAATTATTAGGGGGATGAGTATGAATAAGAATAGGAAGAAGTGTAATAAGAAGGTTTTGGCTACAGGTGGAGTCCTTCTTGCGGCAGCAGTTGTGGCAGGTAGTTTAGCAACTACTAGTTTTAATAAGGTGTCTAAGGCATCTGTTCCGGAAGTTTCATATGAAGAGGTTTTACCTGCTATGGAGTGGGTTGCTGAAGAATTTGCAGAGGATTTTGCAGAAGCTGTTGAAACTAACGTAGATTTAAGTGCTAGTGGTTCTGTACCTATATATAATGCTAATGATTGTGTAGTTGGATATTCAGTTTCTCTTAGTGATGCAAATGGTGAGTATGGTTATGTAAATATTGATTATACAAACGAAGCTTTGGTAACTGATTTTAGTGTAACAGATACAAGTGATAGTATATATGATGCTTTGACAGAGAATTTTGCGGCAGCAGATGAAGATGTTGAAGTAGAAGATTGTGAAGATAAATTAGTTAGTGTTAATGGAATGGACTATGCAGTATCTGCAGTTGATGGAAATAACCAAGAAAAGTTTTATTATAATGGAACAACATATGAAAGTGAAGATTTTGAAGAGATGTTAGACCATTATGAAGAGAATTATCTTGAGTATTATGATAATATAGAATATGAAGATAATTTTGTTGATGAAAGTGAATTTGAAGCAAATAAGGCTGGTATAGTTAGCAAATTTAAGAATTGGGTAAGCAAAAATTATCCTGGTGTTTATAATAAGTTATGGGCAGAAGGACAGTTTGTAGCGCCAACAGCATATCCAACACACGATGAAGTGTTTAAAAATGAAACAATATGTTCATTAGATACGGAAGTGTATTTGCCACAATATTCAAAAGAAAAATCATTATTATCACAAGAAATGGTTATGAAGACAACTAATAGATATGCATGTGAATTAGTTGGTATTACTGCTATTTGTCAGCAAGAAAATATGAGCTTAAATGGCAATTTAAAGGATACATTTAATAAATTGTGGGATTTGGCAGGATGTGAAGGAAGAATTTATGAAACAGGTACATTTTATGGAAATTATGTAGTTGATTGCTCTTCTACATATACAAGACAAATGCCATCAGTATTAGAAAAGTATGGTAAGTTATTTAATAAGAAAGTAACTGGTACATATAAGAGTAGTCCGAAATTTGAGTTCTTTAAGAAATCAATAGATAATGGATGTTCAACATCATTTGGATATTGTGTAAAAAATGAAGGCGGACATGGTGTGAATGTAGTTGGTTACGCAGAAGGTACATTTGGTGAGTTAGATATAGATTATATTATTACAGGTGATAGTTGGTTTGATGATGCACCAAGATATGTACTATATGGAAAAGGGTTGTTCCAATCAGTAGAGGCAAATTCATTTAAGGTTGAGGATATGTAAGAAATAATGCATATGGATTTTATGAAAGATTGTAAAAGTATATATAATATCATATAATAAAAAGCAAGGCATTTTGGCCTTGCTTTTTATTAGGTGAATTTTAAGGATAATTAAAATATTAGATTAAAAGTAGAATTAGTAGAAAAGGTGTATAAATTGAAAAATAAAAAAGAGAAGCTTTGCTACATTATAGTTATTGTTTTAATAGTATTATTATATAAATTCATAGGTTGTCCTATCAAATCTATAACAGGTATATCATGTCCTGGTTGTGGTATGACAAGGGCATGTATATGCGTTGTAAAAGGAGATTTTGCTAAGGCTTTAGAATATCATCCAATGGTAGTGTTGATGCCAGTTATGGCGGGATTATTTATATATACTATGGTAATTAAATATAAGATGTCGTTGGCGGGGAAAAAGTCAAATTTAAAGGTTAATATAAAGGATAGCAGTTTGACAAAGAACAATTGCTATTGTAAAATTAGCAAAAGAATAGACCTTTTATGGATTATAATTGGATGTGTGTTTTGTGTAACATATGTAATTAGATTAGTAAAGGGGAATGATATAGTTAATGTGGCTGTTCAGCAGGGAATTATAGTAAGAGTGATTAGAGAAATAGTGAATATATAAGAAAATTAAGCTTTTTAAGATAATATATAACGTCTATAGATTTTACAGAAGTAAAATTTATAGGCGTTATAGCATTTAGAAGAGTAAAATAATACTAATATTTAAAGTATATTAAACTAACATTCGAACAATAGGGATAAAATTATATTTTCATAATTGTAAAAATATGTATTGTTATTTTTTGTAAAATATATTAAAATGTTAATGAAAAATTTTACGAAAGGTGAGAACTATGATAGAGAGAAGAGACGTAGCGAAATGCATTATATTATCATTAGTAACATGTGGAATTTATGGAATCTTTTGGTTTATTAAGATGACAGATGATTCCAACCAAGTAGGTACTACACAAACAGCATCAGGTGGAATGGCATTCTTATTTACATTAATAACATGTGGTATCTATGGATGGTACTGGGCATATAAGCTTGGACAAAAAATTGATGAAGCTAAAGGTACTGATGGTAATTCAGGAATACTTTATGTTATTTTAAACATTTGTGGACTAGGAATAGTAACTTATGCATTAGCACAAAGTGAACTTAATAATTTTGCACAATAATTTAAAATTAACAGTATATTATGGTTTAATGAAACATTATAATCCGTAATAGAATAATTTAATCTAAGTAAAAATTTTATGAAAAAATAGGAAGCAAATCATTAACATAGATTAGTGGTTTGTTTTTTAAATAAATGGATTTAATTAAATAAATCTAAATAAACGGAATTAAGAATATGGAGGAATGTTATGTCTTTAGAAGTAAAGGATTTAGTGAAAAAATATGGAGATAAAACTGTAGTAGACAAGTTATCCTTTGGTATGGATAGACCAGGAGTATATGCACTTTTAGGTACTAATGGTGCAGGTAAAACTACTTCTATGAGAATGATGCTGGGTATACTTAAGTCTGATGGCGGAAGTATTAGTTGGAACGGAGATGACAAGGGATTAAGTAAGATAAATCTTGGATATCTTCCAGAGGAAAGAGGACTTTATCCTAAAAGTACTATCTATGATCAGATGATGTATTTTGCAAAGTTAAAAGGAATTGAAGGAAATAAGGCAAAAGAATTAATTAGAAAATGGTCAGAAAGATTAGAATTAATAGAGTATATGTACCCTAAGAATGCACAAGGTAAGTCAGTAAGTGCTAAGAAAGCTGATGAGTTATCAAAGGGAAATCAACAGAAGGTACAACTTATGGCAACTCTTATATCTAATCCAGAGTTCCTTATTTTAGATGAACCTCTTTCTGGTTTAGATCCTATTAATACGGAGTTATTTAAGTCTGTTATAAAAGAAGAAATTGCTAAGGAAAAATATATAATTTTATCTAGTCATCAAATGGCAACTGTGGAAGAATTTTGTAGTGAAATTACTATATTAAATAAAGGAAAAACAGTGCTTCAAGGAAATCTGAATAAGATAAAAAAAGATTACGGAAGAGTAAATCTTGTATTAAAAACAGAAGAAGATATAGAAGATGTAATAAAGAAATATGACTTGGTTGTTAATAATAAAACAGCAAGTGAATATAGTATTCGATTAGCTAATTCATTAGATGGTAAAAAGATTATAAGTGAGTTAGTATCAAAGGATAAAACAATAGTGAAATATGAGCTTAGAGAACCTTCTTTGCATGAAATATTTATAGAAAAAGTAGGAGATAGTAATGTATAAAATAAAGAAGGTGAACAGTATGAAAAAAGAAAAAAATAATAATATGATGAATGTATTTACATTTTCATTTATACAGAATACAAAAAGCAAAGTCTTTATTATATTAACATTGGTGTGCGGTATTCTTATGTTTTTCTTAACACCAACTATGATTTATATGAGTGAAGAAATAGCAAGTACACAGGCATCTACAATAAAAAATGTATATATAATAGATGACAATAATATATTGCAGAATACTAATGCTATAAGTTCTGAAACTAGTAATGAAAGTAAAACTAATAAAGATTCTAAAACTAGTAATGAAAGTAAAACTAATAAAGATTCTAAAACTAGTAATGAAACAAAAGTTAATGAAAAAACAAAAAGTAGTAAGGATATAGTAGATAAGGAAGATAAAAAACAAAGTAAGAAAACAAAAGATAAAAAAAAGCAAACTGGAACAAAAATAAAGGAATTTGGCGATATAAAATTCCATTTAATAAACAAGAAGTTTAAATCATATAAGAAGGAATTTGAAAAATTATCAAACAATAAATCTGCATTGTTGGTTTATGCAACTAATAAAAATCATACATATCAACTAGATGTATACAAAGTTAATGAATCGGATATAACAGAGCAGGATTTGGCTAAGTTCTGCGGGCAACTACAGAGTTTTTATAATGATAATAAGTTAACTAATATGAAGCTAGATAAGAAAAGCCATAAATTAGTTAGTGGAGATATTACGATAAATGTTTCTGTTGAAGGAGAAGATAATAATGATAAGCAGAGTGAAATTGCAATTATATCAGTTGTAATGATGGTTATTATGTTCTTTATTGTTTTAAGTGGTGAGAATATTTCAACTCAAATAGTTACTGAGAAATCAACAAAGCTAGTTGAATATCTGTTAGTAAATATACGACCTTTAGAATTAGTTTGTGGAAAGATTTTAGCAAGTGTATGTATAAGTATTATTCAAATGCTTGTGATGATTGGTTCGGGATTACTATCCATTCTTATTTGCAAGGAGTTAAAGATTATTAATTCATATGAAGATACACTTGAAGTATTAAAAATAGGTAATATTGCAAGAAATTTAGGAGTATTAGACATAGTTTTAATTATTCTGTTTTTAATAATAGGATTTTTATTCTATGCAATTGTTGCTAGTATGCTTTCATCAACTGTAAGCAGGCTAGAAGATTTAAGTAATGTGGGTATGATATTTAGCTTAATAACTTTAGTTTCTGTTTATGCAATTATGGCAGTAACAAGTTTTATGGAGGCATCTAAGGGCGTTTATATTGCCTTAGTAATGATTCCATTTACATCAGTTTTTGTAGCACCACAGTATATAATGTTAGGTAAATTAAGCATGAGAATATATGTAATTGCAGTTATTATTCAAATGTTGTGCTTATACATTTTTGGTAAGATTGCAGCTAAAATATATATAAGTTTAATTATGTATACAGGTAAGAAAATAAACTTTAAGCAGATAATGGTAATACTTAAAGGTGGTAAGGTAGGTGAATTACATGAATAGGTCACATATTGGAGATATTATTAAATTTACAGTAGTTGAGAATTTAAAAAAGAAAAGCATATTGGTAACAACAATTTTAGTGGCATTAGTTTGTGCTCTTGTGCTACCTGTTATAGTGTTGGTATCACAATGTGACAGTGAGTCGGATAAAGACAAAGAGTTCAAAATTCAAAAGGTATATATTCTTGATGCAACAGGATGGGACAATGTTGGTTATGAAACACTTCCAAGTATGAGTAAAGATTATAAAGACATGGAAGTTAGTGTTCAATATGCTAAAACTAATGGTGATAAGACGGATTCAGATAAATCTAAAAGTAAAAAAATAAATGACAAACAAGTTATAGGTGCTATAGTGCGATTAGATCAAAAAAAGAACATAACAATTGATATATCAATATCTAAGGATTCTAAAATAAAAGAATCAGCGGCTACTGAGCTTGGCTATTATATTGAACAATTACTAACAATGAAAAAATACCAGTTAGCAGCAAAAGATGATGGCGAATTATTAGAACTTATGGCAGGTGTAAATGTAACAGTTAACACTATTGGAAAAGGTAAAGATAATGAGATTTTTTCGTTGATGAAGATATATGTGCCAGCAATATTTTCATTTATCATATATTTTATGTTACTGACATATGGTCAATCATTATCAAATGGAATGGTCACAGAGAAAAATTCTAAAATTATTGAACTTTTAGTAGCACATATAAAACCTAGATATCTTATAATCGGTAAAGTACTAGGTTGTGTAATTGTTGCAGTGGGACAGCTTCTTATATGGGCATTAGCAATTTTATTAGGTATAAAAACTGCCAATGTTATATCAGAGAATTTGACAGATAAAGTATTTATAAATACAGATGCTATTATAGAAATGATAAGAAATGCCAATATGGACAGTGCATTTTCAATTACAGCTATTATATTAGCAGTAGTCTTAGTATTGTTAGGATTTTTATTCTATTGTATATATGCAGCTATTTGTGGTTCATTTATAAATAAACCAGATGAAGCATCTAGTGTATTTGCAGTGTATACATATACTAATGTAGTTGCATTTTTAGTAGTTTATATGGGAGCATTTTTAGAAAAAAAAGAAATGATTGGTGCGGCAAGATATATACCTTTTAGTGCACCATATATAGTTCCAGCAGATATAATATTAGGAAATATTTCAGTAAGTCAAGCTTTAATAATTTGCGGAATTATGTTAGTATGTATAGTTGTAATTATAAAGCTATTAGGCAGTATTTATGAAAAATTAGTATTTAATCAATTATCATTAAAAGAATTAATCAAAAGTAAATCTCAGTAAGATTTTTAGTTTATAGAAAACTACAGGTGCATTGTCATTGTTGTTCTATATGTAATAAACACATTATATGTGTAGTAGTATAAAGATATTGATTAACAAAAGATATGGAAGGTAAGTGTTATGGGTAAAGAAAGTATTACATTAAAGAAGGTTATAGTACATATATTGGATTCGTATATATCTATGCCAGTGTTGTCGGATAAGGAATTAGAGTATGGTTCGGACTTTGCAGAATTTCTAAAGGGACATATATTCCGATTGATATCAGGAGACGACATAAAAAAGTGTTATTTTGGAAGAGAAGATTTGACGTTGTTTGAAACAATAAAAGCAATGAATGAGGAGAACTTTATAGAAAGTAGTAAGGCTATTGCAACAAAGCTATTTGATATAATGAAAGAAAATGGAGATATACCACCAGCAGATTTAGTAGTGTGTGTATATAACTATTGCGATAGAGACAATCTAGCATTGTTAAAAATGAACTACAAATCTTCATATACACATTCAACAGCTAGTGCTGAGGGAGCTAACAATAATGATATTATAAAATACAAAGCAATACTTCCTTCAGAAGGACAGAAGTTAAATGAAGCAGTAATTGTAGATTTACAAGATTTTAGTGTAAGAATAATTGAGAAGAAATATGATATAAATGGCAAGAAAGATTTTTATTTGTCTAATAAATTTATTGGTTGTGTAGCAGAGATGTCACAAAAAACCAAAATGAACATAGTAACAAAAGCTGTGGAGCAAGTAAATAAAAAGTATTTTGAAGATGACTTTGATAAACAAATGCAAGCAAAGAGCATAATAAGCAAAGAGATAGAAGATAAAGGTTGTATAGTTGTTAATGAAGTTGCAGAAAAAATATTTATGGGAGACCCAGAGTTAAAAGAAGAATTTACAGAGAAGGTTGATAGATACAATATAGCAAATGACACAATAATTCCTCAGAGTAAAACAACAACTCGTAAACTTGAAAAACAGCATTTGACTTTAGATTCCGGAATAGAAATAAAGATTCCAATGGAATTATATAATGAACAAGATAGTATAGAGTTTATTACAAATGAAGATGGAACAATGTCAATGATAATAAGGAATATTAATAATATTGTAAGTAAGTAGGCTCTATAATAATTTGAGCTTCGCATAATATGCTATGCTCGTATTCACTAAACGCCGATGTTTTGCAAACTCCGAAAAATATTATTATGTTCTCTTAAATTTTAACTCTTGCTTATAACTATTATAGCTTTTATGAGTAAAATTTTATTATCTCGTTGTTATGTTCTTACCATCGATACTGTTTTGGGTTTACTATATTTATGATTTTTAGAAGATACAATTTACAATAATTTCTTGTTGAAATCTTGTAAAATATCAATTATAATGTGAAATAAGTTTGTGTAAAATGAACTTATTAGGTAGTTTGGGTAGAGGAAATGTAAAATCTAAGAACAGTCTGTTCTTACAATATTAAAGGAGGATAATAATGAAAAATAAGTTAAAGAGAATAGTTGCATTATGTCTTGCAACTATGATGATTTTTAATGTTTTTTGTATTAGTACATTTGCAGATACACCAGATGAAGCAACAGGTAATACACAATCATCTGAGGGTGAACCAACACAGGTAGAGACAATCTGGTATGGCGATGAACTACGTGTTAGTGTAGCACCAGGAAGTAATGGATATACATATATGGCGATGTATCCAATAAATGGGAAGATAACTAATTATGGTCCATATGAGATGAGTAGTCATATGGTAACAAATAATGGAAAAGACGCCGATATTCCTCAGACATTGATGATAGTAGAAGCTGATAAGGCAGATCAATGGACTCCAAATGGAAAGTATTCATTTGGAACTAAAAATAATTATGAAGTACTATATTGCTGTGATGCAATAATAGGATATAAACATGGAGTATATTATAAGAGAAATAACTTAGAAAATAGTGATTATTATAGTGAAACAGAAGCTGCGCACATTCGTGGAATTGTAACTAATTCTTATCCATATGTTAGTCTTGAACAAATGAAAAAGAATTTAGTAGCTGAGAATTTTGAAGGAGCAGAGGAATTAACACGTGCAGAAATTATTACAGCTGTTCAAACTGCTATATGGGCATATTCTAATACAGATGTAAATGAGTTTAGGTATATGCAAAGTTTTAATACAAGAGTTAATTCAAAGTGGGGATTACCAGTACATGATTTTGTTAGTGAATTAGAACCTATAAATGGAGAGAATTGGATTTCAAATTTAGGTGAAGGGCAAATAACAACTAATGCAGAAGTTGGAGATAGAATTAATAGATTAATAGATCATCTAAAGAATCAAACAGCAATTTACCCAGAAAAGAACCAAATTATTATATCAGATGTTGCTATAGTTGGATCTAAGCCAGTTGAAGGTGAAGATGGAAACTATACAGTTGATTTAAAAGTTTTATTAAATAATAGTGGTAGTAGTGAAAATGATAATATATTCCTTACAGTATTTGTTGGAGATAATCAAGTTGAAAGTAGTAAAATTAAACTTGAACTTGGAAAAGAGGAATATAATGTAACAGTTAGTGCTAAAGCAGGACAACAGATTAAAGCAGTAGTTTCAGGAAAGCAAATCCTTCCACAAGGTGTATATTTCTATGATCCTCAAGGAGGAAGAGAGGTATCACAATCTTTAGTAGGTGTAGCTGGTGGTGAAACAGATGTATATACAGAAGCAATATTCCCAGAAGTTACAGGTTATACAGGAAGTTTTCACTTTATAAAAATGGACAGTGCAACAAAAGAACCTATGGAGAATGTTGAATTTAGATTACAACATGACGGAGATAATTGTACAGGATGTCATGGTGGAACTATAATAGGTGATTATAATAAGGATAGTGCAGATTATGATACATTAGTTGCTAAATCTAATAGTAACGGTATTGTGAAATTTGATGAAATCCCTTCAGGACATACATATAAATTAACAGAAGTTACTCCAACAGGATACGAGAAGAGTGATTTTACAAAATTAATACATGTATCATATGATTCAGTTTTAGAAAGAACAATAACACAAGTAGAAGGTGAAACAGAGCCTCAAACAGTAGTAACAGAGGCACCTTTAAATGCACCTTTCGTTGTTGAAAATACACCAACTTATACTACTTTAAATGGTAAGAAAGTTTGGAATGATAATAATAATGCAATCAATAAGAGACCAGAAAACATTGAATTAAAGGTATTTAAGAAAGTTAATGGTGTTGAAACTGAAATGACAGATGTACAACCAACGTGGGATAAAACAACTAATCCTAATGAGTGGTCATGGTCATTTCCACAAAATGCATTTCCAAATGGTGAGAATGGAAATGCAGTAACATATAGAGTAGAGGAAGTTAAAGTAGCTGACTACACAACTTCTATGAATAAAGAGAATGATATAATTGTTATTACTAATACACTTGATGATATAGTTGAGGTTAGTGGTACTAAGACATGGGTAGGACATAGTGGATCATATCCAGATATAACAATTAATTTATTAAGAGATGGACAAAAGATAAATTCAGTTACACTTAAGAATGGACAGAAGGAGTATTCATTTGGTGAATTACCAAAATTTAATGAAGATGGTACACATACATATACGTATACTGTAACAGAAGATTATGTACCAGGATATATTAGTAGTGTTAAAGGATTTAACATTACAAATACAAAATATATTCCACATATTCCAACGCCGACACCAACACCAACTCCAACACCAACACCAGAACCAAGTGATGAGCCAACCGCTACACCAGAGTCAAGTGATGAGCCAACGGCTACACCAGAAGTAACTGAGGTTCCAGTAGACCCAACTGAGTCACCATTAGATCCAACAAAGGATCCAGTAGGACCAACAAAGGACCCAATGGATCCAACTAAAGAGCCTCAGGCACCAACAAAGGATCCAGTAGATCCAACAGTAAAGCCGGCAAAACCTTCAAAGGCTCCAGAAAAGTTAGTTGCTGAAGATAAGTATGAACCTGCTAAAGTAGAGAAGGATCAAGTTGTTAGTGCTAATGCAACAGGAGATGTAGATAAAGATGATACACCAAAAACATCAGACGAGAGCAATATGCAGATGTATATAGCATTAATGATCTTATCAATATATGGTTTGTGTTGTATGGTTTTAGTAAGAAGAGTTAAATAGTATTTTTAGTAATAATTTCTTTATGGACTTGAATATATTTATAGAGGTTATTAGGAGGATTGTGTATGAATATGAATTCAAAAACAGACACAGTAGATAAAAAGAAGTTGTTTACAACACAGAAGATGGTATTAATTGCTTTATTTGGTGCAATAAGTGCTATATTAATGGTATTAGAGTTTCCACTACCATTATTTCCACCTTTTTTGAAAATGGATTTCTCAGAACTTCCAGTAATAATTGGTGGATATATAATGGGACCATTTGCAGGTTTGGTTATAATACTAATAAAAGTAGGCTTGAACTTTGTATTTAACGGAACTACAACAGGTGGTGTAGGAGAATTATCTAATATGTTATGTAGTGTTTGTTATATGATACCAGCAGTTTTAATATATCAAAGAAAGAAAAATAAAACTAACGCAGCTATTTCATTAGCGGTAGGAACAATAGTAGTAAGTATATTTTCAATATTTAATAATTTATATCTAATATTCCCTATATACTCCAAAGTTATGGGATTAGATATGAATGCAATTGTTGGAATGTGTAGTAAAGTTAACCCTGCAATTAAGGATACATTTACATTGATAGCAATTGGAATTGTTCCATTTAACTTAATTAAGTATGCAGTAGCTTCACTTATAACATTCTTAGTATATAAGAGAGTAAAGAAGGTATTGTTTAAGATATAATAATGGGATAGTAACGTGTAATTATGAATACACCTTAGAGTATAAGAATACTTTAAGGTGTATTTTTATGGATAGAAATAGAGATAAGAAATTTAATAATGATAAATGGGATTTTTGATGAATATGTAAACTGTTTAAGATTTCTGATGTACAAGTACAAAAAACAAAAAGAATTATGGTTTTGGGATATTGAGTATAAAAGTTCATACAAATAAAGAGTTTTGGACTTGTAAGTCTGAAACTCTTGATTTTTTTGCGTTTTTTAGGTATACTTATAGTATAAACTAATGTTTATGATTATAAATTTATAGAGTACTAATGTACAGATTATAAATTACTAATTTTAAGAGAATAATAATGTGGGGATAACTGTATCTAGTGGAGGTGGCTTGTGTCGAAATTAATAAATCGTGAAGAGTATTTACAGCAATTAATAGATAACAAAGATGTTGATTTGATAAAAATTATTACTGGTATTCGCAGATGTGGCAAATCATCTATTTTAGAGTTGTTTCATCAATATTTAATTGACAGTAATATACCTGAAAGTAATATTATTCATATGAATTTGGAATCATTAAAATATCGTGAGTTAACAGATTATTTGAAATTTTATGATTATATTAGTTCTAGAATACCTTCTCAAGGGAAGACATATCTGATCTTTGATGAATTGCAGAGTGTTAAACACTGGGAGAAGGCTATAGAGTCATTTCGATTAGACTTTGATGTGGATATATATATTACAGGTTCTAATGCATATTTGTTATCAACAGAATTTTCAACATTATTGGCAGGTAGATATGTTGAGATAAGAATGTTGCCGTTATCATTTAAGGAGTTCTTAGAGTTTTATCAAGTAGATAAAACTATTACAATAGAAGATAAATTTCAAAAATATTTACAATTTGGCGGAATGCCTATTTTAAGAGAATATCAATTTAATGAGGAACGTATAAATCAAGCGTTGGAAGGAATTTATTCAACGGTCGTTTTAAAAGATATTTTACAACGAAATAACCAATCAGATCAAAATATATTACACAAAATAATGCTATTTTTATGTTCTAACATAGGAAGTATTACATCGCCTAACAATATAGGGAATGTATTATCTAATGAGGGTGAAATAATTGGAACTAAAGGGAAGAATGTTGCAGGCAAAACTGTTACAAAGTATATATCAATGATGGAAAATGCATTTATTTTCTATTCAGTTAGTCGTTATGATATAAAAGGAAAACAATTACTAAAAACATTAGGCAAGAATTATATTATAGATTTAGGATTTAGAAATATGTTACTTGGCTATCGAGATGTGGATAGAGGACATATTTTAGAAAATGTAGTATTTTTAGAACTGATTCGTAGAGGGTATCGTGTATATATAGGCAAGGTGGGAGATATAGAAGTTGATTTTGTAGCAGAAAAACCAAATGATAAAATATATATACAAGTAACTGAAAGTATGCAATCAGAACAAACAAGAGAACGTGAGTTACGTCCACTAAAATGCATACGCGATAATTATGAAAAAATAATACTATCTATGGATAAGAGTTATATTAACTCTTATGACGGGATAAAGGCGTTGAATATAATTGATTGGTTACTTGCGTAACACATAATAAAGGAATAGTAACATATAATTACGAATACACTTTAAAGTATAAGAATACTTTAAGGTGTATTTTTTATGGATAAGCATAGAGATAAGAAATTTAATAATGATAAATGGTCTTACCAAAGTGCAAATAATGCTAAAGTAGCTTATCAAAGTATAAATAATGCTAAATTGGTTTACCAAAGTGCAAATAGTGCTAAATTAACTTTGCAAAATGCAAATAATAATAGAATAGATTTTAAAAGTATAAATAAGAGAATGAAAAATAATCAGTTACTTATAGTAAATAAAAAGAATATACTACCACAAACTTACATACCAAAGGATTTGGAATATGTAAATGTAACAGTTGATGTGCCGGATGAAAAGAAATTTATGAGAAAAGAAGCAGCTAAATATTTAAGAAGGATGTTTAAATCAGCGGCAGATGTAGGAGTTGAATTAGTTGCAATATCAGGATTTCGTTCCTATGAAAGGCAAAAAGAAATATATGAGAAATCATTAATAGAGCAAGGAAAAGAACATACGGAAAAATATATTGCATATCCAGGAACTAGTGAACATCAAACAGGATTAGCAATGGATATTTCATGTAGGGAAATAGATTATAAATTGGTAACATATTTTGAAAGAACAAAAGAAGGAATTTGGTTAAAAAATAATGTACAAAACTATGGTTTTATTATAAGATATCCTAGGGGATATTCGCAGGTGACTGGATATGCATATGAACCATGGCATGTAAGGTACATAGGAGTAAGACATGCAAAGGCGATGAGAAGGGCTAGACTGAACACCTTAGAGGGATATGTTCTAGAATATGATATATAAAATATATCATAGAATTATATCTGTATATGGATTATATAATAGATATATTTTCATAGATTTGTAAAAATAAATAGGAAACTAATAATAGGTATAACAGTAGTTTTTCATATAGAAGAAATAAGTTTAATCAGAAAAATAAAGTAACAAGAGGATAACACAGAAAGAGGAATAGATAATGAAGACATTACTTGTAGCGATAAATGCAAAATATATACATTCTAATTTGGCTGTATATACATTGAGAAGTTATGCGAAGAACAAAGGGATTGATATAGAACTTGCAGAATACACAATTAATAATTTTGCAGAAGAAATAATGGCAGATATATATAAGAAGAAACCTGATTTTATAGGTTTTTCATGTTATATATGGAATATAGAATATGTGGAAGCTATTTCACGAGAACTTAAGAAGGTGCTGCCAAATACGCATATATGGTATGGTGGTCCAGAAGTTTCGTATAATAGTGAAGATTATCTTGTAAGTCATGATTATGTAGATGGAATTATGATAGGCGAGGGTGAAGAAACGCTATGTCAATTGATTCAATATTATAGAGGTATAGAAAGTGATGATTTGAATATTAGAATTGATATATCACAAATTCAGGGCATTGTTACAAGAATAGATGGAAGAGTTACCAATACAGGTGTTAGACCTTATATGAATATGGATGATGTGCCATTTGTGTATAATGATTTATCTGAATTTGAAAATAAAATAATATACTATGAAAGCAGCAGAGGATGTCCATATTCATGCAGTTATTGTATGTCTTCAATAGATAAAAGAGTTAGATTTAGAAGTATGGAACTAGTGAAAAAGGAGTTGCAGTATTTTCTAGATAACAAGGTTAGTCAAGTTAAGTTTGTAGATAGAACATTTAATTGCAATAGAGAAAGAACAAAAGAAATTTGGACATATATAAAAGAACATGATAACGGAGTTACTAATTTTCATTTTGAAGTATCAGCAGATATATTAACAGATGAAGAAATAGACATTATGAAAGATATGCGTCCTAGATTAATTCAGTTAGAGATAGGTGTGCAATCCACTAATTTAGATACAATAGATGCTATTAAGAGAAAAATGGACTTTGAACAATTATCAACTATTGTGAGGAAAATAAACGATACGAAGAGAGTTCATCAACATCTTGATTTAATAGCAGGACTTCCTTACGAAGGGATGGAGAGTTTTAAAAAGTCATTTAATGATGTGTATGGACTAGAGCCAGAGCAATTACAATTAGGATTTCTAAAAGTGCTAAAAGGTTCACTTATGCATAGGGAAGCTAAGGAATATGGCATAGTATATAAAACAAATCCTGTGTATGAGGTGTTATATACCAAGTGGCTCACATATGATGAGATTTTAGAATTAAAACAAATAGAAGAGATGGTAGAAGTTTATTATAATAGCCGTCAATTTGAAAATACAATAAAATATCTAGAGAGATTTTTTGAAACACCTTTTCATATGTATGAAAGTTTTGCTAAGTACTATGAGGATAATAGTTTATTTGATGTGAAACATTCAAGAATTGCTAGATATAATATATTAATTGATATGTGTAATAGTATTTTTGATAATAAAGCCAATGCTATTAATGCTAAAACAAGTCAAAATGAAAGTATAACTACAAATACAAATTCAAGTATAAATATAAACGCAAGCATAAATACAAATGCAAGTATAGATACAAGTATAAACACAAATGCAAGTATAAATGCATATGTAAATATAGATACAAATATAAACACAAATGCAGATATAATAAATAAGAATTATAATGAAAACAAGGGTGAAACATTTGATAGAGACGTGTTGATACAGTTGTTAAGACATGATTTGTATTTAAGAGAGAAAATGAAAACAAGACCGGAATGGGCAGCAATGACAGATAAATTAAAGAAGCAATATAATGAGTTCTATAAAAATGAAGAAAATATCAGAGATATTTTGCCTAATTATAAGGAATATGACACGAAGCAAATAGCAAGATTAACTAACATAGAAAAATATGAAATTGATATGATAACTTATATGGAATCTGGTCAAATAGAGGATAGGACAACATATGTTTTATATGATTATTTAGATAGAAATCCAATAAATTATCAGGCAACAGTTTATTGTATAGATATAAACGATAATTAATTATAGACCCGTGTTAAACATTAATTAGTCTAAGTTACCATATAGAGGTGGTGACATAGAACAGAATAATAAACTTCACTTGAGTAGAGCATAAAGGAGAATTAAAAGAGGAGATTATGTACAAGTTTATAAAAAAAGACGAACCTATTAGAATAGAAAAAATATTAGAATTATTAGATAAAGAGTATGGTACAGAATATAGATGTTATTTAAACCATGAGACCCCTTGGCAGTTACTTATTGCAACAATGCTTAGTGCCCAATGTACAGATGCAAGAGTTAATATAGTAACTAAGGATTTGTTTAAAAAGTATACAAGTATAGAAGCATTTGCACAGGCTGATTTAAAGGAACTAGAAGAGGATATAAAGCCAACGGGGTTTCATAAAAATAAAGCTAAAAATATAAAAGCCGCAATGAGTAAGATACTAGAGGAACATAATGGAGAAGTACCGAGTAAATTAGAGGATTTAACAGCTTTAGCAGGAGTTGGAAGAAAAACGGCCAATGTTATAAGAGGTAATATATATAATGATCCAAGTATAGTTGTAGATACTCATGTTAAAAGAATATCTAATAAATTAGGTTTGACCAAAGAAGATGATCCAGTAAAAATAGAATTTGATTTAATGAAGAAATTGCCTAAGGATCACTGGATACTATATAATATACATCTTATAACACTAGGAAGAACAATATGTGTCGCAAGAAAACCGAAATGTAATGAGTGTTTTTTAAGGGAAGTATGTAAAACGGGGGCTACAAATGCTAAGTAGAAATGATGTGACAATGATTAATTTTAAAGAGAATGATGGTATAGACCGTTTAGAACAACAAAAAAATATAAGCAGTGCACATAGAATAGGCAAAGAGAATATGGTGAATATTGAAAGAGTAGTAGAGGCAAATAATATAGCGGATTTAAGTAGTATAGGAGATTTATCTAATGAACTAGATACATCCAAAGTACTAGACACATCAAAAGTACTAGATACATATATTGCTTTAGATGTAGAAGCGACTGGAATTAGTCCAAATAAATCAAGAATAATAGAGATTGGTGCAATAAAAGTAAAAAATGGTGTGGAAATTGAGAGATTCAATAGTCTAATTAATCCTTGTTTGCCATTAAGTGAGGATATACAACAATTAACTGGTATAACAGCAGCAATGGTTGAAAAAGCACCTAGAGCAAAAGAGGTTTTAAGTGATTTTTTAGATTTTTGTGAGGATTATGTGTGGCTTGGACATAGCATTAACTCTGATTATGGTTATATTAAAGCAGAATTAGTGAAGAATGAGATGTTGCCACAAAAGTTTCAAAAGTTTGGTTATGATACTCTTAATATATCAAGGATAGTTTTACCACAGTTAGAAAAAAAAGCATTGAGAAATATGTGTGAGTATTATAAAATTGAGAATCACAATGAACATAGAGCCATGGGAGACGTAATGGCAACTATTCAGTTGTTTGAAAAATTAAAAAAAGACTTTTATAAGGACAAAAAAGAATCATTCAAGTTGTATTCTTTAGCCTTCAAAGTAAAAAAATTACAAAAAATTACAAATTGGCAAAAAAACTACTTGAATGATTTACTAAAATATCATAAAATTACCTTTAGTGGCAGTATAGAAGAGTTAACAATGAGTGAAGCTTCACGATACATTGATAAGATAATACTGACACATGGGGTAAAACATTAAATTTCTTTTAATACATTTAATTTGTCGACGATACTAGTGCTTATACTAGAATTAAGTTTTGAAGCTTTTTTAATTAATGAATTAATTTTATGAGCTTTATTTTCAGAAATATATATATTGGCAAGAAGAATATATATATTAGTTATATCAATATTAATTGATACTGCATATTCTAGTATTGTTTTACAATCATGAACATTATCGTGTTTGTATAGATAATTAGCCCATTTATTAAGTGTAATGGCAAGTTTAGTAAAGTTGTTATCACACTCAGATAGATAAGATAGATTAGAAGCACCATACATTAACTTTAGGTCAGTATTTGTATAACCAGTAAAGTTAATGATATCTTTAGTTTCTAATTTGTGTATATCATTATAGATAGAATTTAAATAGGCGTCATTTGTATCGTTCATTGGTAGATTTTTTGGAATAGATATTTTAGGAAGAGATGATATATCTTTCTTCCTAGCCATTTGCGCATCATATTCTCGTTTTAGCATTTCTTGATATCTTTTTTGAGATGCTCTACTATGTTTTGATGATTCGTATGCGAACCATAAGCAAAATGTTACAAATATTCCAAATAATATTGGCATTACGCCACATCCTTTCAATATGAGATAAAAACACTTGTTGTGTTTATATAAATATATTTTACTAATCGAAATGGAGGTTTATTGTATATGAAATTCAATATTTATGATAAGAAAAGTCAAAGAGTAGTAATACTTATTATTGCAGTAGTACTTATACTTGCAATGGTGGTAAGTGTTGTAAGTTACTTACAATAGTTTACTTCTCATAATAACCTACCGAAATTAGTAAATATTTTACAATATGATATTTCGGCAAAAGGACTTACATATATTAGTATTTTAGAAAGGCAAGAAATGGATATGAAAACTAAATTGTTACGTATATTTTCTGCAGTTATTGCGTTCACTTTGGTTCTAGTTATGTCTTCATTTGTAGCATTTGCAGATAAAGATGAAGAAGTAGAGACAGAGGACGAAGAAATTGTAGAATTTGAAGAAGAGATGATATGTAACGGTGTATTCATCGATGATATTGAAATCGGTGGAGAGTCAGTTACAGAAGCGCGAGAGAAGGTTACTTCATATTTAAGTGAGTTATTAAATAAGAAGGTAGTTGTTAAGGCTAACGACAAGGAAGTTGAAACAACAGTAGAAAAATTAGGCGCTTCATTTACAGAATCAGATTATGTATCACAAGCTCTTAACATAGGTAAGTTTGGTAATGTAATAAGACGTTATAAGGACTTAAAGGATGTTGAGAATGATAAGAAGGTTTATGAAGTAGAGATTACTTTTGATGAGAAGAAAGTAGATTCATTTGTAAAGAATGAGGCTTCAAAGTGTAATATAGAAGCAAAAGAACCTTCAGTATCAGTTAGTGGTAGATTACCTGCATCTAATGCATCATCAAGCTTTATATTAAAAGAAGGTGTAATTGGAAAATGTATAGATGAGGATGAATTAAAGTCTGACTTGAATAAGAAGATTAAGAAATGGAACAAGAAAGATATTAAGTTAGAAGCAACTGTAAAAGAACAAAAGCCTAAGAATGATATAGAAACTTTAAGAAAATGTAATGACAGATTAGCTCAATTTACAACTAACTATTCTTCAAGTTCATCAGCAAGATGTAAGAATATATCAACAGCTACAAGTAAAATAGATGGATCAATTGTATATCCAGGAGAGGAATTTTCAATATTAGATAAGATTGCTCCATTTACTAAATCTAATGGATATGCAGAGGCAGGTTCTTATTCTCAAGGTAAAGTAGTTGATTCTCTAGGTGGTGGTGTATGCCAAGTATCTACTACATTATACAATGCAATACTTAGAGCAGAGTTACAGATAACTATGAGAAATAACCACTCAATGGTTGTATCATATGTACCTGTTTCAGCTGATGCAATGATAGCTTCATCAGCATCAAGAGATTTTAAGTTTAAGAATAATACAGATGTTCCTATATATATAGAAGCATATACAAGTGGAAAGAATGTTACATTTAATGTATATGGTGAAGAGACAAGACCAGCTAATAGAACAATTAAGTTCCAAAATAAGATACTTAAGACTCTTCAACCAGGTAAAGATGTAATTACAAAGGATAAAACTAAACCAAAGACATATAGAGAAGTTACTCAATCAGCGCATGTTGGATACAAAGCTGAGTATTATAAGATAGTTTATATAAATGGTGCAGAAAAAGATAGAGTAAAAGTTAATTCAAGCTATTATCAAGCAGCACCTAAGTATATAACAGTAGGAGATAAGGAAGAGGAAACAGCTTCACCTAAGCCTACAGAGGCAACAGAAGCAGTAGAGGATGTTGCAGATGATACAACACCTCAAGGTGCAAGACCAGGTGCAACTACTGCAGGGAACACTGGGGCTGTAACAGGAGCTAGACCAACAACTAGACCTTCTACGGTGAATGGTACTATGAATAATAGTGCGGCAGCTACAAGACCAAACAGTGCAGGTGCAAGACCTAATAGTGCAACTACACCAAATAGAACAACTAATACTAATGTAGCAACTAGACCAGTGAATTAAACTATGTAGTATAAAATATATTAACAGTAAGGTGTATGCAAATATGCCAATAATAAAAATACTATAATTTAATGATTAATAATTGCCGATTGGCTTAAGTTATGTCATTGAATTATAGTATTTTTTTGCTTTGCAAAATGAATTATAACTTACATATTGGATACGATTATATAACATATATATATTATTTTAAAATTCAATTCTTGTAATGTTTAAGAATATTTATTAGAATGGTAAAAGAAAAAAGAACTTTTAGCGGTAAGAATATTATATAAAATAGGTAAGCATATATTTTAAAATGATAAGTAGAATAATAAAGTATGCATAAGAAGGCAATGTAAAGAGAAAGGCAACATATATTAAAATATAAAATAAAGAGTAGGATAAAGGTAAAGAACAAGATAGAAATAAAGAATAAGATAAAAGTAAAGAACAGGATAATAGTATAGAATAACATAAAAATACAGAATAAGATAATATATGGAGGATTATATGAAAACAGGAAAAATTTCAGAATTAATGTTAAATAGATCAGTATTTAAATTATTTAGACATAGAAGGAAAGATATAGTAGCTAAGCCAACATCAGGTGTAGATGCTGGAATTATGCATATGAATGGAGATGAATTGGTAGCAATATCTACTAATCCAGTTTTACTTGAATTAGATGAGCTTGGCAAATCTGCTATTTATTATGTAGCTAATAATCTTGCTTGTGTAGGGGCAGAGATAGTTAGTGTGGTTGTGAATATTCTTATGCCAGCATGTTCTGATGAAAAAGATATAAAGGTTATAATGAATGATTTAGAAGATGAGTGTGGTAAACTTGGCATAGAGGTAATGGGTGGACATACACAGATGACAGATGCTGTTAATAAAACACTTGTAACTATTACGGGATTAGGAAAAATAAAAAATAGTTACAATCTTGGTAACATTAAAGAGATAAGATCAGGATTCGATATAGTTATGGTCAAATGGGCAGGAATGCAAGGTGCATCAGTAATAGCGACTAAGTCAGAAGAACAGTTAAGAACAAGATTAAAACAAGAGTTAATAGATAGTGTTAAAAGTTTAAAGTTAGACATTAGTTTATTAGAGGAGGCAAGAATTGCACAGGAAAATGGAGCATATTATATCCATGATATTACACAAGGTGGAGTGTTCGCAGGCTTATGGGAGTTGGCAACAGCAACTAAGAAGGGATTAGAAGTGGATATAAAATTAATTCCTACGCTTCAGGATATAGTGGAGGTTTGTGAATTTGTAGATGTGAATCCATATGCACTTGATTCAAGAGGAGCAATGCTTGTTGTAACAGATAATGGCCAAAAGTTAGTTGAAACATATTTAGATAATGACATTGATGCAGCAGTAATAGGTAAAATAGCAGAACATAAAAATAAACTTATAATTAATGAAGATGAGGTTCGTTATTTAGATTCACCTTCATCAGATGAGTTGTTAAAGTATTTGGAGAATAAATAAAAGATTGTATAATATGTTAATTAAAGTATAGGGGGAATAAACAAAGTTATAAAAAGCATAATTAGCAAAGGTATGTGATATATGATAGAGGTGGATATAAGATGAAAATAGAATGAACAATAGTAATAGGATATATTGTTATTGTCGATGATATACTATATTGTAAAAATATGTAAATTGTGATAGAATCATAAAATATAATAGGGATATAATTTAAATTTATAATATATTTGACTATATAAATTATTGCATATATAAAAATATTAAATCAGTAAATTATTGAATATATAAAAATATTTAAATTAAAATGGAGGAGATTATGAGAAAGAAAATCTTAAAGTTAATAGATAAAAACAGCAAGTTATCTGTAGAAGATATGGCTATTATGCTAGATGCAGATAAAGATGAAATCCAAGCAGAGATTATAGCAATGGAAGCTGATAAAGTTATATGTGGATACACAACATTGATTAATTGGGATTTAGTTGATGATACAGATGCTATTACGGCACTTATAGAAGTTAAGGTTACTCCGCAAAGAGGAGAAGGTTTTGATAAAATTGCTGAAAGAGTATACAAGTTTGATGAGGTAGAGGCTGTATATTTAATGTCAGGTGCATATGATTTGACAGTAATTATGCATGGTAAAACTATGAGAGATGTTGCAAGTTTTGTATCAAGTAGACTAGCAACTATGGAAGACATTATTAGCACTACAACTCATTTTATATTGAAGAAATATAAAGAACATGGGATTGCATTATGCAAGAAAAATGAAGATGAAAGGATGTTGATTACACCTTGAGAAATCCATTATCTAAAAAAATTACAGCAATTAAGCCATCAGGCATAAGAAAGTTTTTTGATATAGTAAGTGAAATGGAAGATGCCATTTCATTAGGTGTGGGTGAACCAGATTTTAATACACCATGGCACATAAGAGAAGAGGGTATATATTCACTAGAGAGAGGTAAAACTCACTATACATCTAATGCAGGTCTTAAAGAACTTAAAGTAGAGATATGCAATTATTTAAAGAGAAGATGTAATCTTGAGTATAATTATAATGATGAAGTATTAGTAACAGTAGGTGGTAGTGAAGCAATTGATATAGCACTTCGTGCTATGTTAGATGATGGAGATGAGGTTATTATACCGCAACCATCATATGTTTCTTATGAACCATGTGTAGTGCTCGCTAATGGAGTACCAGTAATTGTTAAACTACAGGAAAAAGATAATTTTAAACTTACAAAACAGCAATTATTAGATACTATAACTGATAAAACAAAGGTTTTGGTTATGCCGTTCCCCAATAATCCAACAGGTGCAATTATGACTTATGAGGATTTGAAGGATATAGTTGACGTTATAATAGAGAAAGATATTTTTGTAATATCAGATGAGATATATTCAGAGTTAACATATGATAGAGAACATGTTTCTATTGCATCATTCCCAGGAATGAAGGAAAGAACTATTGTTATTAATGGTTTTTCAAAATCTTATGCAATGACTGGATGGAGACTTGGATATGCATGTGGACCACAACCAATCATTGAGCAAATGGTTAAGATTCACCAATTTGCAATTATGTGTGCGCCTACAACAAGCCAATTTGCAGCAGTAGAAGCATTGAAAAATGGTGATGTTGATGTAAAAAATATGCGTGAAACTTACAATCAAAGAAGAAGATTTCTTATGTACAAGTTTAAGGAATTAGGAATACCATGTTTTGAACCATTTGGGGCATTCTATGTATTCCCTAACATAAGTAAGTTTGGAATGACTTCAGAAGAATTTGCAATGAAGTTATTAGAGGAAGAGAAAGTTGCAGTTGTGCCAGGAACAGCATTTGGTGATTGTGGTGAAGGATTCTTAAGAATATCATATGCATATTCAATTGAGAATCTTAAGATTGCAATGGAGAAGATAGAGAACTTTATTAAGAAGTTATAGGGGCTATGCTAGTCAAGCCAATTAGTAAAGATACAACTAGAGTCAGATGTTTGTGACTAATGTCACTTCACCTGACTCTAATTGTATCTTTATCGCTGCATTCGCAGCAAGTATTCTTAGATTACAACCTTATTATAGCACATACAAACACTTTAAAACAATATTTGATTGTATTGATATTATTTTAATAAAATAGTATACTGAGAATGGTTAGCAGGAGGCGATAGATAGTGGAAATAAGACATATTAATAGTTTTAGAGAATTAGAATTTGCAGTTTTCTGTGTTGAAAATGTTGCATCTCAGTTGGGAATTAGTGGTGAAGAAGTATATAAAGAATTAACGGAACAAAGTGATATTTTATATGATTATATAGTGGCTAGTTATGATGTACTACATACACAAGGTAAAGAATATATTGTAGAAGACATTATAGATATAATGAAAGAAAAGGGGGTATTGTAGTGAAGGTATATCATGGCTCATGTATAGAAGTTCATAATCCAAAGATTAGCTATTCTAGAGCAAATGTTGATTTTGGTAAGGGTTTTTATGTTACTCAAATATATGAACAAGCCGTAAAATGGAGTTTAAGGTTTAAAAAGAAGGATAAGGCTGCAATTGTATCGTGTTATGATTTAGATGCTAATGCATTTAAAGGATATAGTGTGAAAGAGTTTAGTGGTTATACAGAAGAATGGCTAGATTTTATAGTTGATTGTCGTTCATTAAAAGATGAGTCAAATTATGATGTTGTTATAGGGGGAGTAGCAGATGATAGAGTATTTAATACGGTGGAATTATATTTGGATGGATTGGTAGATAAAATAGAAGCGATAAAAAGGTTAAAATATGAGAAACCTAATATGCAAATATGTATAAGAAATCAAGAGATAATAGATAAGTACATGAAGTTTGAAGGAAGTGAAAAACTTTGAATGCAAACCCAATATTATTACAAAAAAAGTATGCAAGAATAATAGATAAATTTGCAAAGAGCCAGGGGATTACTTTAGCAGATGCAATGGATATTTTCTATAAATCAGATTTGTATTTGATTATGAAAGATGGTATATCAGATATGCACTGTATGAGTGACGAGTATTTAGTTGAAGAACTAGAAGATGAGATAAAAGAAAAGGGTATGGAGAAGTAAAAAAGTACAAAACAATTGGCAGATATATGTATCGTCAAAGGATGGAGGAAGTTATGATAAATATAGTATTACATGAACCAGAGATACCAGCCAATACAGGTAACATAGGAAGAACTTGTGTGGCAGGAGGATTAAGATTACATCTTATTAAACCACTTGGATTTGATATTGATGAAAAGGCAGTGAAAAGAGCAGGACTTGATTATTGGGACAAATTAGATGTAAGAGAATATGAGAACTTTGAGGATTTTAAGGCCCAAAATCCTAACGCAACTATATATATGGCGACTACAAAATCAAAGCAAACTTATTGTGATGTGAAATATGAAGATGAATGCTTTATAATGTTTGGTAAGGAAAGCGCAGGAATTCCAGAGGAGATATTGGTTAACTATGAAGAAACAGCCATAAGAATACCAATGATAGGTGATATACGTTCACTTAATTTATCCAACTCAGTTGCAATAGTTGCATATGAAGCACTAAGACAACATAATTTTGCAGATATGACAAAGTCGGGAGATTTGCATAGATTGTCATGGAGTGAGTAGAGGGAATAATAGTATCTATAATAGATTTTTGGAAAAATGGCTAGGGTAAATTTTTGTAGGAAAATTAAAAAGAGAAAAATCATAATTGTTGACACAATAAAAAATACTTGTTAGAATTGTATTAGATGGAAAAATATGGAAAAACTAAGAAAATTCAGTTTAGGAGGAAATAACAGTGAAAAAAATAACAAAAAAGTTTTGGGCTTTTATGTTAGTATGTTCGGTTGTGTTAACAATGGTGCCAATGACAGTGTATGGCGCAGGGGAAAGTAACAATGTGGTTACATGTACTTCACTAGATGAATTAAGGACAGAATTGGGTGATGGCGAATCGGGAGAAACTATTGAAGTAGTTATAGCTAGTGATGAGACAGTTTCACAAGTAATAACTATAAGTAATGGTGAAAATGTAACAATTAAGTCAAACGGTTTAGTAACAATTACAACTAATGTTGAAGATGCATTTACAGTTTATAGTGGTACATTAACATTTGGAAAAGGCATTACTGTAAACGCTGGAATTGAAAAATCTGCTTTGTTGTATGCAGATGGTGCGGGTAATAGTAACAGTACAATTGGTGTGAGTAATGCTAGTAGTAAACCAGCTATAATTAATATAGATGGTGCTACATTAAATGCAGTAAAACCAACAAATATGGAATATGCACTTGCGGCTATTTGGAATGATGCAACATTGAATATGAATTCTGGTGCAGTTAATAGTTGGAGTACAGTATTTTCCCTAGGAAAGTTAGAGAATCCTAATGATAATTCTAAGTTAAACATAAACGGTGGTTCAGTAACATCTGTAGGTATGTTGCCAAATTATAGTATAGGTTACGCTGCAATTCACAGTGTAGGAAGTGCTCAAATTAACATAACAGGTGGTAGTATTAG
Organism: Lachnospiraceae bacterium; assembly: GCA_015057455.1. GTDB lineage: Bacteria > Bacillota > Clostridia > Lachnospirales > Lachnospiraceae > SIG301. Next base: position 105,892 of record SVEH01000003.1, on the reverse strand, counting down.
TTCAATTTTAAATAATGGTTCTGCGCTATGTTTAGATGGTAATTCTAAAGCAACAATTTCAGGTGGTATTTTTAGTGCAAAAAGATCAGGTAATAATGATGTGTCAGATGGTAGAGATATAACAACATGTAATAAAACAAATGGCATAAAAAATGTTCCTAATGTAGTGATTACAGGTGGTACATTTGCTAACCCGGTATATCCAACAACTATTAAATCAGGATATGTATCTAATAAAAGTGGTGTGGGTTATGTCGTATCTAGATATGTTCCATCTCATTCACATTCATATAGAGAAGATGTAAAAGAGTCTTATAAAAAAAGCAATGCAACGTGCAAATCAAAGGCTGTTTATTATAAATCATGTTCATGTGGTTCTACATCAACATCAACATTTGAATATGGTGAATTAGCAGGACATAATCTTATACCTGTATGGCCAAAACCAGCAACTTGTATAGAGAATGGAACTATTCCTTATTATGTTTGTTTGACATGTGATAAGAAATTTAGTGATATAGAGTGTAAAAATGTTGTTACAGATATAATCGATGTTGCAAAAGGACATATGGAAGTAGTTGCAGAAGCCAAAGAGCCAACATGTAGTGAAGAAGGATTAACAGAAGGAACAAAATGTTCTGTTTGTGATGAGTCTATTGTGGCTCAAGAAAAAATTCCGACTATAGAGCATACTATTGTAGAAGTGGAAGGAAAAGAAGCTACATGTGAGGAAGACGGAAATGATCCATATTATACATGTGAAGTATGTGGTGGAGCATTTGCAGATGTAGAAGGAAAAATAGTAATAGATAAGGAATCTGTAATTAGACCTAAATTAACTGTTGGTATTACGAATAAAATAGAAGCAATAACAACGAAATCATCTTTAATTGAATTTGCGTGGGAAGAAGTAGAGAATGCAACAGGTTATAGAGTGTTTGTTGCAGAAAATGGACAGTGGTCATATCTTAGCAAAGCTCAAAAAGAAACTTCATTTACGGCAACTGAATTAGAACCAGGAACTGAGTATAGATTTGCAGTAAGAGCATATAGAATAGAGAATAATAAAGTTGTTTGGGCAGATACATATAAGGCGGCAAACTTCCTTACAGCTCCAGGAATTACTTCTGATATTAGAGTTGGTAGAGGATATAATTCAATAAAATTAACTTGGGAAGCTGTAGAAGGAGCAACTGGTTATAGAGTATATATAAGAAATACTGAAACTAATGCATGGGAACCAATTAAAAAGGCAACATCTAAGTTAACATTCCGTAAGAATGGATTAGAATCAGGTGCATCTTATAAGTTTGCAGTAAGAGCATATAGAGTGGAAAATGAAAAAGTAATTTGGGCAGATAAATATAAAACTGTTACCGGAGAGACTGTTTTAAAAGAAATAGAACAGATAGAATAGGGATTTAAATTAATTGACAGAGAGAAGAAGGTTGAACATTTGATGTGAAGTCTTTTTCTTTTTATGTTTATTATTATTATATTATGGTTTGGGGGATTATTATTGTTTTGATTTATCTAATTTTAACCTGTTATGGTATTTTATTATCAAAAGCGGAGAAAAAGAGAAAATGAAATAAATCTCCGCCCAGCTAGTCACCAAAACAAGAATTCAACCCCAAGCGAAGAAAAATTATACCTATAAGAAAATATAATAAGTAGCACGAAATTTGCATTAATTATATGTGATATAATAATGTTATATGTAAAATCGTGACATTTTAGTAGTGATAACAATAAAAATATAATTAAAATAATGTAGCATTAAAAAATAGATTTAAATAACGCAATAAAGTTCAATTATAACTTTAATTAAATATATTCAATTTATTAAATTATATGTAATTTATTAAATGCAAACAAGTAATCTTATTGATTAGTATGTACGGAAGAGAGATGAAAATATGTTTAAGAGAGTGAATTGGAAGAAGGTTGTATTATTTGGAATTATGATGGGGATTGTAACTATTTTAAATGGTAATTGTGCGTATGCAGACATATTATCTGGTACAGGTATGGATTATTTAATTAAACATAATATTAGTGCTAGACTATATGATACTAATGCATATTCTGGTGGAGGCGAAGGCATAGCTTTATCCAATTCTGGTGCTACGGTAGAAGGTTGGGATTATAAAAAGAGTAAATATCTTCAAATAGATATATTAGTAGATGCTAGTCCAGATGAAGTTCATGTGGTGGAGTTAAAATTGGCACCTATTTTTTATATTGCAAGTGATATAGATGAAATCCCTGCAGGGTATTCAAAGGTTGAGAAGATACCTTATGATAAGGTTGCTTGTAATAATGATCAATATAAATATACATTGCAAAAAGGTAATGGAACTTTTAAATATTATTTAAAACCTAATATGACAAGAGCGTCTATACAAGTTGCGCTTAGATATGATCCTATTTTATGGGATAAATTAGGTGGAACTAGTCTTACAAAAGAAGATGTGTCACCAATAGAAGTGTCTATGTATCATGTGGATTCAGTGATAGATAATACCTTAGAGGTAAATGCATCAAAGATAAGAGTATCAAAGGCTACTTCTTTAAAAGGAATAATCGAAGGCGGAAGTATTACTTATAGAAGAATATGGGATAACGCACGATGGAATCCTACATCAAATTTTTATCAATATAAAGAAAAAATAGCTAGATTTTTACTTATAACTACAGCACCAGGGAGAGAATACATAAATAAATATTATGAAAAAATGACAATAGAAATAGATGTGCCATATTATGAAGAAGATGGTAAAAAGGTATATGTGGGGTATAAAACAGATACATTACGATTTGATGGTGTAATCGGTTCAAATGCTACAAAAGTTAATATAGAAGAAGCAACAGAGTCAAAGTTAATATTTAGTATGTATGGATATTATGCAGCAGATGATCAATTTAATATGATAGATTTTGTGTGGCCTGAAGGATATGAAGTTGATGAGTCTATAAAAAGTGTAAAATTTTCTAAAGGTAATGCAAAGTTAACTATTAATACAAATGGTGGCAAAGTAAAAACATTAATAGATACGGAAATGGGTTATATTGAGTTTACAACTACTAAGAAAGAAGATGTTTCACTAGGGGAAAGGCAATATACTAATGCTTTGAGAAGTAAATATCCTGATAATGCAGATACAAAATTAGGGTGTGTATGGATTGCAAACTATGGTACAGAGGATAGCACAAGTAAAAATATTAAATTTGATTTTGATGAAAGACATTTAGTTACTGCTGTTATGTTACCATCAGATGTTGAGATGAAAACGTACACAGTTAAATATACTTTAAAAGATGAGAATGGACAACGTGTGTATCTCAATTCTAAAGGAAACCGAGTTGATGGAGATGCTAAGGATAAGCATGGAGCTTGGACCATTACTATTAATAATGGTAACTATGGAAGTAATGAATTTGATAATTTAAGAACTAATTTTTATAGAACACATTTAGACAAAAAGCATAGAAGCTATTATTTTGATACAATTGAATATACAATTGCAACGGTTAGAACAAGGACATTCTTATATGATTCAGGAGATACTAATTATTCTGCATCTGGAGCTGGAACATTTTATGGAAAATTAGCTAGCAGTGCAGAATCAGGAGATGTTATTAAAAACCAAGTGACAATAACATCACCAGAAGATTCGGGTATTGGGGTTCTTAAGAAAACCATAACTTCAAAAGTTGTAGATACAGAAACAGCTTGTTACGGTATTAATAATACAAAGCTTTCTGTAGAAAGCACAAAAGCAGGTCAATCGGTAACAATATCGGGTAGAGCATTTGTATATTATACTTATTATAGTGCAGATTCAACATGGCTGCACAATATAAGATTAGCTGTAGTATTGCCTCAAGGTGTATCAGTTGATGAGGATAATATTAAGCTTACAACATCTAAATCCAAGGAAAGTGTTAGTATTGATAAAATTCAAAAGAAAGAAGCAGGCGATAATAATATATGGTTAATAGACGTAGATAAGGACCAGTATATTGGATATTATGGTCAAAACTTAGGTGAGTTAACACAAGGTGCAGCATTGGATTTTAGCATAAAAATAAATACAGATATTTATATGGATACTCAAACATTATATACAGATAGAATCTTATATGTAGTTGGAATGGAACAGGAAAATGTTATTGACATATGCGCAAAAGGGTATAAGACTAAAGACATTTATGATATAAATGAAGATGGTGATACATCTGATTATATAGGTTGTGTTAGAGGTAATGAAACTAAGAGTTGTATAATAAATGGAGAGCCACCTAAGTTGTTTATAGAAGATGATGTGAAGGTGCTTGATAAGGCTGGTCAAGTAAGAGAAAAGGATGAGATAGCATTTCCTACTGATATAGTACAATATGATTTATCTATTAAAAGTTTAAATGATGGTACAGCAAGTTCATTTGACTATTATATTCCAATTCCTAGAAAGAGAATAATTGAAGATGATTATTTGTATAGTGGGGAAGAGGAAGAGGCATTTGACCTTAGATTATTAGAAAAAGTTATCTTGTCAGGAGATAATATATATGAAATAGAGTATACTACACTTAGCGATTTGACATATAAAAATGCTAGAGAAAAAAGTAATATATGGTATACGGCAGATGAACTAGAAGAATCAGGAAAAACTTTATCAGAGGTTACAATGGTGAAACTTAAGGTTAAAAGTGGCAATATAGAGAAAGGTATGGATACAACAATTACTCTAAAATTAGGTTATGCAGGAGTAGATATAGAAGAAGATAAGGACAAATTTATAAAATGGAATAGCTGCGGATACTATGATTTTGATGATGGAGTTAAGTTTGTTTCAGGACATTTTCCAACCAATGGAGTAAGACTAGAGGTAGAACCAGATGAAAGCTTATTGACAAAAATAGTATTTGTAGAAGATCGTAATAGTATATATTACGTTTATGATGTTATGAATTATGATGATGTAACAATGTCGGAACCAATAGAATTTTATGTAGAACGTCCAGAAGGAAGTTCAGATGTCAAATTTACAATAAGTGAATCTGACGAATATGGTTCGGTATCAGAGTATTTAAGTGGACAAAAGGTTAGATTAACAGATGAAGCTGGTAACCAAGTACCTGCAGTAAACAACCAATATATAATAAAACCAAATAAGAAGTATACATTAAGAATAAGTAGTTTGTCATTTGGCACAAGTGCAAAGAAGAGAATGGATGTATATTTATATGCTGGAGTAGTCGGCGTGATTAAGCGTGAACATATACAATTAATTAGAGTAACAGCATTTGAACAACACTAGAGGATAATTCTATCTTGTATTATTAGCAAATAATTTTATCTTATATTATGAATTAGAGGATAATTTTATCTTGTATTATTAGCAAATAATTTTATCTTATATTATGAATTAGAGGATAATTTTATCTTGTATTATTAGCAAATAATTTTATCTTATATTATGAATTAGAGGATAATTCTATCTTGTATTATTAGCAAATAATTTTATCTTATATTATGTATTAGAGGATAATTCCACCCTATAGTAATGTGCTAAGGGTGGAATTTAACTTTGCAATCCACGAACACAAAACATTAGAGAATAATTCAACCTTATTATTTGACAATGTTAGCCAATTATTATATAATTTTAAGATGTATGATTACATATAGAATATGGAGGGTTAAGCCATGGCAGAGAAGAAAAAGATTACTTATGAAGGTCTAAAAAAATTAGAAGATGAATTACAAGATTTAAAGATTAATCGTAGAAAAGAAGTGGCAGAGAAGATTAAAGAAGCTAGAGAACTTGGAGATTTATCTGAGAATGCAGAGTATGACGCTGCAAAGGATGAGCAAAGAGACATCGAAGCTAGAATTGAAGAGATAGATAAAATCCTTAAGAATGTTGAAGTTGTTGATGAGGATGAAGTTGACTTAAGTAAAGTTAGCATAGGATGTAAAATTATACTTAAAGATTTAGAATTTGATGATGAATTAGAATTCAAAATTGTTGGTTCAACAGAAGCAAACAGCTTAAAAGGAAAGATTTCTGACGAGTCTCCTGTTGGTAGAGCTATCAACGGTAAGAAAGTTGGAGATGTTGTTGAGGTTGAAACTCAAGAAGGTATGATTAAGTACCAAATTATGCAAATTCAAAAATCATAAATATGATATATAAGAAAGTTATTAGTTAGGAGAGATAATTGTGGCAGATAACAAGCAACAGAATAAGCAAGCTCAAGAGCCTAATGTAAATGAATTACTTAAGGTAAGATATAATAAGCTTGCAGAATTACAAGAGAATGGTAAGGACCCATTTGCAATTACTAAGTATGATGTTACTCATCATAGTATGGAGATAAAAGATAATTTTGATACTATGGAAGGTATGGATGTAACACTTGCAGGACGTATGATGTTTAAACGTGTTATGGGTAAAGCATCATTTTGTAATATCCAAGATTTACAAGGTAATATTCAATCATATGTTGCTAGAGATAGCATCGGTGAAGATTCATATAAAGATTTTAAGAAATATGACGTTGGTGATATTCTTGGTATAAGAGGTAAAGTATTTAAGACTAAGACAGGAGAGATTTCTATTCATGCAGAAGAAGTAACTTTATTGTCAAAGAGTCTTCAAATTCTTCCAGAGAAGTTTCATGGACTTACAGATACAGACATAAGATATAGACAAAGATATGTTGACTTAATTATGAATGCAGATGTAAAAGATACATTTATTAAGCGTTCAAAGATGGTAAGTGCAATTCGTAGATATTTAGATGGTGAAGGATTTATGGAAGTTGAAACTCCTATGCTTGTAGCTAATGCAGGTGGAGCGACAGCAAGACCATTTGAAACTCATTTTAATGCATTAGATGAGGATTTAAGACTTCGTATATCACTTGAGTTACCACTTAAGAGACTTATAGTTGGTGGACTTGAGAAAGTTTATGAAATAGGAAGAGTTTTCCGTAATGAAGGTTTAGATACAAGACATAATCCAGAATTTACATTAATGGAATTATATCAAGCATATACAGATTACCATGGTATGATGGATTTAACAGAGAATCTATATAGATATATAGCAAAAGAAGTAACTGGTTCAGAGATTCTTACATATGGTGAGCATGAGATGGATTTATCAAAACCATTTGAGAGAATTACAATGGTTGATGCTGTTAAGAAGTATGCTAACGTAGACTTTAATGATATTAAAACTACAGAAGAAGCTAAAGCTTTAGCAAAAGAGCATCATATAGAATTCGAAGATAGACATGAAAAAGGTGATATTCTTAACTTATTCTTTGAAGAGTATGTTGAAGAACACTTAATTCAACCAACATTTGTAATGGATCATCCAATTGAGATATCTCCACTTACAAAGAAGAAACCAGAGAATCCAGAATATGTAGAAAGATTTGAATTCTTCATGAACGGATGGGAGATGGCTAATGCTTACTCAGAGCTTAATGATCCAATCGATCAAAGAGCTCGTTTTGAAGCTCAAGAGAAACTTCTTGCAGCAGGAGATGAAGAAGCTAACCATACAGATGAAGATTTCTTGAATGCATTATCAATTGGTATGCCTCCAACAGGTGGTATAGGATTTGGTATCGATAGAATGGTAATGATGATGACTAATAGCCCAGCTATTAGAGATGTATTATTGTTCCCAACTATGAAAAGTTTGGACAAGTAATTCCTAGATTTTACTGGGGTTGCGAGGTGTGAAAAGAGGGAATTGAACCCACATTTAACCCATTTCGATTAAAAAAAAGCAATTAAAAAAATAAAATTTGTATCTCCGCGCCAAAATGGTGCGGGGATAAATTATAAAAAAATTTCACAAGTAGTGCTTGTGAAAAGTGGAAGGTTATATAAGATCGTGAGTGGTGGGGAGAGTTAGTACCCCGGGAAGAGGTATGGGAGAAGAAATTCGGGGTACAAAAGAGCAAGAAGGGGTAGAAATAAGAGAGATAGTACCCCGGGAAGAGGTATGGGAACAAGAAATCCTGGGTACAAAAGAGCAAGAAGGGGTAGAAATAAGAGAGATAGTACCCCGGGAAGAGGTATGGGGAGAAGAAATCCAGGGTACAAAAGAGTAAGAAGGGGTAGAAATAAGAGAGTTAGTACCCCGGGAAGAGGTAAGGGAACAAGAAATTCTGGGTACAAAAGAGCAAGAAGGGGTAGAAATAAGAGAGTTAGTACCCCGGGAAGAGGCATGGGAACAAGAAATTCTGGGTACAAAAGAGCAAGAAGGGGTAGAAATAAGAGAGTTAGTACCCCGGGAAGAGGTATTGGAGAAGAAATCCGGGGTACAAAAGAGCAAGAAGGGGTAGAAATAAGAGAGATAGTACCCCGGGAAGAGGTAAGGGAACAAGAAATCCTGGGTACAAAAGAGCAAGAAGGGGTAGAAATAAGAGAGATAGTACCCCGGGAAGAGGTATGGGTAGAAGAAATCCTGGGTACAAAAGAGCAAGAAGGGGTAGAAATAAGAGAGTTAGTACCCCGGGAAGAGGTATGGGTAGAAGAAATTCTGGGTACAAAAGAGCAAGAAAGAGTAGAAATAAGAGAGCAAGTACCCCGGGAAGAGGTATGGGAAGAAGAAATCCGGGGTACAAAAGAGCAAGAGGGGGTAGAAATAAGAGAGCAAGTACCCCGGGAAGAGGTAAGGGGACAAGAAATTCTGGGTACAAAAGAGCAAGAAGGGGTAGAAATAAGAGAGATAGTACCCCGGGAAGAGGTAAGGGAACAAGAAATCCTGGGTACAAAAGAGTTAGAATAGGTAGAAATGATAGGCAATAGAAATGAAAAAAGGAGAGAGCATAGTTATAAGAAGAGATGTAATAAAACAGATGGTAAAAGAAGAAATAAAGTGTTTAGAGTTATTGCTTGAAAAAGTGCAGGAGTCTTTAAAATATGCACCGAAAGGAAAATTGAGAGTTAAGTATTGTAAGGGATATCCACAGTATTACAATAGAATTGATGGATATGACAAGAACGGTACTTACATCTGTAAGAAGAAAAAAGAACTTGCATATGCATTAGCACAAAAAGAGTATGATATTAGTGTACTAGCATTAGCTACAAATTATAAAAGAAATCTAGAGCAGTTTTTAAAGATTATAGATATAGAGGAAGAATCTAATATATTAGCAATATATGAAAATTTATCTAATGACAGAAAAAAACTTGTAACACCATATATTTTAACAGATGAACAATTTATTAAAGCATGGCAAAATGTAGAGTACAAAGGGAATAGTTTCTCATTTGGTACCCAAGAGATATATACAGAAAAAGGGGAGCGGGTTAGATCAAAATCTGAAAAAATTCTAGCAGACAAATTCTATATGATGAATATCCCATATCGATATGAATATCCATTAAAATTAAAAGGAAATAGAATAGTTTATCCAGATTTCACATTATTAAATACAAGAACTAGAAAAGAGTATTATTTGGAACATTGTGGTTTGATGGATGAAGAAAATTATTTTGAAAATACATTAAAGAAGCTTAGGTTATATCACAAAAATGGAATATATGAAGGTGATAAGTTATTACTTACATATGAAACAAAGAATCTAACAATAGATATGAAAGATTTGGAAAATATGATAGCAAGGTATTTGAAGTAAAGATAATGATGGGGTTAAAATAGTAAATTGTTACACTATATTGATAAGGTATAGATTTATACTTAATAATATGGTACAGATTACATCTGGAAGAATAGAAAAATTTATGATACAGTTATAAAGGCACATTTAAATGATTATATGGGTCTAGTTTGTGAAAAAATGTATAAGAAAAAGGTGATTTTATAAGACGAAAAGGTTTATTAGTAAAAGAGGAAGTTATGAGGATAAAAAGCGTATAAGTAAAAGAGAAAATAAGAAGAATAAAAAGCGCATAAGTAAAGGAGGAAATAAGAAGAATAAAAAGCGTTTAAATAAAAGGGAAAATAAGAAGAATAAAAAGCGTATAAGTAAAAGGGAAAATAAGAAGAATAAAAAGTATATAATAAAATGAATTTAGAAGGATGATATAGCATGAAAATATTAATCATAGGTGGTGTTGCAGGTGGTGCAACAGCAGCAGCTAGAATAAGAAGATTAGATGAAAAAGCAGAGATTATTATAATAGAGAGAACAGGATATATTTCATATGCCAATTGTGGCTTGCCATATTATATTGGTGGTGAAATAAAACGCAGAGAAAGGTTAACATTGCAGACACCTGAAAGTTTTTTAAGAAGATTTAATGTAGATGTACGAGTAAATCAAGAAGCTATTAGCATTGATGCAGAAGCGCATAAAGTGTCTATTAAGAATTTAGAAACAGGGGAGATATATGAGGAAACATATGACAAATTAGTGTTATCACCAGGCGCTAAAGCTTTGAAACTAGATGTGGAAGGGGCTGATTTGCCAGGGGTATTTTCACTAAGAACGGTAGAGGATACATTTAAAATAGATGATTATATTAAGGAAAATAAAGTGAAAACGGCAACCATTATAGGTGGAGGATTTGTTGGATTAGAAATGGCAGAGAATTTGACCAACATTGGAATTAATGTTAATTTGATCCAGCGTTCAAGTCATGTAATGCCCAATTTGGATGAAGATATGGCTGCCATATTGCAGAACTACATGCGAGAAAAAGGTATAAAGATATATCTTAATAGGAATGTTACTGCAATAAAAAATGCTGATGGTAAGTTCATGGTTATTAGTGAAAAATCAAATTATACTAATAGTGGGATAGGCAATGAAAATAATATTTATATAAATCAAGAAAGAAAAATTGGTGAAGATAATGACATTACCAATTCAGATATAATAATAGTAGCAGTAGGTGTTGTTCCGGAATCTAAACTTGCAGAAGAAGCGGGGCTTCAATTAGGTCAGAGGGGCGCAATTGTGACAAATGAATACATGCAGACATCTGATAAAGATATTTATGCAGTAGGTGATGTTGTTGAAGTTGTAAATAGTGTTACGGGTAAAAAGGTTCTTATACCATTAGCAGGACCGGCCAATAAACAAGGCCGTATTGCAGCAGATAATATATGTGGAATTAAAAGTGAATTTAGGGGTTCAATTGGTTCATCTATTATGAAAATGTTTGACATGACAGTAGCAAGTACAGGTATTAGCTACAAGCAAGCTGTCAAAGAAGGATATAATTGTGATTATGTTATACTGTCATCTGCTTCACATGCAACATATTATCCTGGAGCAGAAAATATGTATTTGAAAGTTATATTTAATATATGTAATAACAATATATCAGAAAGTGCAAATGGTGATACAGAAAATAATACATTAGAATGTGTAAAGTATAGTTTAGAGAATAATGTAATAAATGGGATGAATAATAATGGAAAAATATTAGGTGCTCAGATTGTAGGATATAGTGGTGTGGACAAGCGTATAGATGTGTTGGTCATGGCAATTAAGGCAGGAATGACAGCTTATGATTTGACGGAATTAGAGTTGGCATATGCACCGCCATTTTCCTCAGCCAAAGACCCAGTAAATATGGCAGGATATGTAATGACTAATATTTTGGATGGATTAAATGAGCAGATTCATTGGGAAGATATAGAATTATTAAAGAATGTAGAACATCTTAATATAGTAGATAGTAAGAACATAGAACCTGAATTATACATTAATATAATAGACAGGAAGAATAAAGCTGTTGAATCAGATGCTAATACGGCAAACAATATTAACACAGATTGTTTATCACTAAATAAAATTATTTTATTGGATTCAAGAACAAATGGAGAATATGAAAAAGGACATATTGAAGGTGCTATGCATATACCATTAGATTCATTAAGGAAGCGTATGAATGAGATACCTCAAAATTCAAAGATATATGTATATTGTCAAAGTGGTCTTAGAAGTTATACTGCATGTAGAATGTTAAAACAAAATGGTTATGAATGTTATAATGTTGCAGGTGGATATGGTTTCTATAAGAATATTGTACAAAATAATGTAATGGACCAAGAAGGTGTAGGTCCATGTGGCATTAAGATAAATTAGAAACTATGAGAAGTAATAAAAAGTGAAGAAATATTATATGATTATCATAAAGTATATAATGAAAAAAGTAGATTGAAAGTATAGAAAATAATTGAAAGATGAAACAATAATTTGTGAGAATATTTCTTGAATGTTACAGTGTGAATAAAAATGTAAAAAAAATATTAAATATTCAAAAATGGGAAATATTGTTTTTGACATTTGCAACTTTTCGTGTATAATATCTACAAGCTAAAGAAAAGGTATTAACAAAGAGCATTTGCGAGTTGCACGATGCTGATTTGAAGAGTTGAAAAAGGGGAAGTAATAGTTATTGATAGAAGTGAATAATGTGATTGATATTGTATTTATATGCAAAGCTTTTATAATATCGTTTATTTTATGCATTGCATTTAGTACAAAATCGAATAAAAGCATTTTTGTTCTAGGAAAGGAAAGCTAACTATTATAAATTAAAGTTAACTAAATTATATGAGACATAAGTTAAGGGGAGGTTATAAGTACCTTGCTATTAGCTTGAGTGTAATATATTAATTTGAGTAAAAAAGGGGAATGATTGTTATGAAAAAGAATTATAAGAAATTTGTAGCATTGTGTTCAGTTTTAGTTGCAGCTTTTACAGTTGTTGTAGCGGTAAATACAAAAACAGAGTCTAAAGCTTTTGACTGGTTTGGTGGAGATAAGATATCTGTTAAGAAATGTGCAATATCATTTTATGAGGACACATATAATTGGACAGGATCAGAAATTAAGCCAGAAGTAAGAGTTAACTATTTAGGTACAGACTTAGAAAAAAATGTAGACTATATTGTTTCATATAAGGATAATATAGATGCAGGAGAGGGAAAAGTAGTAATTGAGGGAAAAGGAAACTATAAGGGTAAAGAAACTGTTAAGTTCAAGATTAAAGGTATTGATTTTAAGAATGAATGCATAGCAAGTATTACTAATGGAGTTGTACAGGTGTTTTATAAGGGGAAACTTTTAACTGATGGTAAAGATTACTATGTTATGCATTTGACACAAGAAATACTTGAGAAATCACAAGCTACTGGTAATGGATATCTAAATACATATAAAGTAACAGATTACTATACTATTACTGGTAAAGGGAAATTTGATGGTTGTATTTCTAATCAAATTGTTACATCAACAGTTAAGTTTGAAAAGAGTAATCAAATAGACTTTGATGGAGAGGATTAAAAGAGTAATTAAGTAAACATCGATGGAGAAATGGTTTAAAAAGGGATTAAATAGATTTTAATAGATAATAATCTAAAAGGAAAATCTGTGATAATGGATTAATTCATAATAAATATAAAAAGAGGCATTTTATTGCCTCTTTTTTGTATATATAAATTCAAATTTGTTAAAAATATAAGTAAATGACTTTTAAGATAAATAATAAGCAAAATATTATGGAATAAATTATTAGAGTGTAACTTATGTAGAAAGAATTAACTAGAACATAATTAAGATAGAAAAATAGTAAAAATTATCTAGGACAAATGTACTATAAATATAAAACTAGTCGATATATATTAAAATATGTATTTTTAGGAGGACGTGACATGAAATTACCATTTCAAATGGACTTAACAGGTAAGGTGGCAGTTGTTACAGGTGCAGGTGGAGTATTATGTAGTGTTATGGCAGAAGCCCTTGCTATGTGTGGCGCAAAAGTAGCACTTTTAGATAGAACAAAAGAGAATGCTATTAATAAAGCAGAGAACATTGTAAAGCAAGGATATATTGCCAAAGGATATGAGGCAAATGTATTGGAAAAAGAGTCTCTAAAGAAGGCACATGAAGCAATTTTACAGGATTTTGGTCCATGCGACATATTAATAAATGGAGCTGGTGGTAATAATCCAATGGCTACTACAGATAAAGAGTATTTTGAAATGGGAGATATAGATGCAGAGACAAAATCATTTTTTGATTTGGAACAATCAGGAGTTGAGTTTGTATTTAATTTAAACTTTATAGGAACATTGCTTCCAACACAGGAATTTGCAAAGGATATGGTGGAAAAAGAGCATGCAAGTATTTTAAACATTGCATCAATGAATGCTTATACACCACTTACTAAAATACCTGCATATTCTGGGGCAAAAGCGGCAATAACTAATTTTACACAGTGGCTAGCAGTGCATTTTTCAAAAACAGGAATTCGTGTAAATGCCATAGCACCAGGTTTCTTTTCAACAAAGCAAAATCAAGCATTGTTGTTCAACGAGGATGGAACACCTACTGCAAGAACAGGAAAGATATTAGCAGCAACACCTATGGGACGTTTTGGAGAAACGGAAGAATTATTAGGAGCTACAATGTTTCTCTTAAATGATGATGCAGCAGGATTTATTACTGGTGTATGTATTCCTATAGATGGAGGATTCTCAGCATACTCTGGAGTGTAAGGAGGTGTACGGTATGAGAAGAACAATAAAACTTATGGATGATTGGTATTTTACAGACCAACACAATAACAGAACTAAAGTACAGCTTCCACATACATGGAATGCCATTGATGGACAAGATGGTGGTAATGATTATTGGCGTGGCACTAACACATATGATACTATACTTAAAACACCTGAATTTGATTCTAAGAAAGAAGAGGTTTATCTACAATTTCATGGGGTAAATGCCAGTGCAGATGTAGTATTAAACGATAAGAAAGTTTGTCATCATGATGGTGGTTATTCCACATTTCGTGTGAATATAACAAAAGAATTGTTGAAAAAAGAGAATAAATTAGTTGTAAATGTGGATAATAGCGTAAATGACAGAGTTTATCCGCAGAAGGCGGACTTTACATTCTATGGAGGTATATATAGAGATGTTGAGTTGTTAATTGTGTCAAAAGATCATTTTGATTTAGATTATTATGGTGGACCGGGCATAAAGTATACAACTAATGTTATAGAGATTTTGGAAAATAATCAGGCAAAAGCTGAAATAAATGTTACGGTATATGCAAAGACGGATAAACAAATAATCATTAGCTTATTTGACGAAAATGATGATTTATTTAAGGCTGTAGAGGTTGGTTCATTCGATTATGAAAATAGTATGAATACCAGTAACAATAAACAGGATGAAAACTCAGTGGCAACTAGCAACAATAAACAAAATGGGAAGGAAGTAGGTGTCTACGAAGCAACATTTTATTTAGAAGATGCCCATTTATGGAATGGATTAGAGGACCCATATTTATATAAGTTAAGAGCAAGAATTATAGATAGGGACAATGCTTTACAGGAAAACAATGGATTGAAAAAAAATAATGAACCTAAAAAGAATGTATCAAATAAAAAGAAAAACTTAGCTAAAATGAATGCTTTAGCTAGTTATAATCAAGTAGGTACTATGGTTACACTAGATGAGATTTCCTGTAATGTTGGTATTAGAACGTTTGAGTTTAGTCCTAAGGATGGATTTTATCTTAATGGGAAACCATATCCTTTATATGGAGTTTCAAGGCATCAAGATTTTAAGGGAATTGGTAATGCAATTACAAGGGAACATCATGATAAAGATATGGAGATAATTCAAGAAGTTGGAGCTAACACCATTCGTTTAGCTCATTACCAACATGATCAGTATTTCTATGATTTATGTGATGAAGTGGGAATGATAGTATGGGCAGAGATACCGTATATATCAGAACATTTGGCCAATGGTGATGCCAATACAGTTACTCAGATGATGGAATTAATTACGCAGAATTACAATCATCCAAGTATAGTGACTTGGGGCGTGTCCAATGAGATAACTATATCTGGTAGAAAGAAACGAAAATTAATGCTAGAAAATCATAAAATGTTAAATGAATTATGTCATAAGATGGATCCAACAAGACCGACTACATTAGCATGTTATGCTGTGTGTCACCCATTTCATCCTGTTTCCCAAATAACAGATTTAGTGGGATGGAATCTGTATCTTGGCTGGTATGTTCCATTTTTGTGGTTAAATGATGTATGGATTTCATTTTATCATTTTGTATATCCAAAGAGATGCTTGTGTTATTCAGAATATGGTGCGGAAGGTATGCCAAATCTTCACTCAAAGAAACCTAAACGTGGAGATAATTCAGAAGAATATCATATGAAATATCATGAGTATATGTTGAAATGCTTTAAAAGACACCCATATATGTGGGCAACTTATTACTGGAATATGTTTGATTTTGCAGCAGATGCAAGAAATCAAGGTGGAGAGCCAGGAATGAACCACAAGGGAATGGTAACATTTGATCGTAAAATAAAAAAGGATGTGTTTTACCTTTATAAAGCATATTGGAATAAAGAAGATAAATTTGTTCATCTTACAGGAAAAAGATATAAATATAGAAGCGAAGAGAAACAGATTATAACGATTTATTCTAATCTAAAAGAAGTTTCATTATATCATAATGGTAATTTGGTTGAGACAAAGAAAGGCCAATATGTATATAAATTTGAAATAGAGTTAGAGGATGAGAATAAGTTAGAAGTAAAGGCAGGCAATTACACAGATAGTTGTACTATATATAAGGTAGATAAGGAGAAACCTGAGTATAAATTGAATAAGGGCGATAGTTCTAACTGGATGTAATGTTGTTTTAAATATATATATATGATGTAAAAGTGTACTTTTAAAAATATTATGTGTGAAAATAAAACATTACTTTTATAACTTTGAATAATTTTACGTATAAGAGTATAACATTGCAAGAAAAGAATAGAGAAAGATTATGAAAAAAACAAGTTATAAATATGTGAAAGGAATTGATGTTATGGATATGAACAAAAAAGAAATTAAACAACGTAAAAAAGAATTTATTAAAGCACGTCGTAAAGTTTATGGACCATGGAAAGTGTTTACATGGATTAATTTCCCATTGGCAATTATATTAATTGCAGGGTTAGTTGCAATTTCAATGTTTGATAATACTGTAGCATTATTTTTGGGAGGAACATTCTGGGAGTTAGAAAACGAGGATAAAAATGCTGTTTATTACGAAAGTGATTTTAAAAATGAAAAAGAGAGAGTTAAACGTGGATACGAATTAGCAAAACAAGTTGAAGCTGAAGGAGCAGCACTTCTTACAAATAAAAAAGAAGCATTACCACTTGATAAAGAATCAAAGGTAAGTTTGTTCTCAACATCTTCAGTAAATTTAGTATATGGTGGAACAGGTTCTGCTAATGTTGATGCTTCAAAGGCAGATAATTTAAAAACTGCTTTAGAGAAGGCTGATTTTAAAGTAAATGATACATTATGGGATTTTTATTTAAAAGAAGAAAATGCAAAGTATCTTAGAGCAGTTGGTGGTACAGTTTCACTAGCAGCAGCAACTACTTGTGAAATGCCATGGAAAGTTTATACAGATAAAGTATTAGATTCAGTAGAGGAATATAGCGATGCAGCTATTGTTACATTATCTCGTGTTGGTGGAGAAGGTGCCGACCTAGAATTTATTAAGAATAATTATTTGGCATTAGATAAAAATGAAAAAGATATGTTAAAGAATCTTAAGAAGATGAAAGACGATGGAAAGATTAAGAAAATAATTGTATTAATCAACTCATCTAATCCTCTTCAAGTAGATTTCTTAGAGAAAAATGAATATGGTGTAGATGCAACTCTTTGGATTGGTGGTGTAGGTGTTAGTGGAATTAATGCAGTAGCAGAAATTCTTGCAGGTGATATTAATCCATCAGGTAGTTTAGTAGATACATATTGCTACGATAACTACTCAAGTCCAGCAATGAAGAATTTTGTTCCTACAACATATAAAGGATATAAAAAGGGAGATGTTCCTGAAAATGCAAGCACATATATGATTTATCAAGAAGGTATATATGTTGGCTACAAATATTATGAAACTCGTTACGAGGATTATGTAATGGGAACTGGCAACGCAGGAGAATATAAGTATAACAAAGATGTAGCTTTCCCATTTGGATATGGACTAAGCTATTCAAAATTCAAATATAGTGATATGAAAATGTCATATGATAAAGATTCAACAACATACACAATAAAGGTAAAAGTAACAAATGTTGGTGATGTAGCAGGTAAAGAAACAGTTCAAATCTATGTTTCAAGTCCTTATACAGAATATGATGTTAAGAATAATGTAGAAAAAGCTTCAGTAAGTTTAGTTGGATTTGATAAAACAAAAGTATTAAAACCAGGAAAATCACAAACATTAACTATAGTAGTTGATGGAGACTATGTGGCAAGTTATGATGCTTATGGAGCAGGCACATATATAATGGATGCAGGTGACTATTTATTTACAGCAGCAACAGATTCACATAATGCAGTAAATAATATATTAGCAGCAAAAGGATATACACCAGATAATACAGATGGTCGTATGGACAAAAAAGGTAATAAAAAGTTAGTTAAAACATGGAATAATCCAAAGTTAGATAAGAAAACATATGCAAAATCAGATAATGGAACAAAGATAAAAAATCAATTATCAGATGCAGACATTAATTTAAATGATGGTGTTAAAGAAAAAATTACTTACCTTACTCGTAATGATTGGGAAGGAACAATGCCAACAGATAAGATTTTAAAATTAACATTAACAAAATATTTAAAAGAGGCACTACAAGATGTCCAATATGATCCAAAGGATTTTGAAGAGGTAGATATGCCTACAATGAATGCAAAAAATGATATTAAATTAGTAGAAATGATAGGTCTTGATTATAATGATCCAAAATGGAATGACTTATTAGATCAGTTAACATTTGATGAAATGGTTAGGTTTGTAGGTGATGCATTCCACTGGACTATGCCAGTAAAATCTGTTGAAGCACCAGGTACTCGTGATGAAAATGGTCCACAAGGGCTTACAGTAACATTATTTGGAGCTGGACTTAATGTTGAAACAACTGCACTTACATCAGAAGATGTTTTAGCAGCAACATTTAATACAGATTTAGTATATGACATGGGTAATATCGTTGGTAATGATTGTTTGGCTGCAAAAGTAGCAATTTTATATGGACCAGGAGCTAATACACATAGAACACCATATGGTGGACGTAATTTTGAGTATTATTCAGAAGATTCATATCTTGCAGCAGCAATTGGAGCATCAGAAGTTAAAGGTATAGAGGAAAAAGGTGTTCATGTTGTAATGAAACACTTTGCTCTAAATGATTGTGAACAAGATAGAATTGGTCAGGCGGCATGGTTAACGGAACAGGCTGCTCGTGAAATATATTTAAGAGCATTCCAAGGTGCCCTTGAAGATTCATGGGGAAATGGAAATGGTGTAATGATGGCTTATACTCGTTGGGGAACTAGATGGTCTGGTTCAAATTCAGGTTTATTAAGAGGAATTCTTAATGGCGAGTGGGGCTGTAATGGATTACAAATAACTGATAATGTATTAACAACATATGTAAATGGTGTTGATGGAGTTGTAAATGGAACAACAGCATTTGACTCAATGTTAGCATTTTATATAACAGAGCAATTGCCAAAATATAAAGATGATCCAGTTGTTGTATCAGCTTTAAGAGAAGCATGTCACCATAATTTATATGCAATAGCTCATTCATGTGGAATGAATGGTGTAGGGCCAGATACAACAATTAAATTAGTTGAACCACTAGCTCAAACAGTAGTTAGAATATTGGCAATAGTATTTAGTGCATTATTTATTCTTTCACTTGCAATGTGGATAAAGAGAGGAAAGAAATTTAAACAGACAGAAGATTATACGAGCTATAAAAAATTTCAAGAGAAGGTAAAAGTAGCTAAAGTAACAAATAAATAATCCCATGATAAGATAGAACAGCTAAAGTAGTAAATAAAAAATCATGGGAAATGATAAAAGCAGCTAAAGTAGTAAATAAATAATCATGGGAAATGATAAAAGCAGCTAAAGTAGTAAATAAATAATCCCACAAAAAGATAAAAGTAGCTAAAGTAGTAAATAAATAATCCCACAAAAAGAAAAAAGTAGCTAAATGTGGCAAAGAACGATCTCATCAAATAGAAACGGAGATGAAAGTTTATGGAAGAAAATAAAAGCACCAAAACTAATCGTGCTAAGCTTTATCAACTAGCATTATTTCCAATGAATAATGGGGCGACAAATGTATATTATATTCTCATATTGAATTTTATTGCTTACTATGCAAATGGTGTAGTTGGTTTAGCAGTATTATTTGCCACAACAATGGTAACAGTAATGAGACTATTTGATGCAGTGACAGATCCAATTATAGGAGCAATGATAGACAGAACTTCAACGAGGTGGGGCAAATTTAGACCGTATATGGTACTTGGAAATGGAATAATGGCACTTTCAGCATTACTTGTATTCTTCGGAATACGAGTAGTGCCTGATAGTATGATGTGGTTAAGGTATACATTGTTTGTATTGTTTTATGCATTATATGTAATAGGTTATACATTTCAAACTGCATGTACACGTTCAGGACAAACATGTCTTACAAATGACCCATCACAAAGACCTTTATTTACAATATTTAATACAGTTGCAAGTTTAATTGGAATGGGACTTGTTCAATTTTTAGCACCAATTATTGCAAAATCCAAAGGTGGATATAATAGTGCAGAGTTTTTTGATGTGTTAGTTCCATTGTGTATTATTATTTCTATTCTATTGACAATTCTTGCAATAATAGGAATTGCAGGGAAAGATAATGAAGAAAATTTTGGTGTGGGTGGTCAACAAGAAAAGGTAAAGATAAGAGAATATGTGGCTATAATTAAGGCAAATAAAGAATTACAGAGACTTATGATAGCAGGCGCAGGTACAAAATTGGCATTTGCAATAGCAACAAATATGACCGTATTATGTATGTTATATGGAGCTATGATGGGTAATTATAATGGTTTATATTTACCTATGATGATAGTTGGTTATGTATTTTCAGCACCATTTTTTGTATTAACAGTTCGTACATCACAGAAAAAAGGACAAAAAGCATCATTAGTAGGCTATACAAAATTAGCATTTATTATGTATGTAGGAGTATTAGTGTTATTATTCTTGTGGAAGCAAGGTAATCCAGCTTTTAATTTATCATTAATGACAGATGGTAAATTAAGTTTAAATTTATATACAATATTATTTATTATATTCTTTGGAATTGGTTATGGAGCGTATTATGCCACAGCAGATATGCCTATTCCTATGGTAGCAGATTGTTCAGATTATGAAACTTATCGTTCGGGAAGATATATACCAGGAATTATAGGAACATTATTCTCATTGGTAGATAAATTAGTAAGTTCACTTGGGTCAACAATAGTAGGATTAGCTGTTGCAGCTATAGGTTTAAGTAAGTTGCCAGATGGCAATACACCATATTGTGATAATATGAATATAGTTGTAATTATACTGTTTTGCGTAGTGCCAATGATTGCATGGATTGCAACATTGATAGCAATGAAGGGATATACACTAACAGGAAGTAGAATGAAAGAAATACAAGAAGTAAATTCAAAAAGAAAAGAATCTATAGTCAATGGAAGTAGTCTAGAAGAGGCTATGAAGAAATATAAGTAAGATGTAGATGAAAGTAGAGAAAAAAGAACAGAAGAAAAAGTTAAAAAGCAGATAAAAGTAGAGTAAAAAAGAACAGAAGAAAAAGTTAAAAAGCAGATAAAAGTAGAGAAAAAGAACAGAAGAAAAAGTTAAAATGAAAATAAAGGCAGAAATAATAGCAAGAGAGGATAGAACACTAGATGAAGACATTTATGGATGAAGATTTTTTGCTAAATTCGGCGACAGCCAAACAATTATATCATGATGGAGTTGAGAATATTCCTATTATAGATTATCACTGTCATGTAAGTCCCAAAGAGATATATGAGGATAAGCATTTTGATAACATAACACAGGTTTGGTTATCTGGTGATCATTATAAATGGAGAATAATGCGTTCTAATGGTATAGATGAAAAATATATTACAGGAGATGCAACAGATAGAGAGAAATTTCAAAAATTTGCAGAAACACTTCCAAAAGCAATAGGTAATCCTATGTATCACTGGTGCCACCTAGAGTTAAAGAAATACTTTGGTTATACAGGTGTGTTAAATGGTGATACAGCTGAGGAAGTGTGGCAATTAACTTTAAGTAAACTTCAAAAGCAAGATATGGGAGTACGAGGACTAATAAAAAGAA
Source organism: Lachnospiraceae bacterium (assembly GCA_015057455.1). Taxonomy (GTDB): domain Bacteria; phylum Bacillota; class Clostridia; order Lachnospirales; family Lachnospiraceae; genus SIG301. The sequence continues at coordinate 83,616 of SVEH01000003.1, read as the reverse complement.
GTAATGTAGAGTTTATAGGAACAACAGATGACCCTATTGATAGTTTAGAATGGCATAAGAAAATCGCTGAAGATAATACAATAGATACAGTTGTTGCGCCGTCCTTTAGACCAGATAAGGCATTAAATATTGAAAAAGAGGGTTGGTTAGAGTATATAGTACAGTTATCGATTGCTTCAAAGACTAAGATAGATAGTTTAGAAAGTTTACAGAGGGCATTAGTAAAAAGAATGAGGTATTTTCATGAAAATGGCTGTAAAGTTAGTGATCATGGTTTAGATAAAATGGTATATATATATGAAGATTCTCAGGTTGTTGAGAAGATTTTTAATAAGGGATTAGAGGGAAAAGAGATAACTTCAAATGAGGCAGAAATATATAAAACTTTCCTTCTAATTTTTTGCGCAAAAGAATATAAAAAACTAGGTTGGGTTATGCAACTACATTATAACTGTATGCGTAATCCTAATAGTAAAATGTTTAAAGTATTAGGTCCAGATACTGGATTTGATTGTATTGGCCCACATAATGGTTCTGCAAATTTAGCAAAGTTATTAGACGCTTTATATAGTACAGATTCATTACCAAAGACAATAATATACAGTTTAGATAGTTCAGATAATGGGTTTATTGATACATTAATTGGAGCATTTCAAGGGATAGAAGTTCCAGGAAAAATTCAACATGGAAGTGCTTGGTGGTTTAATGACAATAAACAAGGAATGATAGACCAATTAACAAGTTTAGCTAATTTAGGCTTGTTAGGGAACTTTGTTGGAATGCTTACAGATTCAAGAAGTTTTTTAAGTTATACAAGACATGAGTATTTTAGAAGAATATTGTGTGGACTTGTTGGAGAATGGATTGAAAATGGAGAATATCCAGCAGATATGGAAAATGCAAAAAATATAGTGAAAGATATTAGTTATTATAATGCTAAGAGATATTTTAAATTATAGAAAAAATAACGTTAATAATAGTGTTCAGTACGATAAAATGACTTGGTATTAAGTGAAAATTTGAACATTTTGGAGGTAATAGTATGAAAATGTCATTTAGATGGTATGGTGAAGATGATCCTATTTCACTGGAATATATATCACAAATTCCAGGAATGCACTCCATTGTATCAGCTGTGTATGATGTAAAACCTGGAGAGGTGTGGCCAGAAGAAAGTATAGAGAAAATGTCAAATCAATGTAAAGACCATGGTCTTGTATTTGATGTTGTAGAATCGATTCCTGTTCATGAGGATATAAAACTTGGGAGAGGCGATGTGGAACATTTAATAGATGTGTACTGTGAAAACATTCGTCGTTGTGCTAAGTATGGAGTAAAATGTGTAACATATAATTTTATGCCAGTATTTGACTGGACTAGAACTCAATTAGATAAGAAGGCTGCTGATGGTTCAACAAGTCTAGTAATGTATTGGGATCAAATGAAAGGGTTAGACCCACTAAAGGATGATATACATTTGCCAGGGTGGGATTCTAGTTATACCCAAGAAGAAGTTAGAGAATTAATTAGCGCCTATGGAGAAATAGGAGAAGAAGGATTATGGAAGAATTTAGAGCATTTTCTTAAGAAGGTAATTCCTGTTGCAGAGGAATGTGGTGTGAAAATGGCTATTCATCCAGATGATCCACCATATCCTATATTTGGTATACCAAGAATAATTACCAATGAAGAAAATTTAGATAGATTTTTAAATATAGTAGATAGTAAGGCAAATTGTTTATGCTTATGCACAGGAAGTTTGGGTTGTGCAAAGAGTAACAATATTCCTAAAATGATTAGAAAATATGCAGCAATGGATAGAATAGCATTTATGCATATTCGTAATGTAAAGATTATGGAAGATGGATCATTTGAGGAGCGTGCACATCTATCAAGTTGCGGAACTCTAGATATATATGAAATAGTAAAATCACTAGTTGATAATGGTTATGATGGTTATGTTCGTCCAGATCATGGTCGTATGATTTGGGGAGAAAGTGGAAAACCAGGTTATGGATTATATGATAGAGCTTTAGGAGCAACATATATAAATGGATTATTTGAAGCATGCGAAAAAGCTAGCAAGTAGATTGGAGGCTGAAAATAATGAGTATTAATGAACAAATTTCTAAGATTGGAATAGTTCCAGTAATAAAATTAAACAATCCTGAAGACGATGCAGCACCATTGGCAAAGGCATTATGTGAGGGTGGTGTTCCTGTAGCAGAAGTTACATTTCGCGCGGCAGGAGCAGATATAGCAATTAAGAAAATGAAAGATGCCTGTCCAGAAATGCTAGTAGGAGCAGGAACAGTACTTACAAAAGAACAAGTTGATAAAGCAATAGAAGCAGGAGCACAGTTTATAGTATCACCTGGATTTGATGCAGAATTGGTAGGTTATTGTATTGAAAAAAGAATAGCTGTTTATCCGGGATGTACAACACCTACAGATTATCATGCAGCATTAAAATTTAATCTAGAAGTGGTAAAATTCTTCCCAGCAGAACAATCAGGTGGGTTAAGCAAGATAAAAGCAATGAGTGCTCCATTTCCAATGTTTAAAGTGATGCCTACAGGTGGAATATCACTTAAGAATTTAAAAGAATATATTTCATGCCCAGTCATATGTGCATGTGGTGGCTCATATATGGTTACAGCTGAGCTTATAGATAATCATAAGTGGGATGAGATTACGGAGCTATGTAAACAGTCTGTAGACATAATAAAAGAGGCTAGAGGTAATTAATGTGTTATGTTAATTCCTTGATAGAAATAATAAGAATTTGGAGAGAATTAATATATTAAAATTAATATATTAATAAAAGTTGTGAAAAGAAATTATATTAAGTAGATAGGAATAATAATTATAGAAAATAAAAATATATAGGGAGGTATGACAATAATGAAAAAGACACCTAGAATTGTAACATTTGGAGAAATAATGTTAAGACTAGCTCCAGAAGGATATTTAAGATTTTTTCAAAATGATAAAATGCAAGGAACTTTCGGTGGTGGAGAAGCTAATGTAGCTGTATCACTTGCAAATTATGGAATGGATGTTTCTTATGTTACAAAACTTCCTAAGCATGCAATTGGACAGGCAGCGGTAGATTCTTTAAGACAATTTGGTGTTGATACATCAAAAATAGTTCGTGGTGGAGATAGAGTAGGAATATATTTTCTTGAAAAAGGAGCTTCACAAAGAGGTTCAGTTTGCATATATGATAGGGCACATTCTGCAATTAGTGAAGCAACAACAGAAGATTTTAATTGGGATAATATCTTTGAGGGTGTAGATTGGTTCCATTTTACAGGTATAACACCAGCACTTGGACCAAATGTAGTTGAAATTTGTCGTCAAGCATGTAAAGTGGCTAAATCAAAGGGTGTGAAAATATCATGTGATTTAAATTATCGTGGTAAACTTTGGACTCGTGATGAAGCACGAATTGCAATGACAGATTTATGCCAATATGTAGACGTGTGTATTTCAAATGAAGAAGATGCTAAAGATGTATTTGGCATTGAGGCAGAAAATACAGATATATATGGTGGAAAATTAAATCATGAAGGTTATAAATCAGTTGCAAAGCAATTGTCAGATAAGTTTGGATTTGAAAAAGTGGCAATAACACTTCGTTCATCAATATCAGCAAGTGATAATGACTGGGCAGGAATGTTATATGATGGAGAAGAATATTGCTTTTCAAAATTATATCATCTTCATATAGTAGATAGAGTTGGTGGTGGTGATTCCTTTGGCGGAGGACTTATATATGCATTATTAAATGGTAAATCTACAAAAGATGCAATAGAGTTTGCTGTTGCGGCATCTGCACTAAAACATTCAATTGAAGGCGATTATAATAGAGTATCTGTGTCAGAAGTAGAAAAACTTGCAGGTGGAGATGGTTCAGGAAGAGTACAAAGATAGAATAGGTGTAAGAAAATTAGGAGTATAATACGATATACAATTTGGTACAAACTATAATAGAAGTAGTTGTACTTAAGGGAGTGAAAGTATGAAAACTCTTTTTAAACCAGGATACACGAGTTGTTTAGGGCTTTTTGTAATAGAAGGTTTAGCAATTTTGTGGTTTGGTATACAAAGACATAGATATCCAATGTGGACCATGCTTATATTTGCCATAGCATATATATTATTTTTTCTAGGCATAAGTTACGCTATGAAAAAAAGAATTATAACAGAAAATGCATATAAAATAATGCAATGTATAGTATTTATTATATGTAATATTTTGTTTGGTGGAGTGTGTGACTCTGCACAAGTATTTATATATAGTATGTTTTTTTCTACAGTTGCAATACTTGCATTTATGGATAAGAAATTATCCAAATTTTATATGATGTGTGTTGTTGTAAGTGTTATTGGAATGGGAATAGTGGTATTTAAGTATTATAGAGGTAATAATACTATTATTGATTATACAATTGGGACAATAGTTTTGATTATAACAAACGGTGTTGCTGTAAGCATATGTAGGTTTATTGAATATCAGAATAGTGTAAATCTTGAACAAGAAAGAAGTTTAGACGAGTTGTTACAAGCACTTGAAGTAAAGTGTTTTGAAGCAGAGAAGGCAACTCATGCAAAATCTCACTTTATATCTAATATGTCCCATGAAATTAGGACGCCTATTAATGCTGTCTTAGGTATGGGAGAGATGATACTTCGTGAAAGTGAAGAGGATGATATTAAAAAATATGCTCATGATATAAAAAGTTCAGCAGAAATATTGCTGATGATAGTAAATGATATATTAGATTTATCAAAAATAGAATCAGGTAAAGTTGAAATAATACCTGTTAATTATGATATCAGTAGTTTTTTCAATGATATATATAATATGATAGCTCTGAAGGCAAAAGATAAAGAAATTGATCTTATATTTGATATTGATCATAATATACCAAGTGAATATTATGGTGATGATATTCGAGTAAGGCAAGTTATGATAAATTTGTTATCTAATGCTGTAAAATATACAAAAAAAGGTAAAGTAGTACTTAAAGTAACTGCAGATGTAGAAGGCGATGAGGCTATATTACATTATTCTGTTAAAGATACTGGAATAGGTATACGAAAAGAAGATATGAGTAAAGTATTTGCTGAGTTTGAAAGGGCAGATATTGAGGAAAATAGATATATAGAAGGTACTGGTTTGGGGATGAGCATTACAGTTTCATTGCTAAATCTTATGGGGAGTGTGTTAAAGGTTGAAAGTGAATATGGAAAGGGCAGTGAATTTTCATTTGATATAGTTCAAAAAGTTGTAAATCAAACACCTTTAGGTGATTTTGGAGAAAGAATAAGTAAAATTGTATCAGATTATAATTATAAAATTGAATACATTGCTCCTGAAGCTAAGATTTTAGTTGTAGATGATAATAGTATAAATAGAAATGTATTTTGTAATTTGCTAAAACAAACAAGAATAAATTTAACAGAGGCAGATAGTGGAAAAGGATGTTTAGAAATACTAGAAAAAGAAACATTTGATATGGTATTTTTGGATCATATGATGCCTGAAATGGACGGTATAGAGACATTCGAGGAAATAAAAAACAGAGGATTATGTAAAAATACACCAGTTATAATGTTAACGGCTAATGCGGTTGTGGGAGCAAAAGAAATGTATCTAGAACAAGGATTTACAGATTTTATTTCTAAACCAATAAAACCTGATAAATTAGATGCAATAATAATACAGTATTTGCCAGAGAATATGGTGCAAAAATTTAATTATGAAAAAAAATTACATAATAATGGTATAAATTCTTCAAGAAATAAATTAAAGGATGCGAAAACATATAATACTAATCTAGAAGAGCAAATACAAGAGGATAATATAGAAGAATTAGATAATATAGAAGAATTTGATTTAGATTATGCTAGAAGGTGTTTAGGAAGTGAAAAATTATTAAAGTCTACATTAGAGAAATTTTATTTATCTTTAGATGGAACAAAATCTAAATTAGAAGATTTGTATAAAAAAATTACTGATAAGGATGTAATAAAGTCTTATAAAATAGAAGTACACTCAGTAAAAAGTGTATCAGCAACAGTGGGGGCTTTAATAATTTCTAAATTAGCCAGATTATTGGAAGTGGCATCAAATGATGGTAATTTAGATAGAATTAATGCATTACATCCTATACTGATAGAAGAGATAACAAAACATAAATTACGTTTAGATGAAATATTTGCACAGAAAAAAGATAAAGTCGAAATGAAACATATAACAGATTTAGTACCTTACATAGATACGCTAAAGTATAGTTTAGAACAATCCGATTTTAATACAACAGATTTGGTAATAGAAGAGGTAAATAAATATAGTTATATAAATGAAGTGCAGGAATTAGTGGATAAAGTATCCAGTCAGATACTTAATTTAGATGCAGATGAAGCGTTAATAACATTACAAAAGATAGAAGTTATCATAAATGGATAAAATAAAGTGTAGAAAATAGTGCTTAAAATTAGCACAGTAGGTAACAATGTCCTTAAATAACATTAAAGCAAAGAACAGAAAGTAGGAGAACAGATGAAAAAAGTATTTATAATAGGTATGTTTGAAGATAGAAATGATGGTTTAGACAAAGTTATTCAAAAAAAATACATGGTACAAAAATGTATTAGTAATTCTGGTTTAATTGTTAATATGCTAAATATGCATAATCCAGATTTGGCAATAGTAAGTTTGTTTGGACTAGAAAATGACGGTGATAGGATATTTAGCGAGATTAAGAGAAATCATAGTGAGATGCCTGTTGTAGTTATAGGTGATGTGAGCGAACAATATCAATTTAGTAGATACTTAAGTGAAGATAATTTTCATCGATTAACAAATCCTGTTAGTAATGAAGAAATATTTAATGCTGTAAAAGAGAGATTAGAAAATAATGGGGCAGGTAAAAAAATAAAGTCAAAGAATACTAATAAGAAAAAAGTTTTGTTAGTAGATGATAATCCTACACAACTTCGTATGTTAAATGATGTATTAAATAGTAAATATGATGTACAAATGGTAACATCAGGAATGAAGGCAATTTCAATACTTGAAAAATTTATGGCAGATGTTATTTTACTAGATTATGAAATGCCTATGTGTGATGGTAAAATGACACTAGAAATGATTCGAGGTATAGATGAGTATAAAGATATTCCGGTAGTATTTTTAACGGGAATGGCCGACAAAGAACATATTCAAGCGGTTTTTGATTTGAAACCAGCTGGGTATTTGTTAAAGACAACAAGCACAGATAGAATATTTGATAAATTAGAGGAAATATTTGAAGAATAGTGTATAGAGAATATTTGATAAATTAGAAGAAATATTCGATAAATAATGTATAGAGAATATTTAGTAGGAGCAGAAAAACTATTTGCAGAATTGTATATATAATATATAGTATATAGGACAAAATGGAGGCGATTATATGCACGATAGAATATTAATTATTGATGATGATAAAATTAATAGAAGGATTCTTATAGATATATTGGCATCAAATTATACTATCATGGAAGCTAGCGATGGAAAAGAAGGGCTAGAGATTCTAAGATCCAATAAAGAAAAAGTCGCTCTTGTTTTGTTAGAAGTAAATGTACCAGAAATTGATGGTATTGAAATAATAAAAACTATGAAAGCAGAGAAAATGTTATCTCATACACCTGTTATTATTATAAGTGCAGAAAATATAGCAGAAATAGAGGAAAAATGTTTAGAACTTGGGTGTACAGATTACATAAGAAAGCCATTTAGACAAGCGGTAGTTAAGAGACGTGTGGAGAATGTATTAAGTTCACATGTATATCGTACACAATTAGAAGAACAAGTTGCACTGCAAACTGAAAAACTTGTAGAGCAATATGAAAAAATCAAACTTCATTCGTCTATATTAGAGCAAATGAATGAAGAACTAATTGATGTATTAGGTACAATTGTAGAGTATAGAAGCTTAGAAAGTGGCGACCATATTCAGAGTGTAAAAAGATATACAAAGATATTAGGTCGATACATAATGGAAGAATTTCCAGAATATAACTTAACAAAAAAAGATTTGAAGATAATAGTTGCAGCAAGTGCCCTTCACGATGTGGGTAAGGTTGCAATATCAGATACAATATTATTTAAACCTGGAAAACTAACAGATGAAGAATTTGAAGAAATTAAAACACATTCTGATAAAGGTAGTAAAATAGTAGACAGAATGAAAAATATCTGGAGTAAAGAATATGCAAAATATTGTTATGAGATATGTAGATATCATCATGAAAAATATGACGGAAAAGGCTATCCAGATGGTTTAAAGGGAGAAGAGATACCAATAGCAGCACAATTAGTGTCAATGGCAGATGTATATGATGCATTAACAAATGTTAGATGTTATAAAAATGCATATACGGTATATGAAGCATATGATATGATAATGAATGGGGAATGTGGAGAATTTTCACCTAAATTATTAGAAGCACTAGAACATACTAGAGCAGAGTTAGAAGAAGCTGTACATCTTCATTTAGAGAAGTAGGGAAAAGTTTCGTAAATTATCGAAAACTTTGCGAAAATATGTGTGTTTTGCACAAAAAATAATAATAAAAAATGAAAAAGTTTGTGCAGACTTATTTATATGTAGATGGTATACTAAAGTATGAAAAACCCAATACATTATAAAAGTTTTTTGGTACACCCATAGTACAAAGAAACTTCTCCAAGAGGACATTCGCTCGAAAGTGTCCTCTTTTTTTACTAGAGCGAAATAGTCGCAAGCGGTTCTACTTCCTATATAGGTAGTAATTGATGACTTGTTATCTGTGTTCTGTTATAGTCTAGAGTTTGGAATTAAAAAGAAAATAAAAAATATTAAAAATAAATTAAAAAAGTATTGATTAAATATTACAAGTGTGTTACAATATATATATGAAAAGGAACAAACGAAATAAATCTTAAGAACAGATTAAAGTTAAAAAATATATAAGGAGTGTAAATAGTTTCTTTTCTTAAAAAGGGTAATAATCTTTATTTGAATTCATAATAACCAAAAACCATACTTCAAAACTAGGGTTAGAGATAATCCTAGTTTTGAAGTATGGTTTTTGTAGATTGAAAAAGGTATTGTAAAAATATGGAAAATATTATAAAATATTAGTATATATGTGCTTTTTTAAAATGTGATAATATATAATTTATATATAAGGAGAATGACATATGGATTTTGGGTTAAACTTTAATCAGTTGTCTAGAAGCGAAAAATTACAGATGTATATCAGTAACATGACGCCAGTGCTTGATAAAAAAGCACTTTTTAGTGATGGTACAAAAATGTTTCGTAATCCGCCAGAGCCAGAAGCAGGAGACGAGGTTACAATAAAACTTCGTGCTGCCAGAGAGAATGTAGACGTTGTTTACCTTATTTGGAATGGGCAACGTATGGTAATGGATAGATTTAAGAATAATAGAAGATTTGATTATTATGAGAGAACAGTTACTGTAGGTAATGACAAGGTAGAGTATTATTTTGAGATTACATCAGGTAGAAAAACATTCTATTATAATAAGATAGGTGTTTTAACTGAGAAGAATAAATTCTATAATTTTAGTATTATGCCAGGATTTAAGACGCCAGATTGGGCTAAGGGAGCTGTTATGTATCAAATATATACAGACAGATTCTGTTCAGGAGATGTGTCTAATAATGTAGTTGACCATGAGTATAACTATATAGGAGAACATGTTAGTGAAGTGACAGATTGGAATAAGTATCCTGCAGCTATGGGTGTTAGAGAGTTTTACGGTGGAGATATAAAAGGTATTATGTCCAAACTAGATTATTTAGAAGATTTGGGAGTTGAAGTTATATATCTTAATCCAATGTTTGTATCGCCATCTAATCACAAATATGATATTCAAGATTATGATAACATAGATCCACATTTTGGTGTAATTGTAAAAGATGGTGGAGAGCCACTTGCACCAGATGATTTTGATAATAAACATGCAACTAAGTATATAACAAGAGTTGCTAGTCAAGAGAACCTTGATGCAACTAATGCACTTTTTGCTGAATTTGTACAGAAAGCTCATGATAGAGGAATAAGAGTAATTCTCGATGGGGTATTTAACCATTGTGGATCATTTAATAAATGGCTAGATAGAGAAAGAATATACGAGGGACAAGAAGGATATGAGGCTGGTGCATATATATCAAAAGAAAGTCCATATCATACGTTTTTCAAATTCCCACAAGGTAATTGGCCGTATAATGGACAGTACTACGGATGGTGGGGACATGATACATTACCTAAATTAAATTATGAAGAATCACAGAAGTTACATGATTATATTATGCAAATTGCAAGAAAATGGGTTTCACCACCTTATAATGTTGATGGTTGGAGACTTGACGTTGCAGCAGATTTAGGATTTTCTAATGAATATAATCATAAGTTTTGGCGTGATTTTAGAAATAGTGTAAAAGAAGCTAATCCAGATGCGTTGATTTTAGCAGAGCATTATGGTGACCCATATGGTTGGTTGCAAGGTAATGAATGGGATACTGTAATGAACTACGATGCATTTATGGAGCCACTTACATGGTTTTTAACAGGTGTAGAAAAACATAGTGATGAATATAGAGGAGATTTGTTAGGAAATCACGAGGCGTTTTTTGGTTCAATGAATCATCATATGTCTAGATTTAATACTCAATCATTGCAGGTCGCTATGAATGAGTTATCTAACCATGACCATTCTAGATTCCTTACTAGAACAAATAGAAAAGTAGGAAGAACAGGTTCAGTAGGTCCAGAAGCAGCTAATGAGAATATTAATAAAGGTGTTTTAAAGGAGGCCGTTGTAATTCAAATGACATGGCCAGGCGCACCAACTATTTACTATGGTGATGAAGCGGGTGTGTGCGGATGGACAGACCCTGATAACAGAAGAACATATCCTTGGGGACATGAAGATATGGAACTTATTAATGTACACAAGGAATTAATAAAGATACACAAAGATTATAATGCATTAAAAACAGGTTCTATTATATTCTTGGGCGGAGGTCCAATGTATTTGAGTTATGGTCGTTTTGATGAAGAAGATAAGTTTGTAATAGCAATAAACAATCATAATGATCATTTGACAATGAACATTAATACATGGGAATTAGGAATTGAAGATACAGATCGTTTAGTAAGATTAATTCTGACAACAGAAGATGGACATGATTTAAGTGCAGAAACATACCATTCAGAGAATGGAGTACTTAAACTTACACTTCCAGCATACTCTGGAGTGATTATAAAAACAGTAGAAGAATACTAAAGTATTCTTCTGCTGTTTTTTTGCCTTGTATATCTGTATACAAGATGTTATAGAGTGTGTAGTTTTATGAGTATTTTAAGCATAATTGAAAATTTATGTATAGGAGAAAAATATATAAATGTGAATTTTTTGTGTAATGGATTGTAGTATGTGGGGGTTATGGTATACTAATGGAGTTGATTTTTGAAAATATTATTATAGGGGATGGGGAGATATGAAATTTAATATGGATAAGGGTATATACCTTAGTAAGAAGTATGAAAATAGTTATACAGAATTTTATAATAAGTATTATAATATGATGAGAAATTATGCTATGGTTGGCTTAGAGGGGGATTCTTATAAAGCAGATGATGTTGTACAGAATTGTATGTTTAGTTTATATCGTAAGGATAATTTTAAGCTGATAATAGGTGTAAGTGAAGACCGAAGAAGAAAATATATAGAAGTTATGGTTAGGAATTCAATAGCTTCATTACACAGAAAAGATAAAAAATATGTTTTGATAGGTGAAATTAGACATCATATAGAAAGTCTTAAGGGGTATAGTGGTTGTTTTTATGAAGAATGTAAGAGACTAGATCCATTACCTAATACTATAACAAGACTAGAGTCGAAATCCATAATAAGGATGCTTGATATTCTATCAAAGAAAGAGAAAATTGTATTTAATTATATATTAGAGGGCCTAAAAATAAGTGAGATTGCAGAAACTTGTAATTTGACCGTGTCAGGAATTAAAAAAAGAATTACAAGAGCAAGGGTGAAGCTAAAACAAGAAAGATTTGCATGGCAAGGGCGAAATTGGTAAATATACAATTAAGAAAGCCTTGTGTAGTATAGATAATAAAGATATATTATGTAAAGACCTTTTTGCTAATATATTGATTAAAATATTTAATTGTGAAAATTTAACAATAATTAATAAATGTATTGATAATATTTGAGCAAAGGGGTATAATAAGGATAACACAAATGACAATTTGGTAATATTCCTGGGGTGTTCGACAACCTCGTTATTTTGAACCTACATTTATTGAACCGGGATTCTAACATTTATATTGCAATGTCAGGCCTCATTAGTACAGATCAGTGGAAGACAGAACATTATGTGAAGAAACCCACCTAGCTTAGCTAGGAGTCAAAATACGAGAATCGGCATTTTGGGGTATTACAAAGAATAATAAGGCAGCCTAGCTGCCTTTTTTCTTTAATATTATTTTTGATAAATAATGATTATAATTAAGATATATTGAAAAAAATATAAATTTTTTAAATGAGTGTAAGCCTTGTATAATAAAGGTTTTAGGTGTGTCTAACAAAAATTAATTAAAAAAAATAAAAAAAAGTTAAAAAAAGGTGTTGACACTTCTATAGAATTAGTGTATTATATAAACATAAACAACAGATGAATATAAAACTTAGTTGAAAACTTTTCAACGACAAAGGCAAACCAGTTCGAAAGAATGGGACGCAAAACTAAAGGGTCTTTAACATGACAGCCAGTTACCGAATTAGATTAGTTTTTTTTGTATTCAAATGTTAGTATTATTAATTTGATCCCCTTTTAATAACTTCCAAATATATTAAACTACCCAAGTAGGACGGTCTCGGTGACGAGGCCGTTTTACATTGTCTAAAAATAGTTCGGGCTAACTTTTGTGAAAAGTTTCTGTTGGATATTTTGTGTAAATCCCATAAATCTATTTATAAAATGTAAAAAAATAAAGAATATAAGAAGCAAGAGAAATAAAAAAATGAGCTGAATTACTATTACGATTTGTAAAAGTCAAGCTTTTATTTATTAAAAAATGCCCCCTTGTTAGTTAGTATTCGTAATAAGTCAAAAAGGCTCTGAAACCTTTACAAAAAAAGGGATTTTTGGTATTATTTTAAGTAGAAAGAGTCAGGTGTGACTCTGGCAGAAACTTAAGATTCTATACAAGTCAGAGGCGTGTTTTTGGGCCGAAGGTTTAAGTGGAGTCGTATGTTTTTGTTGAAACTCTATCATTGTAGTCTAACTACTTAGATTAAGATGTATTGTTAATTGATTGAGTCAGAAGTGGTTTCTTTAAGGAGCTGAGTAATGTAGGATAGAAATCAGGTTTAGCTAGTTTCTTCGGCGAGCCAAAAGTAGTCGGGAGTGATTCTATGAGAAAGCATAAAAAAAGATTAGTTTTTGGTTCTTTCTTTGTTTCGAGTCTTATATTACTGATACTTGCAATGCCTTATATAATGAATGTGGCGGTGAAGTCATCGGCCAATGATATCGACCCTAGTGTGGGTGATATTAGTTATTTTAGGGCGGACTTATTTGATTACGAGCCATCAAAGAGAAGTACGAATGGAAATTTTATGGTAGGCGAGACGGAATATGATGATGATGCAGCTTTATTGTTGTTTAGGCAGAAAGAGGGACAAGCGAAATCAGTGACATCTATGGAGCGAACAGTGGTGAAAGGACTGGGAGAGCATAATAAGTCGATTTCGGGGCAGAATTATAAAGTTGTTCAGGGCTTGGTTAGAAATAAACTTGGAACGGGAAACATCATTGATCTTGCGAATAACAGAATTGCGGTGTCTGGTTCTGCAAGGGTTAAGCTATTCGATGTGACAGATGGTGCGACTTATAAAGGTGCGTATGGCTTTCCGTTTGTTAATGTGGGCGATGGATATTTGCAGTATGATAGTAGCAAGAACCATGTTCAAGTGACAAAAACAGTCGGTGAAGACGGGTTGCTTAAGATGAATAGGTTTGATGGTAGCTCGAAATATGGGTTTATGCCTTTTAATAGGATTAGTGCTTCTAAAGGCTTGGATGAGAATGGTTATTATGCTTTATCGGGAAGCCAGAATTTCTTCTTTGGGATGAAGGTAGAAGTGCCTTTTGTTATGACCAAGGGAGGTAAAATGACTACGCATGCTGGTGCAGAAGAGGATATGGAGCTAGACATCACAGGTGATGACGATGTGTGGGTGTTTGTCGATGGCGTTTTGGTGCTAGATATGGGCGGCATTCATAGTAAGGTTGATGGCAGTATCAATTTCGCGACTGGTGTAGTTACAACGACAGGGAATCATTTTGACGAGAGAGAGGAAAGGTTTAGTGACGAGATTACTACCATTTCCGTTGAGAATACATTTATTAAATCGCTTTCAGTAGGAAGACATAAGTTACAGGTCTATTATTTAGAACGCGGTGGATCATATTCCAATTGTAGAATTACATTTAGATTGCAAGAGGACAAGACTCCTGATGATTATGAAGGTCTATCTGATGATTTAGCGGGTCCTGCTACTAAGGAGCCAACAGAGGCAGAGGAACTGGCTGGAGGGCCTATAGTAGCACAAACAGCTAGGGGTAGCTATTAAATCAAGGTACCAGCTATAGCGCCATATTAAGATGGCGGTCATGATGGAACCTTATGTAGAGCTAGCATAAGGTGTTAGTGATACATTATAAGGTTGGAAACAACCTATTTATGGAAGGGATAAAAGGATCTAAGGCGTTACTAAAGGAGATACTAATTTCGTGGCAGCTGTGTGGAAGCGGTTGTCACCGATGATGGGGATTTTTATATTGACGTTCAGTAGGGGTACTGAAGTCTAGTATTTTTACCTAGGATAGGTAGCTTGCATTATCGAAAGCAGGCAAAAATACAGGGAGCGTAGCGTGTAAGGTTGCGCTCCTATTTTTGCGTTTGAAATGTACTTGATGCGTAAAATGAGTGTATCTAGCAAGGGATAAATTTTGGACCTTTGATAAGAGTTGTGGTAAGCAAAAATACATATCTTTATCTGGCTATGTAAGCAAAGGCTTGTAATACACTGTAAAAAAATGGTATTATATTATTGTGTGTAATATTGTAAGGTGATTTTTTAGAGAAGTATAAAAATTAAATATAGTATAAAAAGCATGCTACGCAGTATAGATGGTAAATAATATTAGAATTTATATATAACATAGAGTAAGAGAGGTTTAAAAGATGGAATATTGGGATATAGAAGATTATTTAGAAGAGATAAAATATTTGCTTACAGAATATGATGAGATGACAGAAGAGATTATATTGGAATGGGAAGAAAAAGCAAGAGAGTGTATTATTAAGATGAGCGATGGCAAGAAAATAAAGATGAAGAATGAGGATGATATTCAGATTGCCGTGAAAGATGAGCAGATATTCTGGGACATGGCTTTAAAATATCATAATTATTATAGAAAGAAACAAATAGACGAATATTGGAAGGAATTTGATGTGACAAAAGCATATTAAATAGGTGCATTATTATGCATATTTTGTGAACATTATGCATAGAATATTGACAAATTTAGGGAAAAATGGTCTACTATTAAGAGTTATAATAATTGTTTTTTTGCTTTGCAAAACGAATTTGGTGCACAAAGATGTTAAGTCCCTCATGAGTGAGGGATATAGGTAGCCACTGATGACTTGTCATCTTTGTTCTAGGTGATATTGATGGATAAGATATGTAATGAAGAGATAGATGGAGGTTTAGTATGAAGAAATATATAGATATGTCAAAAGAAGAACTTGTGCAATTAAAAGAGAAATTAGAGAAAAAATATAAAAAGGCTAAAGAATTAGGGTTACAGCTTGATATGTCTAGAGGTAAACCTTGTAAAGAACAGTTAGATTTATCTATGCCTATGATGAAGACTTTGTCAGGGAAAGTGCTTACTTGTGAGCAAGGTGTGGATTGTCGTAATTATGGCGTACTTGAAGGAATTAATGAAGCAAAGAGAATGTTAAGTGATATGATAGAGTGCCCTATTGAGAATATAATTATGTATGGTAACTCAAGCCTTAACGTTATGTATGATACAGTATCTCGTTCTATGACACATGGTGTTATGGGAAGTACACCATGGATGAAACTTGATAAACCAGTTAAGTTTTTATGTCCATCACCAGGATATGATAGACATTTTGCAATATGTGAGTTCTTTGGGATAGAGATGATTACAGTTCCAATGTTGCCTACTGGTCCAGATATGGATATGGTAGAAGAACTTGTAAGTTCAGATGAAATGATAAAAGGTATATGGTGTGTTCCAAAGTATTCAAATCCACAAGGAATAACATATTCAGATGAAACAGTTAGAAGATTTGCTAGATTAAAACCAGCAGCAAAAGATTTTAGAATATATTGGGATAATGCATATGGTATACATCATTTATATAAACATGATCAAGATAATATAATAGAGATACTAGGTGAAGCAGATAGCGTGGGGAATGGAGATATAGTATACAAATTTTGTTCTACATCAAAAGTAACATTCCCTGGTTCAGGAGTTGCGGGAATTGCAGCTTCAGATGCAAACTTAGAATTTATAAGAAAACAAATGTCTATTGCGACAATTGGTTATGATAAAGTTAACCAATTAAGACATAGTAGATTTTTCGATAATTTTGATGGGGTAATGAAGCATATGCGTAAGCATGCCAAGATATTATTACCTAAATTTAAAACAGTTATCGATAAATGTGAAAGTGAATTAGGTGGATTAGGAATAGGAGAATGGACGAATCCTAAGGGTGGATATTTTATTTCATTTGAAACACTTGAAGGTTGTGCTAAAAAGGTAGTTTCTATGTGCAAAGAAGCAGGAGTTATAATGACACCAGCAGGTGCAACATTCCCATATGGTAAAGATCCAAAAGATTCCAATATAAGAATTGCTCCATCATTTCCATCATTAGAAGAGCTAGAGCAAGCAACAGAAATATTTATACTATGTGTTAAGCTAGCAAGTGTCGATAAAATATTAGAGACAAAATAATCATTTTAGTGGAGGATTAGAAAGTATGGACGATTTCGATTTTGAGATAAATGAAGGAGAAAGTGCTCCAGAGAAAAAATCAGAAAACAAATCCGATAAGAAGAACGACAAAAAAGATAAAAAAGACAAGAAAAATAAGAAAGATAAAGACAAAAAGAATAAGAAAAATAAAAAAGATTTAGAATCTAAGAAAGACAAATCAGATAAAAAGAGAGTGTGTGATAATAAGAAAGCTCTAGATAATAAGAAGGCTTTAGACAAGAAGGTTAAGTCTGATAGCGATAGGTTAAGTAAAGAAGAGTTTGAAAGATTAGATTCTAAGTATAGTGAAGTAACAGTTCCAAAGGATAGTAGGACGGAGGGAATACCAAAAGTACAGAATGATGTTGTAGCATTTGAAAGTATGGATGATGATGAGTTTGAAATCTTAGAAGAAGATGAAGAATATGTTCGCAAGAAATCCATAGATAGAAAGAAAAAAATGATACGACTTATAATTGTAGCTATTATTTTAATGGTTGCTTGTTCTGTAGGTTGTTATACATTTATTATTAAGCGAGCTGAGCTAGATAAATTTAATTCTGCTTTGCATGATAGTCAATATACACATGCACAAGAGATATATGAGAATTTAATGGATTCACAATTATCACAAGCAGATATTATGATTGCTGAAAAAACAAAAGCGATATATCAAAAATATAGTAAAGGTATCATAAAATCAGATAAGGCTATAGAGGAACTTAACAAGTTAGCTAAGATTAGTACTAGTGATATAACAGAAGTTAAAGATATGCTTAACTTGTATGATAGAATTGTTACATCAGAAGGTAATTATAAAAAAGGGTGTGAACAATTTGAGGCAAAGAAACTTATAGAAGCTATTTCATATTTTAGAAAAGTTATTGCAGAAGATTATAACTATAAGAGTGCTCAGACACAATTAAAGAAGGCATCTAATGCATATAGAGAAACTAGATTTGAAGAATCTGAAAAATATGCTGAAACGGAAGAATATGATAAAGCAATAAAAGTAATGCAAGATACTTTAAAGGTACTAGTTGATGATGAACAGACTAATAAACAATTACAGACATATAGAAGTGCAAAATTATCATTAGATATATCAGATATTATGGATACAGTTGATGTGTATTCAAAGAGAAAACAGCATATTAACGCTATAAAAGTTGTGAAACAAGCAATTGGCGAATATGGAGAAGATATAAGACTAATTGAAATGATGTCATCGCTTACAGATAATATGTATAAAGAAATAGATGAATACATTAAGAGTGAACGATATACCGTTGCAGTATCTATGATAAAATCATATTTGCGAATTAATTCAGATGATGATAGAGCTACAAAGTTATTAGCGCAATATGGTTCAAAAGTAGAAAAAGGAACATATATTACTAAGATAAAAGACCTTAAAAAAGAAGGTAAGTCATATACAATTACAGATGTAGCTAATTATACAGATGCTCAAGGCAACAAATATGAGTCTGTATTAGAAGCAGTAGGTTATAGAAATCTAGATAAAACAGGAAGTGTAACATTTGCCAATAGTGGATATAAAACATTAACTGGTGTTATTGGCTATGTAAATAGTGATGATATAGCTTATTACAAAGAAGGTAAAGGTATATTACGCATATATGGAGATGGCAACGAAATATTCAAGTCATCAGCAATGGCAGAAGATAGTGATAATGAAGAAATTACAGTAAATATTGCAAAATATAAAACAATAAAATTATCATGGAGTTCTGCAGAAGGCCAAGATATAAAGACATATGGTATTGTATTAGGTGACTTTATGGTGAAATAAAGTTAAGTATAAGGGCTGTGAAAAAATGCATTAGTATTTTTTCACAGCCCTTTAAATATATTTAAGCGGCATTATTGTAATCAATCACAGAAACTTCTTGCATAAGTTGTTTTGCAAGAGATACAATGTTATCTAATTTTATAATTAACAACATGAGTTGTTTTTAAGTCTTTTATTTTTTTAAAAAAGATGATTATAAGAGTTAGAAAATAAGTGATAAAAGCCACAAAATAAGAAAAATTACAAAAAAAATAAAAAAAGCTTAACATATGAAAACACTTATGTTATAATGTAAAACGGTGACTAAAGTCGAAATATATCGCAATCATACCTACTGCGATGAGTCTTGGTTAATTTGGGATTGTCTAATTAATTAGGAGTTATACGACTTAGCAAAATAAATATATATTTAATATAAATTTAGGAGGTAACTTTAAATGGCAAAATGGGTATATTTGTTTAAAGAAGGTAACGCTGATATGAAGAACCTTCTTGGTGGAAAAGGTGCTAACCTTGCAGAAATGACAGGTTTAGGATTACCAATCCCTCAAGGTTTTACTGTAACAACAGAAGCTTGTACAGATTACTATAACAGCGGAAAGAAAATTACAGAAGAAATCCAAGGACAAATCTTTGATGCAATCGCTGAATTAGAGAAGATCCAAGGAAAGAAATTTGGGGATACTGAAGATCCATTATTAGTATCAGTTCGTTCAGGAGCTAGAGCTTCAATGCCTGGTATGATGGACACTATTCTTAACTTAGGTTTAAATGACGTAGCAGTTGAGGGATTTGCTAAGAAGACAGGAAATCCTAGATTCGCATACGATTCATATAGAAGATTTATCCAAATGTTCTCAGATGTAGTTATGGAAATGAGCAAAACTTTCTTCGAAGGTATCTTAGATGATATCAAAGAAGCTAAGGGAGCTAAGTTTGATACAGACTTAACTGCAGATGATTTAAAAGAAGTTATAGCTAAATATAAAGCTATATACAAAGAGAAAATGGGAGAAGATTTCCCACAAGATCCTAAGGTTCAATTAATGGAAGCTGTTAAAGCAGTATTCCGTTCATGGGATAACCCAAGAGCTATCGTTTACAGAAGAATGAACGATATTCCAGGTGACTGGGGTACAGCAGTTAACGTTCAAGCAATGGTATTCGGTAACATGGGAGATACATCAGGTACAGGTGTTGCATTTACTCGTAACCCATCTACTGGTGAAAAAGGAATCTATGGTGAGTACCTAATCAACGCTCAAGGTGAAGACGTTGTTGCTGGTATCAGAACTCCTCAACCAATTGCAAGATTAGAGGAAGATATGCCAGAGTGCTACGCACAATTTATGGAAATCGCTCAAAAATTAGAGAACCACTACAGAGATATGCAAGATATGGAATTCACTATCCAAGATAAGAAATTATACTTCTTACAAACTCGTAATGGTAAGAGAACTGCACAAGCTGCTCTTCAAATCGCTTGTGATTTAGTAGACGAAGGAATGATCACTCCAGAGGAAGCTGTACTTAGAATTGAAGCTAAGTCACTTGATCAATTACTTCACCCAACATTTGATGCAGATGCATTAAAAGCAGGAGTAGTTATCGGATCAGCTCTTCCAGCATCACCAGGTGCAGCAGCAGGTAAGGTATACTTTACAGCTGATGACGCTAAAGAAGCTGGAGAAAGAGGAGAAAGAGTTATCCTTGTTCGTCTTGAGACTTCACCAGAAGATATCGAAGGTATGCATGCAGCTCAAGGTATCTTAACAGTTCGTGGTGGTATGACATCTCACGCAGCAGTTGTTGCTCGTGGTATGGGTACTTGCTGTGTATCAGGATGTGGAGAAATTAAGATCGATGAAGAAGCTAAGGTGTTTGAACTTGGCGGACATACATATCATGAAGGAGATTTCATCTCATTAGATGGTAGCACAGGAAAGATTTATGATGGAGATATTAAGACTGTTGAAGCTTCAATCGGAGGAAACTTCGGTAGAATTATGGCTTGGGCAGATGAATATAGAACATTAATGGTAAGAACTAACGCTGATACTCCAGAGGATACAGCTAACGCTGTTAAATTAGGAGCAGAAGGTATCGGACTTTGCCGTACAGAGCATATGTTCTTCGGTGAGAACAGAATACCTAAGTTCAGAAGAATGATTCTTTCAGATACAGTTGAGCAAAGAGAAGAAGCTCTTAAGGCAATCGGAGAATTCCAAAAGGCTGACTTCAAGGCTATGTACGAGACTTTAGAGGGAAGACCAATGACAGTTCGTTACTTAGATCCACCTCTACATGAGTTCGTTCCAACTGAAGAAGAAGATATCAAAGCATTAGCAGAAGATATGGGTCTTACTGTTGAAGATGTTAAAGCTAAATGTGACGCTTTACATGAATTCAACCCAATGATGGGACACAGAGGATGCCGTCTTGCTGTAACTTATCCAGAGATTGCAAGAATGCAAACTAGAGCAGTTATGGAAGCAGCTATCGAAGTTAAGAATGAAAAAGGATACGATATCGTTCCTGAAATCATGATCCCACTTGTTGGTGAGAAGAAAGAGTTAAAGAACGTTAAAGATGTAGTAGTAGAAGTAGCTGAAGCTGTTAAGGCTGAAAAAGGATCAGACATCGAGTATCATATCGGTACTATGATCGAAATCCCTCGTGCTGCACTTACTGCAGATCAAGTTGCTGAAGAAGCTGAGTTCTTCTCATTCGGTACTAACGATTTAACTCAAATGACATTTGGTTTCTCTCGTGATGATGCTGGTAAGTTCTTAGATTCTTACTACAAAGCAAAGATCTATGAGTCAGATCCATTTGCAAGATTAGATCAAACAGGTGTTGGACAATTAGTTCAAATGGCAGCTGAAAAAGGTCGTGCAACTAGACCAAATCTTAAGTTAGGTATCTGTGGAGAGCACGGTGGAGATCCATCATCAGTTGAATTCTGCCACAAAGTAGGATTAAACTATGTATCATGTTCACCATTTAGAGTTCCAATTGCAAGACTTGCAGCAGCTCAAGCAGCATTAAACAACAAATAATATATTGTTTAATATTATTGTATTATTTATAAAGAATATAGTTATAGAATGCAGATAATATAATGTAGATTATATATTTCGAGAATGTAGTTCTATATGAATTCTTTATCTCCCTCGCCATCTAGGCGAGGGAGATTTTAAAAAAATCTAAGAAGTCTAAGTTTCATGCCTAGAAAGCCAAAGTAAGGCCGTGGGGATGAAGAAATCAAAAAGTTCAAGAGAAAGTTTCATGCCTAGAAAGCCAAAGTAGGGCCATAGGGATGAAGAAATCAAAAAGTTCAAGAGAAAGTTTCATGCCTAGCAAGCCAAAGTAAGGGCCATAGGGATGAAGAATATTCAGAATTATTAAATAATTATTACAAGATGATTAACAAAATATTGCAGAGACAATCAAAATATAGTATAATTTAATTATGGTAGAAAGGGAAGTATGCAAGTTAGGGGGAGAAGAAAATGGCAGAATATGAGGCTGGCAGAAGTAAGTTTCAGATAAGAGTCAACTGCAGTGAACATATTGTAGAGAGTTTAATGCAAAAGTTTATTATGATTAATAGATTTGAAAGTGTAACAGATAAAAAAACAGGAGAGAACTATTATAGAATAGGTGATAATATAACTATTGCATATCAATACTTCAAATATAGTATAGAAGATAGTTATGTAACATTATATGCATGGTATAAGACTATATTTGGTAAGGAAATGAAATTACATAAGGCTGTAACAGATACTACCGTAGATACACTTACCATGTTAGGTGTATTAATAAAAGAATTAGAGAAACTCAAATATGAGCCACTAGAAACTAGTATGAATGTTTATGAATCAGTGGAAAATGACCAATGTAAAGATACACCTATATCATCTAAGAAAAAAAGTGAACACATAGGTGCTGATATAGAATCTACTCATGCTAGATTACAAGACAAAGTTAATAATAAAGTAAAAACGGCATTGATATTCTCAATAATAGCAGTAATTGCGGCATTTGCACAAGTTAGGGTGTCTATAGCATTAGCAGTAATGGGACTATTATATGGTTCAACCGGGTTAAAGTCAGAAAAGAGAAATGTAGCTATTATGTCATTACTTATATCATTTGCAGCAATAATCATATATATTGTTAAAAGAATATCATAGATGCTGAGTAGTATAAATGGCTAAAAATGGAAGTTTTTAGCCATTTATTAGAAGAATTAATTAATTTAATAAAAAATAGCAATAACCAAAATTTGTCAAATACAATGTAATATACAATTAAAGTATGTTATAATGTATCTAGGGGCGACGGTTTAATATATTTATATTGAGAAAGATATAAATAGAATTAACTGTCGCTTTTTGTTTTGTTTTTTTTGTTGTTATAAGGGCAATTGTTAGGGGAGGAAAGGAGTTGGGCTTATGAAAAAATGCATATTAATGATTGTAAGTTGCATTTTGACAGTTAGCTTATGTTTATGCAATTGTAGCACAACTCTTGCAGCCTATAATAAAACTCATACAAAGAAAGTAGATGGTGAGTTAGAAACAAAAGTATATAATCCCAAAGTATATAGTGTTGATTTAGTTTGGGGAGATATGAAATATATACATAGAGAAAATATAATGCGTATATGGGAAACAAAGAATTATACATACGAGGATATTGTTATGGAATCACAATGGATTCCTAGTGATAATAGAGTAAAAATAGTTAATCATTCCAATGTTGGCATTACTGTAAATTATTCATATAATTCTTTGGAAAAATATAAAGAAGTTGAGGGAAATTTTAGTAAAGCAGACAAATTAAAGCTTCCTTCGGCAGTAGGTAAAGAATATGAGGATAAAAGGTTAAAAGCTACAAATAAATTGATTTTATCAGGACATATGGATAGATCATCTAAGGGTTATATAAAGGTTGGAACAATAAAGTTAGAGATTGAATAATAATGAAGGGCGATATGCTAATCATATTCGAACTATTTGAGGGAGGGTGAGTGTATGAGGCAAAAGCTTGGATTATTACTAACAGCAGTATTAATATTGAGCAGTTATTTTGGTGTTCTAGCTGATACTCATACAGGTAGTGGTCCATCATTTTCAGATAATGAAGAAGTAGATGTAATAGGAGATTATATTACAGAAGAAGAAAAGGTATATAGTGTTGATATAATATGGGGAGACATGGAATTTAAGTATAAAGAGAATAAAAATTTAATTTGGAATCCAGATAAGCATGCTTATAAAAGTACTAGTAGTGGTAAATGGACTTACAAGGGGAATGATGTAAGTATAGTTAATTATTCCAATGACGAGATAAACGTTGATATAGGTTTTAGTGCAACTAATAATTCAAAAGTAAAGGGGAATTTCCATTCTACAAATACAGTAAGTAGTGATAAAGTTGTGGAGAGTATGAAAATTAAGTCGGCAGAAGGTTATAGTGTTTCCAATCCACCAAGTGAGAAAGCGTATTTACACATATCAGGTAAACCATCAAATACTTGGAAAGTTAATAAAAATAAGGAATTGGGACAGATAACATTGACTTTGACATCAGCATCAAGTTAGATAGGTGTTATTTTAAAAGTATAAATAGCTTTAAAGTTTAAGAATTAAATAGATACATAAAAACAAAGTGCGAAATATCGAGAAAAGTGAAGAGGGGGCAAGTATATGGATAGAAAAACATTGGTATGTTTAGCACTTATAGCAACTTTAATAATAAGTAATTGTTGTATTGTATATGGTACAGAATATGGTTCACATGATGTAACGGGTATTTATACAGAAGTAATAGATACAGTGTACTCATTAGATATAATCTGGAATGATATGAGAGCTACATATCATTCTAGAACTAGATGGAATACTACAACGTTAAGATATGAGAATATAAGTGGCCCTAATAGTTGGATATGTGATGGATATGTGAAGGTGGAGAATAGATCTAATGCAGCAGTAACTGTAGGTGCAACTTGTGATGTGGATGAAGGAATAGTAGGTAATGCTGTAAGTGGAACATTTACAGAGACAACAACTACAGGTGGAAGGCTTCCTTCAGCAGAAGGAACACTTGGTGGTGCAGGACCTATAGGAGTATGGGAACTTGATTTTAACGGAATACCAAAGAAGTTCGTTAGTAATATAATTATAGCTAAGGCTACAATTACTATAGAATAATTAAAATCTATTAAGTACGTAAAGGTGGGTGATATATTAATAGATGAGAGTAATAAGAACAATTTTTTAGAATATTGTTTTTTAGAAATGTTAGAAAGTATTTAATTAAATTATATAAATATGATTGGAGGAGTTAGATATGAATAAAAAATTATTATCAATGATGTTAATAGCAGCACTTATGGTTTGTAATTGTATGGTGGCATATGGAGATACAACATTTTCATCTGGAACTGGTAGAGAGGATGGTAACGGAGGTTTTGTTTGGGATTGGAGTAATCAAGAGGGACAGGATGAAGGATCTAGTAAAGATGTAAAAGCAGTGTTTGATAATATAGAACCGGAATTACAGGTATATAATGTGTCTATAGAATGGGGAGCATTAGAATATAAGTATGAAGGAAGTATTCAATGGGATAGTCGAAAGGGTGCATATATAGCAGCAGGTGATAGTCCTAGTGTAAATTGGACACCAACAGTGACAGATGGTGGTAAAATTGAAATAAAAAATAGTTCTACTGAAAATATAAATGCAACAATAAAATATGCACATGATGATTATTTAAAAGATGGAAATAAAGTTCCAAATCCAACAGGAGGTTATTTAAAAGTTATTGATAATGTAAGTTCATATTTTGATGAACTTGAACCTGATTCATCAAATCTTAATTTGGATAAAACGTTAACTATAGTCGCACCAGAGGCACCAGAGACATTTGTGAGTGGTAGCACTGTATTAGATTTAACTGGAGCGCCTACTGCAATAAGAGCTAGTAGTATAACAGTAGGTAATGGTATAAAATTAGGTACAGTAACAATTGTATTAGACGATCCTAGACCATAGAGCTAATATATGAAATTATATAACATACAACACAGACTGGGGGAAAAGTATGAAAAAATTGATAGCATTATCATTAACAATGACATTAATAATAATAAATTCTATGACAGTTTTTGCTGCAGATAAAGCAAAGGAGGCAACAGCAACTGGTTCAAAACTAGGTACTGCACCTGTAGAATGGTCATATAATCCAGCGGATGGAAATAAACAAAATGTAACAGTAGATTTTGTTGTAGAAGAGCCAGAAGAGACATATTTAGTTACAATAACGTGGGGGGCTATGAAGTTTAAGTATGATGGTGCTGTTAAAAAGGTTGAGAATCAAAATTATTATGCGGCATCAGGTAATGTGAACACGTGGACTCCATTATCAATAGAGGGTGATGATGGTGAAGTACTTTCAAATACAATAATAGTAACTAATCAATCAACTGTTAAAGTAAATGCAACATTAGCATATATTTCTGATAGCGGTAAAATTGAAGGAGTTGGAGGAACATTTACATCAAAACAGGATGCAGGCTATAGTTTTAATGTTTCTACTTCACAATGGACTATTCCTGCAGCAGAAGAATCAGAAGGGGTAGAAAGAATTGCAACACTAAGTTTATCAGGGGTGCCAAGTAAAATAAATGTGTCAGAAGAAGAGAAACTTAACGATGTATTAGCAGGTGAAGTTACAATATCTCTTGAGGTACCTACTACATAGATAAATTAATAATAATATATTTACTAAAATTATATACATAGAAATACTTTGCTAAAATATAATTTCAGTAAGGTTAGTTAATAATAAAATATACTATAGTTTATTGAATACAAAAGTGTTCTTTAGATTATAGTATATTTTGCTGTTTACATGCTACAACTATAAAATTTCTATAAAATTTGAATGATTCCACCCCAAACGGCCGATATTTTACATATGTGAGGTTTTATTATTTTATAGGAACTACAATTTAAGATTGTTGGTTTAGAATGGAGATGTGTAGTATGTCAAAATCAAAATTAAAGGAATTTATGGTAGCACTTACAATTATATCTTGCGTATGTATTACAGTAGTTATGCTTAATTATAATAAGTTAACTTCCAATGCTAATACGGGCTTAATTATATATGCAACATTTACCAATGCCTTATCTAACAATAAGTTGGAGTTAACTAATAGAGGTTCATATGGTAAGGTTTCTAGTACTAATGGAAAGATTGGATTTTGGTTATATGCAAGTGCAGATGACTATAAAAGTAATAAGGTAGATCAAAAGGGTATGGTTGTGTTTAAAAATGATGGAACATGGGCATATTCTATTTATAAGAATGATAAAAATATACTTAAAACTAGTGGCAAAGGCAAATTTGATTTGCAAAGTATTCTTGTTATGAATAAAACTAGCGGATATCTTAATGTTAAGTTTTATAAAGGTGATTATAATGTTTACAATTTTTATAGAGTTTATTCCAATACCCTTATTACAGGTGAGGGACAAGGTGTAAGTAAGCTTTATAAGATGAATAATAGTCCTACATTTATAACATTTGATGATACATTTGCTAAGGTAAAACAATATAATGGTACTAAGAATGTAACTATTAGAATGATGACTATTGATTGTTATGCAAAAGATGTTGATAAAATGTACAAGTCTTGTGTATTATTTGCAGCTCATGGAGAAAAATTGTTGATAAATAATGTAAGTGTGGTAAATGGTTTAGCATCCCATGCATTACAGTTAACAAGTATGAAGAATGTTACGGTTAGAGATTGTGTATTTAGTAAAAATGATTATGTTACTTTTGGTGATAGCTATACACATATGAACTATACTTATTGCAAGCAAAATCAATTAACAGAGACAAATGCAGCATTCAATAATGAGGTTATTCAAATAGAAAGTGATGTGTGTGGTGATAGTTCAACTGGTGTTGTGTATTCTTGTCCAACTGCTAGACTTAGTAGAGATGATACGCCATCTTATCAAATATATATAAAGAATAACAAATTTTACAGAGTAGTTAGAGCTATTGGAAATCATTCACACAGAAGTACTAATTATCAAACACATATTTTAATTCAAGGAAATACATTTGATACTGTTTTGGCAGATACAATAAGATTTCCTAAATATAAGGACTTTAGCATTAAGGAGAACTATTTTAAAGCTATAAGCAGCACATATGTTGGAGGTCAAAGAATTAGAATTATAAAGAGTGTAAATAAAGAAAATAAGAAGTATACAGATTTGGAGCAATCAGCTAAGAAATTGTGGGCTTCACAAAATTATTATTTTTCTTCTAGTGAAGAATATAAGTTGATTTCAAGCTACAAAAGCTCAGATAATTATAAAATTACAATTCAGTAGAAGAGAAAAACATTTAGCAGAAAAATAGTAAATATTTAGTGGAAGAGTAAGGATTCGTTAGATTAATAATAAAATATTCATTAGAAAAATTGTAAAGTAATTTGTATGAGAGCAAAAAAATATCTATTAAATAAATAGTAAGCAGTAAATTTGTAAAAAATAACAGAAAATATGAATTGATAATTTTACATAAAATAGTTATAATGCTTAGATATAATGTATAAATAAGTAGGATAACAGGAGTGTGTGGCAACAATATGGATATTAAGCAAGAGAAGAATATTCATCATATGGTATCCTTAATAGGAGGGTTTCTTGGTGGATATGGAATAATAACTAGAGCAAGTAATTTTGGTTCAGCAGAAACAACCAATATGATTGCAATTATAACATCAATTTTTGATAATAATATGGAAGCGGCTATGTTAAGAACATTTGCTTTGTTAATATATGTGGCAGCTATTGTATTTACAATAGTTATACCTAAAATAACAAGATTTGATGTAAGATATATGAGCATGATTATTAATGTTATTGGAATGATAGGTATGGCATTTATTGCACCGGAAGTTCATCCAATAATTGCATTATTTCCAGTGTTTTTTATGTCAGCTTTTCAATGGAATTCATTCCCTAAGGCAGCTGGATATAGTTGTTCAACGATATTTTCAACTAATAACCTCCGCCAAACAATAATAGGATATACAGAGTATATAGCTGAGAGGAATGAAAGTGTTAGAGATAAGCATTTGGATAAAGGGCGTTTCTTTGGAGCAACACTTATATATTATTATTTAGGTGTAGTATACGCATGCATTGTAACAAAGTATGTAGGAATATATGCATCAATTGCAGGTATAGTTCCAGTTATAATTGTATGCATAATGATGCTAAGGGCAGGAAGAAAAGTATGATATTATAAGAAAGCATAAAAAGAAGATTATATAAAAAGAAGATTATATAAAAAGTAGACTATATAAAAAGAATCCGATAATAGACTCAAGACAAATTTTGAAATCAAAAAATAATCAAAAAAATAATCAAAATAAGGAAAGAAATCCAAAAGACAACAAAAAATATATAATAACAAATCAAAAATAACATTATTTGTAAAATATATACAGATAATGTTATTTTTGAGTTAAACTAAGTCGATAAAGACATATGAGTTGATAATTATATGTGTGTACATAATGTGAGTAAGAGACAGCATAAGTAAAAAATAATATAAATATAAAACAATATAAATACTA
Source organism: Lachnospiraceae bacterium (assembly GCA_015057455.1). Classification (GTDB taxonomy): domain Bacteria; phylum Bacillota; class Clostridia; order Lachnospirales; family Lachnospiraceae; genus SIG301. The sequence continues at coordinate 53,941 of SVEH01000003.1, read as the reverse complement.
AACAATATAAGTACATATATATAATATATTTGAATATAAAATACATATGAATATAAAATACATGTATATATACAGTTTATATGTATAGCATATTCAAAAAATAGCATATAAAATAAGGGACAATAGGAGGAAAATAATATGTCAGAAGAGCAAATAACTAATACAGATAGTAGTGTAGAGAAACCAGAAAAGAAAAATAAAAAGAAGAAATTGTTAATGTTATTGCTAGTTATTTTGGGAATTGCTTTAGTAGCTGCACTAGCAATAGGAATATTTGTATATTTTACAAAGGATAAAGCACCACAACAGAAAGAAGAAACTCCAATATTAGCACCAGATAGAGCACCAGAAGATGAAGAAAATGGTGAATCAATGGGTGATGAAGGTGAAGAAAAACTTGATCAACCAAAAGGTGGCGGAGCAGTAAGTCTTACATATACAAAAGATGTAGTAATTGATTTATCAGAAAATAAAGTATCATTATTGTTTGGTAATCCTTCAAGGTCTAATCAAGGAATGGTATTACAGGTAATTATACAAGATAAAGTTATAGTACAGTCAGGAACATTAAAACCTGGTATTCAAGTAAAAGAATTAGAACTTACAGGTAATGCAAAACTTCAACCAGGTATATATGAAGGTAAATTCAATGTATTGTACTATGATATGGATTCTGGTAATAAGGCGGTAGTAAATACTGAAATACCAATAGATATTAAGGTTCAAAAATAGGTAATAGTAAAGAATTATAAATTGAATTATCTAGTGACACAATAATATGGGGCTATGAAAAACACTTTCGTTATTTGTTTTTCATAGCCCTTTTTATGTTATGTATTAATATATAGAATAAGATTTATTAATTATTATAATAACTATCATTTAATCTCCCCATTAGACCTAGACCAATAATAATAAACATTAGTAATAATAATAACCAATTAGCAACACGAATATCCTATTTTTTACAATTTGTGTTATAATATGTTTATGGGGCGGCGGTTTAGTATATTTATGTGCAAAAATATATTAAGCTGCCCTTTTTTATTTAAAAATTAAAATAAAAAAATAAATAAAAAAATAATATAATGTGTTCCGTCCCAGGAAACACAAAATGTATCTATAATTAATATAGACAGCAACACAATTAAAGTAAGACAATTGATGTAACATAATTGGACTAACATAATTAAAGTAACATAGTTAAAGTAAAGTAATTAAAGTAATACAAGTAAATAATTTTCGTGAGAATAATAAGGAGTTTATATGTTTTATACGAGGGCTTAAGTGATAAATAGCATGAATGGAGGAGAAGTATGAAAAAACTGTGGGGAAGTATTATTGTATTAGTTTTGATTTTAGTTATTACTATATTAAATTTAGAGGGAATAACACCAAAAAAAGAGAAAAAAGTAGCAGATACAACTTACCTAGATTATACGCTAGATTTTGATCCGCTTACAAATAAATTTACTAATTCAGAAACAGGATTGGAGATTAAAGCATCTGAACTTTCGGTTATGGGCATATCACACGTAGAGGAAGGAAGTTTGGATAAAATAACATTGAATAATGTTAATTTCTGTACATCAAAAAATGAAGCTATTAGAATTGTTGATTGTGATGAATACAAGAATGTACATTTTGAATTAGTTGGAGATAATATAGTTGCGTCTTCTTATGTAAGTTCAGAAGATATATTTTCAGGAATCGCTAACTATAGTGGTGGACTTAAATTTTCAGGAACAGGAAGTTTAGATGTAAGTTGTACAAATAATTCTACAGAATATACAACAATTACAGGAACAGAAACTGCTGCTATTCACTCTAGCGATAGCATAGAGATTAATGGTGGAACAATTAATGCAACAGTATATGGTACTAAAGGAACTGCTGCAGAATGTGGCTATTTTGAGATGAATAATGGTACTTTCAACGCTAAAGTTAATGGTATGTATAATGTGATAGGTATATATACTGGTTATAACGTTCTTATAAATGATGGAACTGTAAATGTTGATGTTTCTTCAAGTGGCGGTATGGCATACGGAATTATAGGTGGAATAAGAACATATACAGATAACATAGTTATTGAAGGCGGAGATGTTAATGTAAAAGTATCAGGATATGTAAAGGATGTGGAGCAACTTAAAGTAATAGTACCAAAATATCAAAGCAAAGTTGAAGCAAAAGGTACTACAGTAGATAATGTAATAGCTTATATTGATGCTGCAAAAGAGCAAGAAAATGTAGTTTATGTTAAAGAATTGCAGAGTGCTATTAGTAGAGGATTTACTGGCGGTTTTACAACTGCTAATAATATAAAAAATGCTATAATAGCTGTGCTTTCAGAGGTTGCTGGAAATGGACTTGATTCAGGGTCTGTTGAAATAAAAAATGCAGATGTTGACATAGAAGTAAATGGATTACATAAAAACGCAATTGCAGTAGGCTATGAGTCAGGTGGAGATGGTTTATTAGTTTCAGATGGAGCAACATTATATATTCATGGAGATATAGATAGTTGTGGAATATCTGGTGCAACTAAAACTTCAACAGGAATATTATCAGAGAGTGGAAAAGTTCAATTTGATGAGTGTGACGTTAATATAGAATTAGAGAATTCTACAGGAATGAAATATGCTACAGGATTAGATATTAGAAATAATAACATAAATCTTAATACAGGAGCCATAGTAAATATACTTGTAGGAGAAGGTTATGGAGTTAAGACTAATGGAAATGGTAAATACAATGTAAAGGGCGGCAGAGCCATAATGAAGGGAACATTATGTGCCCATGACGGTAATACAACAGATATAGTATATGTTTCCAAAACAAGTTCAGCTCCAGCTACAGATGCAATAGCAGTAGCCAATGATTTTGAAGGAAATGAAAGAGTTTATCCCGACAAATCAAACAATAGATGGTTATATAAATATGTTGAATTAGGTGAGATATATGATTATTCATTATATGTAGATGATGATGGAAAAGTTTATAAAAATAATACAAGTGGTGGAGAGATAACAGCAGATAAGTTAGCTAGGATGGGTATGTCCACAAGTGCTACACCTTATGCAGTGGAATTGACAATGGATAATGCTAGTTTTGTTACAAGTGCATATAATGCTATACATGTAGCTAATGATGTGAAAGTTGTAGTAAAAGATGGTACTGTAAACAGAATAACAGGAACACCAGATGGTTCAGTGAGCAATGGTGTAATAGAAGTTGAACATATGACTACAGAAGGTAGCGGAACATTAATTGTTGATAATAGATATGTGAAATTCACAAGTGGTGAAGATAGTTATAAAACAGGTATTATGAGTTCAGGAGATATAACTAATAACGATGCACATATAATTTTATCAGGATTAGATAATTGTAAAAATGCTATTGGTATTCAAGTTGATAATATGACAGTTAATAGTGGTTCTATTAACATTAGTGGTGGATATAAAACAGAAAATGTAAAGGGTGTGCAACATGAGGAAGGCGTATTTAGTATTAATGCTGGTGATGTAAATATTTATTTGAACCAGACTAGTTTTGATGAATCAACAAAGGCAGTAAGTACAACTGGTCTAGAGGCTGAAAGATTTGTTATTAATGGTGGCAAGGTTATTATGATTAATCATAGTACAGAGGGGTACACATATGGCTTCTATTGTAATGGTCCAACAGCAGAATATCAATATGAGCAAAGAGGCGGAGTTGTAAGAGTAGAATGTACAGTAGATGAACCTTATGCTGGATATTATAGATATACAAGTGGCATACATAATTGTTCTAAGATAGGAATATTTGATGGTACTTGTGAAATTGCAGCTAATGAGTTAATGGCAATGGTACCTGTACTTACAGAAGGAGCTAATACTTGGGTATCAGTTTCTAAAGCTAAAGATGATGACGGTAATGATATATCAGTGCCTAATATAGATGATATTTATCAGTATAGATATATATTGATAGAACCTAATTATTTTTATATATATGAAGGTGAGACAGGTGATTTATATAAATCTGTAGGTGAAACCTATGTAAAAGCAGAGAAAAATGGTTGGGATGTGAAGTTAGGTAGTGACGGTATATATGATTTGGTTTTAAACGGCTTCCATTTTGCAACACATGAAGCTGCAGGAATTTTAACTGGTGATGATGAATTTGATATTATTGTAGAAGATGGAAGTAATAATTCTATAACATATGATTATGACTTAGATGCAGGTGGGAAAGAATCAGTTATTGGAATTTATACAACAACTTCATCAGAAGGTGTAGTAAATATATCAGGTAAAGGTTCTTTGGATTTAAAAGGTAGAGCAAATACATCTAATCCAGATAATTTGTCTACAATAGTAGGTATATGGTGTAAAGAACTTAATGTAACAGATACGAATATTAACTTTAATCTTCAAGGACCAAAGGTATATGCAACATTTATAGATGGTAGTACAACAACTAATAATGCAGATTTAGTATTAAATATATTTAGAACAAATACAGGAGAAGAAGCACAAGCTATTGGCCTTGTATCAACGGATTATTTGATAAATGATACAATTATAGATGTTATTGGTGGAAACCAAACTGTAGGTGTATGGGGTAAAAGTGGAGTATGTAATATTAATGATTCCAAGATAAATGTTAGTATATATAATGGTGGTGCAATAGCAGGAAATAATATTACTGTTATTAACGATAGTGATATAACTTTTATGACACTTGATCCAGAGGGAGCATCTTATGGAATATATACATTAGAAGATGTGGCTCAAACTATAGATATAGTGGGGTCTAATATAACTATGGATATCGTAGGAACAAGATGTATGGGAATTAAATCTTCATCAGATATTACACTAAAAGATTGTAATATTGATATGATTTTTGATGAGATTACAACAGGAGCAGCAGGTATAGATTGTATGACATCTGATTCGTCTATACAAGGTAAGATTGATATTGATAATTGTAATATTGCTATTGATATATTTGGCAGTAAAACAACAGGTGATAATCAAGGTATTGTCGCAACATTAGGTTGCGTAGATATATTTGGTAGTTCTATAAAGGTTAATATGGATAGTGGAGATGGAGATGCAATTCATGCAGGAGAGTATTATTCAGATAATCCAACAGCTTATGATGGCAGGAAAATTACTTTAACAATTGAGTGTTCAGATATAGAACTTGATGTTAACGGAAAAGAATTATCTGAAGAATGTGTAGGTCTTAATTCATCTCAAGGTAATATGATAATTATTAATTCTAATATTTCTCATACTACTAATAGGGCAAGTCAGTCAGGAGAAGTAATGGGATTAATGGCTACAAATGATATAGATATATCAGATCAGACTTCTATTATGGTTGAAGTTAAACCAGAAGGTAATAAGTTTAACTATGTAAATGGAATATATTCTGATAAGGGTGAGGTTAATATTACAGAATCATCAAGAATAGGTACTAATGTTACAGGACAATATGTAAATGGAATATATGCAAATAAAGATATATTAATTTCAGGTGATGTAACATTAATGATTACATTAAATGAGTTTACAGGAGTAGGAATGGGTGTTTATAGTTACACAGGAACTGTAAACTTAGATAATATTGCTAAAGATAGTGTTATAAATGTAAAAGCTTCAGATGAGCATGATAGTACAACTGCAGGATGTTTAGCAACAATGGGAGCTGATATTTATGTATTAGATTCTGAGTTATCAATGGATGCAAGTGGAGAAGATGCATATGCTTTTGCAGTAGCAGATAGAGTGGCAATTAGAGGTGGTGAAATATTAGCAAAAGGTAGTACAGGAGTTTCTTCTACAACAAATGTTGAGCTTGTAAAAGGAGATGAATCTGATGTAGATGCAGTAGTTGCATGTGTTCAGCAAGTTGCTACAAAATATAAAGATACATATGTTGATGATGATATTTCATGGTATGTAAAACCAGAAGATTTGAAAATAGTAAAATTGGCTAAAATAATTGAGGTTGCAATGTATTCTTATCAATATAACGCAACATTTGATGCATTATACCAAGTATCTTATGATAAGACAAAGAAGAAAATACTTACATCTGATTCATGGCCAGAAGGTCTTAGTGTTGAAGATGATAGGTTAGTAATGAAAGATTTTATGATTAGAACAATTGCAGACAAGATTATTGATGTTGATGGAGATGGAACAATATATGTAGAAGGAGCGGGTGAACTTATAAATACAGGTTCAGATGGTGCTCAGTGTGATGGAATATATTGTAATGGAGTATTAAATATTACAGGACCTTCAACAGGTGATTTAAAAGTAAATATGTATAATTGGAATGATACTAGAGCAATAGTTGCTAAGAAAGATGTGAGTATAACAAATATAACTGTTTCAAGTAGAGCTTATGGTGCTAATGCTTCAGGTTTAGTAAGTGAAGAGGGAAGAGTATCTATTGATGCAGCAGATGCAACTATTCAGGCAAATCCTTATGATTCTAGTGTAAGTGAGGGTAAAATACAATATGGTGTTGTTGCTAGTGCAGGATTTGATGTAGTTAATACAAAATGTAAAGTAAAAGGTAAGACATCAGCTATATATTTAACAGATACAAGTAGTTCGTATATTAGAGGTAATGTTAAAGCAAGTACAGATTATAATGCAACTACATTAGAAAGTGTCGAGGATATTAATACTAGTTATACGGATTCAGTTAATAAATATAAGGTATTTGAAGTAGAACCTGGTTTGTATTCAGTTCTAGTAGAGTGGGGAGATTTAGAATACCAATGTGAGGCATCTGAATGGAATACGTCAACAGGAAGTTACGATAGTACAAATTGGTCTACTGTTAATACAAATGGAGATCTTATATGTATTACAAATGAAACAGCTGATAAGACGATATATGCTAAAATTAATTATGCTTCAGCTACTGGCTATGAAGATGTGACTGGTGAAATAAGAGGTGAATTTGATGATGAACTTTTAACTGATACAGAGATTCCTATAACTGAAAAAGCTAGTTTATATGCTAAGTTAGTTTTATCAGGTCAGTTATCATCTGATGCAACTAATGCAGTGTTAGGTAATGTATCAGTAGTATTAAATGACTTTGTTATGCCATTATCGGATTAGCAAAGGGAAAGTTAAGTGACTATGTTATGCCATTATCGGATTAGCAAAGGGAAAGTTAAGTGATTATGTTATGACATTATCGGATTAATAAAGGAAAATGAAGTTGTAATGGAGTGAAAAATCTATTAATTAAGGGTAAGAAGGTGATTGTATTATGAAAAAAATAATATCAATAATACTAAGTATGGCGATTGTATCTGCTATAACTATTAATTATCAAGTAGATTCATATGCAGAAGTGGTGAAGAAGAGTTCAAAAGATGTAAAAGCTACAGTTGTGGGAGATGCAGATGGTCCTGATGTTTTTAGTGTAGATGTAACATGGGGAGCTATGAATTTTACATATATGAAAATAGCAGATACTGAGTGGAATTCAGAAACTCATATGTTTGATAAAACTGGAACATTCACTTACAAATGGGTTGCAAGTGGAAACTTAGTTACAGTAGTTAATCACTCCAATATGGCTGTACAAGCGGATCTTTCATATGAAAGTGAGCCAGAGTATGATTATATAGCTGGTAAGTTTAGTGACAGTTCTGTAATAAAATTACCTTCAGCATTTGGTAAGGAGAAGAGTGCTAAGTCACTTAAAGCTAGTAGGATGCTTAGATTATCAGGACATCTTAAGGCAGACTTAAAGGAGTATGTTGATATAGGTAAGATTAAAGTAGAGATTAATTAAGAAAATTAATTAAAATAGATTTAATAGAAAGCAATACTGATACTAATTAGAATTTAAGTTAATCACAAAGTGGTTAATTATTGAAGAGGGAGGATTAGTATGAAGAGGAAAATAGTTTGTTGGACATTAATTATAGCATTTATTGTGACATGTAGTCATATTGATACATATGCATCAAGTGAAAGTTTTACAGGTGATGATTCCTTAAGTGGAAGTAAGGATTTTGAACTTAAAGGTAATTTTGTAAAGGCGCCAGATAAAACTGCAACACCAGCACCTACTAAGATACCAACACCAGCGCCAGATGTTCTACCATCTAAGGTGCCAGATATTTTACCAAGTAAGAAACCATCAGTTGTTTATAGTGTAGATATTACATGGGAATCAATGCAATTTTCATACACTATGGGTGATGAGAAATGGAATGCAGATAAGCATGTATTAGAAGTTCCTTCTGGTGGAAAGAAAGGTAAATGGTCTGCTGGTAAGAATAATGGAATAACAGTTCAGAATAATTCAACAGTTAAACTTAATGCAAAATTAGGTTTTGAGGCGGCTAACTCATCAAGAGTAACAGGAACATATAATAGAGCGGCAAATGGAACAGGTACTAAAATTACTACAATTTCAGTTGGTCCAAAGGGTGGAGCAAATACAGGTAAAGGATACCTTATATTAGCTGGAACACCTTCACATAAATGGTTAGCTAATAGAACAAAGCCAGTTGGAAAAGTAACTGTTTCAGTTAGTAACTAAGGGGGTGGAGTTATGAGAAAAGTATATATGGCATTTTTATTAACAATAGGTCTTGTAGTAAGTAGTTGTAGTTGGGCTTATGCAGATACTACATGGGATGGTAGTGAGTATGGTGGCTCAGATGTAAATGAAGACGGTACAGCAGGTCAAAAACCAGCAAAGGGAACATTTATTAAAAAAGCAGGTGACTCCACAGTGTATAGTGTGGATCTAACATGGGGAGAACTATCATATGATTACAAAGGCTTTGTGGTATTAGATGAAACAGAGACTTTTTATAAAGCAGCAGGAAAAACAGAGACATGGGTTGGAACAGGTAATACAATTACAATTGATAATCAGTCAGAAGCAAGAGTTAGAGCAACTTTTGCATTTGGGTTGAACAGTGATGTAATTACTGGTCCATCAGTTGACTTTTTACCAAGTAATTCAATTGATATAGGTACAAAAGCTATTAAATCTGATACTTCTAGTTCAACTTGTACAATTAATATGTCAGGTATTCCAACTAAGATAGCTACTACAGATCTTAAGAATGTAACACTTGGAACAGTAACTGTAACTTTGAGGGATATATAAAGAGATATTAATTAGCTAGTAAGATATTCAAAAAATATCAAAAGATGAGGGTGATAACATGAAGGACATATGGGGTAAATTAAAGACTAAAAGAATAATCAATAATATAATGAATAAACCATATAGTATAAAAAATAGGATATGGGCTAGTGTAGTTGTGCTTGCTATTGTTGCATCTATTACTTTAGTTAACCTTAAAGAAATCAAAATAGAAGAGGTTGAAAAAGTATCAGATACGGCTACTCATGACTATACATTACAGTTTAATCCAGAAACTAACCAATTTATTAATTCTGGTAGTGGAGCAACTATTTCTACATCTCAGTTGGCAGCTATGGGAATTACTTATAACGAAGCATCTGGCGTGGATACTATTACGCTAAATAATGTGACATTTATATCATCTCAAAGTGTAGCATTTGAGGTTTTAGAAGCAAGCAAAAGATATGATATAAATATAGTTGCTCAAGGAAGAAATATGATTGCATCATCATATGATGCAGGTAAGACAGAATATATAGCCATTAGAAATGACTATGGTAGCATACATTTTTCAGGTACAGGTTCTTTAGATGTTGGCTGTAATAATGCATCAGAGTTAAGAACTAATAATGTATATGCTATTTTTGCAGGTGATGAGGTTTCCTTTGATGGTGGAACATATAACATTAAGGCAAGTGGTACTAGTGCAGCAGGTGTTATATGTAAAAGAATTAATATTATAGATGGAGATATTTATGTAACTGCTGGAAATGAAGGTATTGCATGTGGTATGAATGCATCATCTGAATTTAACATGAGTGCAGGTATTTTAAGAGTTGATGTTAATTCAAGAGACGGAAAGGCTATGGGAATAGGTACTAGCTTTAACTCTGGCGAAGATAGTATGAATATAACTGGTGGAGATATTGTTATTAAAATAAATGGACAGTTTAACAGTCTTGAAGAATTAAAGAAATTAATAGAGTATCATGAAGATAAGGCAGAAGAGGCTGGAACAACTGTTGACGAGTTAAAAGAATATATTTCTGCAGCTCAAACAAAGAAAGGTGCAACTACTTATAAAGATTTAGTGGATTTAATTAATGCCAGCTATGATGGAGGAGTAGGCAATTTTGCAGCTATTAAAAATGCTTTTATAGAGATTATGTCTCATGTTATGGGATATGGAATTGCATCTAATAAGGTATTAATTGATAATGCATTTGTTGATATAGAGATAAATGGAATAAATAAAACAGGTATATACGCAAGTTCAACAGCAGGGGAAGATGGTTTATCTATTTTAAATAATGCAAAATTAAGTATTTATGGAGATATAGATAGAACAGGAATTAATGGATCTAGTGCGGCTGCAGGCGGATTAACAATAAATAATGGACAATTGAATATGGAAGAGTGTGAAGTAAAAATAGAATTGGATAACTCTCAAAAAGCATCAAGTTCATTGTCAGGTATATATGTTGGTGGAGCAGATGTTTACTTTGATACAGGAGCTAATGTTACTGTAGAAGTTAATGAAGGTAGAGGACTTTCTGCCTCAGGTCCAGAATACATAAATTTAAGAGGCGGTAGAGTTGTATTAAAAGGTAGTGTAGCAGCATATAATGGTAATTCTGACCAAATAGTATATGCAGCTGCAAGTGGAGGTAAACCAGCTACAGATATTATTGCAGTGGCTAATGATATAGATGGCATTGAAAGAGTGATAGTGGATAAGACATCTAATAAATGGGACTATAAATATATTGATATGGGTACATTGTATAATTTCTCATTATATATAGATGAGTCAGGTAATGTTCGTAGAGATAATTCTGTTGGACCAGTGTTGTCAAGTACTGATCGTGAGAATATTGGTATTTCAGTAAAAACTGTAGCAACAGGATTGCAAATAAATTTAGAAAATGCTAATTTTGCTACAAGTACTAATGGAGCAATAAATGTAGAAACAAATGCTATTGTTAATGCAAAAAGTGGTACTATTAATAGAATATCTGGTACACCAACTGGTTCAGAAGCTAATGCTATATTTAATGTGTCAGGAAACTTAACTACACAAGGAACAGGAACAGTTGTAATTGATAATAGATATGCAGATTTGACATCAAAAGCTGATAATTATAAAAAGGGTATGATAATTGATGGAGAGTTTATTTCTAATGGTGCTAATTTAGAGGTAACAGGTATAGATAATTGTAAAAATGGAATAGGAATGAGTATTTCAGGTAAGGTTACTATAAATTCAGGGTCAGTTATGGTAAAAGGTGGTGCATGTGTAGAAAAATATTTTGGTATAGATAATAGAGAAGCTCCATTCCAGTTAAATGGTGGCGATTTAACAATTATTAGTGAACAAACAAGTTATAATGGTGCAACTACTAGTTCATCTGCAACAGCGGTAGCGTCTGATTACTTCACTATTAAAGGTGGCAAGGCTGATTTATTAATGCATGCACATACAGGTAATGTATATGGATTCTATAGTTATGGAAGTACAATTAGTGAATATAGACAATCAGGTGGTGTAATAACTATTTCATGTACTATGGATGCAGAAGTTGATGGTTATTATACATATTCAGGAGGTATAACAAACTGTTATACTAATGAAATATCAGATGGTACTCTTGAAATTACTGCATATAAACCTATGGAGACTCCAATAGTTGATATTAATAAGGTAACTCTTTCAAAGGCGTTAGATGAAGATGGAGAAGAGGTGGCAAGTCCAACATATGAAGATATATATAAATATAGATATATATTAATTGAACCAATTTATCATTTGTTGTATCAAGGTTCAACAGGAACCTTATATAGAATACTTGAAGATAGTTATGATCAAGTAGATGAAGTTGGTTGGTATCCACAATTAGGTGATGATGGTTTATATGATATGGTATTAAATGGATTTCATTTCTCTACAAAGAGTTCAGGTTGTATACTAAACGGTGATGAATCATTTGATATTATTTTACAAGAGGGAAGTACAAACTCTTTATCATATAATCATAACATTGATTCAGAGGGTAAAACATATACCGTTGGTATATATTCATCAGATGGTACAGTAAATATTACAGGTACAGGTGAATTAGAGATGAATGGTGCGGCATATAGTGCAGATCCAGATAATGAGTGTTCAGCAATGGGAATATGGGCGGATTATTTGAATATAGATGGAAGTAATGTCAACTTTAATTTTACAGGTCCTATTGTATATGGAACTTATATAACAGAGGAAACTACTATTCAAGATGCTGATATTTCAGCTCACATTGTAAGAACAAAAGATTCTGATGAGGCACAAGGATTAGCATTAATTTCTAAGGATTATGATATAGATAATAGTACTATAACTGTTACAGGTGGACCAAAAACTCTTGCAATTTGGAGTTGGGATGGTACAACTAATATTAATAGTTCTATATTAGACGTAAATATTGATTTTGGAGGAGCTATAGCAGGTGCTACGACAACAAATATTACTAATAGTAAGGTTAATTTTGTGGCTACAGACTCTATAGGTGGTTCATATGGTATCTATACAAAAGAAGATATAGCGCAGGCTATTAATATAGAGAATTCTGATATAACAATGAATGTAGTAGGTTCTAGATGTATGGGAATTAAGGCATCTTCTAATATTACATTAAGGGATAGTAATATTAATATGTACTTTAATGTAAATGTGGGAGTTGCAGGTATTAATACATGTGCTCAAGATAATGCTATTGTAGGTAATATTGATATTGATAACTGTAACATTACTATGGATTTATTTGGAACAAGAACAACAGGAGATAATCAAGGTGTTGTATCTACATTAGGTTCAGTAGATGTATATGGCAGTTATATTAAGGTAAATATGGATGCTGGTGACGGCGATGGTGTACATGCTGGAGAGTATTTTTCAGATAATCCATCTGCGTATGATGACAGAGATATTTCTTTAAAAATTAATAAATCAAGTTTAGTTCTTGATATTAATGGAAAAGATTTATCAGAAGAACTTACTGGAGTTTATTCTACTATGGGAGATTTGGATATATCAGCAACAGAGATTATATTTACTAATAATAGAAGTAGTTCAACAGGATATGTAGGCGGTGTAGTTGCAACCAATAATATAGCAATTACTAATGGATCTACTATACTTGTAGCAGTTGAACCAGAAAGCGTAGAACCTAAGGTTGTAAAGGGCGTTGATTCTCAAGAGGGAGATGTAGATATTTCAAATGCATCTGCAATTTCAACACATTTAACAGGTTTTGAGGTTAACGGTATATTTGCAGATAAGAATATGAGTGCGTCAGCTAATTCAGAATTAAACATTGATTTATATGACGTAAAAGCATTAGCAGTAGGTATATATGGTTACGCAGGAGAGATTCAGCTTAATGATATAGTAAATAGTACGATTACTGCTAAATGTGTAAAGGATTCTCCTGAGGATGACATGGCAGTTGGAATTGCTGCTCTAGATTCAGATATATATATAACAGATTGTATAATGGACATTGATGCTTATGCAGAAACAGCTTATGCAGTGGCTGCAAAAACTAGAGTTGGTATGCAAGGTGGACCTGTAACATTAAAAGGAAGTACTAGTACAGTAGGTACAGGTACGTTGTCTTTAACAATCGGTTCAGAGTCAAGTATAGATTCTACTGCAACAAGAGTATTAGAGGCACATAAACAATATAAAAATTCATATGAGGGTGATACAGGTTTAGAAATGTATCTAAATGTAGCACTTTTAGAGGACTATAAATATGCAAAAATAGCAACTGTGCCAACAAATTTCTTTAGATATTATGAAGATTTGAATAAGTTATGCAAAGTATCTTATGATGGTAGAGTAGAAATTGCGTTAACAGAAGATACTTGGCCAGAAGGACTTAGTATAGTAGATAATAAAATTGTAATGAATGGTTTTGAATACGTTACAGTAGCAGAGAAAGTCCTTGATATATTTGGTAACGGTAATATTATAGTTGAAGGTAAGAATACTTTAAAAACAGCAAGTGGTATTGCTGATGGTTCAGGAGGAGAATTTAATGGAATTTATTGTAGTGGAGCCCTTGATATAGGTGGATCAGCTACAGGATATTTAACAGTTGATGTTGATAGTATAAGTAATGCTAGAGGAATTGTAGCAGAGCAAGATTTAACTATATCAGATATTAATCTTGAGGTAAAAACAACAGCATATAGCTCTAAGGGAATACAAAGTGTTGGTGGAAAAGTGTCTATGGATTTAGCTAATGTAGATATTAAAACAGGCAATATAAATAGAACTATGGCAGCAGACCAAACTATGTACGGAATATATGCAAAAACAGGATTAGGTGTTTTAAATACAAAATTAAAAGTTCTTGCAGATACATCAGTTGTTTACTTGGAAGATATAACTGGATCTAATATTAAAGGTAATGTAAGTGCTAGTGAAGAGTATGATTTAACTAAGGTAGCAGCTGTTACAGATATTAATACAAGTTATATTTCATCAGCAAGTAAGTATAAAGCGCTTAGTGTTACACCTAATATGTTATCAGTTACAATATCTTGGGCTGATTTGCAATATGAATGTGAGGCTTCAGGATGGAATACAACTACAGGAGAATATGCAGAGTCTACATGGTCAACAGTTAATACAGATGGAGATATAATCAGTGTTAAGAATGATACAGCTACTAGTCCAGTTTATGCTACTTTTGATTATGCACCAGAAGTTGGTTATGAAGATGTAAAAGGTTCAATTAAGAAAGCTGCAGATTATACAGAAATTACAGGATCAAAATCTTATGTAAGTCCATTATCTACATTCCAAGCTAAATTGGTATTAGAGGGACAATTATCAGCAGATGCTGAGGATGCAACACTTGGTAATGTAACTGTAAAATTATCAGAGTAGGTGTATAGATAAAGTATAGTTGAGGTGGAACCAATGAAGATATATGATAAGAGATTAAGAGAATATGAAAGAAGACTCTTAGAAGATAAGAGATGGCTTCATGAACTTATGTATATGTATGATTCAGAGGATAAAATGTACAAAAAGAGACTGGAGTATTATGAAGATGAATTAAGGCATATGGAAGAGCAGTACAGAAAGTTGTATATTGAATGTACTGGCAGTGAGCCTGCTATTTCAGTAAATAGCAAGGTACAGACTAATACTTCAGTGAATAACAAGGTACAGGATGGCAGCGAGACTAATACTTTAGTGAATAACAAGGTACAGGCTGGCAGTGGAAATAATATGCTTATAGGAACTCATCTTGCACCAGATGGTACACCAGTTTCAGCAGAAACTGTTGATAGATATAAAGCAAAAGTTGCTGCCAGTGAGGTTGCTCAAAAAGCAGATGAAGTTAAAAATACTGCAATAGAAGCAACTCCGGTAGTAGATAATATAGAAGAACCAATAGACATAAAAACACTTATGACTATGGATATGCGAGACATAGCGAAAGTCAAAGATATAGAAAAAATTATGGGTAAGTTTGTTATGGGAGTTGCTGCATCTATACTTATATTTGTAAGTCTTGTTATGTTTGCAGGTAGCATAAATCCAAGTCTTACAAATATACTTAAGATGATAACAATGTATGTATTAAGTTTTGCATTTATAGGATTTGGTTTATACAAAATACATCGTAATCCAAATGATAAGTTTTTCCTAACCATAACAGGTTGTGGTGTTGGTGCATTATACATAACCATTATTATGAGTAATATGTATTTTAAAGCCATAGGGGATATAGTGTTATATGTATTGATTGCTATATGGTCTGTAGGTGTGTGCTATTTATCAAAACAAAAGAATATTATGTTTATGATAATTGGACATTTGGGAATAACAATTGCTATATATGCTGGAACAGGTATATGTGCCCATAGATCAGATGGTAGTATGTTTACGGCATTAATTATTTTCTATATTATATCTGCAAGTGTATTTAATGTAGTACATTATAATAGAGATTTTTCTAAGAATGTGTTTAATTATGTTATAAATATAATTAATGTATTAATGCTATGTGAATCCTATACAGTTATATATGATGAAAAAGTAGAGGTTGCAGGTGTAATTATATTATTTATACTTCTTGCATATTTAACATTAATGTTATTTAGTAAGTTGGAGAATACAACAGTTGCATTTCCAATAGTTTTATTAATATACATGTATGGTTTAACATCCTTTATGGGCGAATTAATGACTAGTAATGTATATGGTATAATTCTATATATTATAAGTTTAGTAATTGTTGTAAGTTTAGATAGGCGTACTTGGGGTAATGAAATAACAGAAATGTTATCTATTATAGTGGGTATCCTCTATATGATAGTTGGAGCAGTTACCAATGAGACCTGTGCAGACTATGCATTCTTATATATGGTGGTAATTCCATTATTAGTATATGGTTATGTTAGGTCTAACTCATTGTATAAGTATTGCGCAATTGGTATTCTAATATGTTATAACTATCAAAGTGTAATTGATGAATATATTGTAGAAGAATATCTAGGTACAATGCATAGATATATAGTTAGTTGCATTATTTTAATTGCAGCAATTGTGCTAATATATAGATTTAAGTATGAATATAGTAAAATATATAAATATACAGTGCATATAGCTATGTTTTTGCAGATATTCTTCATAGGTATGATAACTATAAGCAATTTATTTGATGCAGATGATTTAGCAGTACAATTAGCATTTATAGTAGCAACAATATATAATGCTTTAATGATGAAATTCTTTGGTGATGATTTTGAAACAGACGAGCCTGAAGAACATCGAATGTATAGCGCTATTAATTTAATTATGATGTTTGTTGGATTATTCATCATAGGAGATGCAGTGAATCCATTTATACATTTTGTATTAATAGCTGTTGCAGTAGTGGCATTTATGATTAATTCTAAGAAATATTTAGATTATGAAGATAGTATATGGCCAGGAATATATGTAGGTGCTAAGTTTGTATTGTTATTAATTGTTATATTAGATTCATTTGATGCAGCTGGTTATGTTATTAGTATAGCATGCTTTATATTTGCTATAATTAGTATTGTATGTGGATTTAGATTTTACTATAAATCATTAAGAATATTTGGTTTAATTTTGTCAATGGTAAGTATATTTAAATTACTTGTAATTGATATAAACTATGGTAATTCAGTTGGTAATGCATTAAGCTTCTTTGCATCTGGTGTTTTATGTTTTGCTATTAGTTTAATCTATAATTACATAGACAAGAAAATGTCTAAATGATTTTTAGTGATTACTTAAGATTATTAAAGATTATTAAAGATAGTATGTAATTGAGATATATGTAATATATGATTATCAAAGATAATAAATTAAGTCAGTTGTAAATTTAAGAGTAATAAGGTATAATAAATCCTTGTGGTGATATAATTACCACAAGGATTTTTTGAGTTCTATTATTTCACAGAGCTTTACAATATACAAGTGTAAATTCTCGTGAAATAAACCTTCCACTAAGGATGCGCAGCTTGCGGGAAGGAATTTGAACTGCGCTACTAAGAATAACAAAAATAAAAGAATATATATGGAGGAGATTAATATGGAAAGAAAACTAGCATGGGATAAGTATGATGAAGTAGCTTTAAAAGATATGCACAAATTAGCAGATGGATATAAGGCTTTTCTTGATACAGGAAAAACAGAAAGAGAATGTGTGGCAGAGGCTGTAAGACAAGCAGAGGCTAAAGGTTATACTGATTTAAATAAAGCTATTGAAGCTGGTAAGAATATTAAAGCAGGAGATAAAGTGTATGCTGTATGCATGAATAAAGCAGTTGCTTTATTTAATATAGGTTCAAAACCTTTATCAGAAGGTATGACAATTCTTGGTGCACATGTGGATTCACCTAGATTAGATTTAAAACAAAATCCACTTTATGAAGATAATGGATTTGCTTTACTTGATACTCACTATTATGGTGGAGTTAAGAAGTATCAATGGGTTACATTACCACTTGCTATACATGGTGTTATTTCTAAGAAAGATGGAACTAATGTTAACGTAGTAATTGGAGAAGATGATAATGATCCAGTATTTTGTATAACAGATTTATTAATCCACTTATCCGCTAAGCAATTAGAGAAAAAAGGTGCAGTAGTTATTGAAGGTGAAGCATTAGATGTATTATTTGCAAGTATGCCTATAGTTGAGGATGCTTCTGAATCAGAAGAGGAGAAGAAAGAGAAGATTAAAGATAAGGTTGCAGCTCATGCAATGAAGTTACTTAGAGATAAGTATGATGTTGAAGAAGAGGATTTCTTATCAGCAGAGTTAGAGATTGTACCAGCAGGAAAAGCAAGAGATTGTGGTATAGATAGAAGCATGGTTATGGCATATGGTCATGATGATAGAGTATGTGCTTATACATCTTTAGTAGCTATGTTAGAAGTAGATAAAGTAGAGAAAACAACTTGTACATTACTTGTAGATAAAGAAGAGATAGGTAGTGTAGGTGCA
Source organism: Lachnospiraceae bacterium (assembly GCA_015057455.1). Lineage (GTDB taxonomy): Bacteria > Bacillota > Clostridia > Lachnospirales > Lachnospiraceae > SIG301. The sequence continues at coordinate 35,252 of SVEH01000003.1, read as the reverse complement.
ACAGGAATGCAATCAAGATTTTTCGAGAATACTGTTGCTGAACTTATAGATAGAGTAGAAGGATATAATGAATTAACTTATAGAAGATGTTTAGCTAATTCAAAGATGCTTTCATCAGATGTTAGTGCTGCTTATGATCCTAACTTCCCAGAAGCATTTGAGAAGAAAAACGCTGCATTCTTTGGTAAAGGTATGGTATTTAACAAGTACACTGGAGCTAGAGGTAAGTCTGGTTCTAATGATGCTAACTCAGAGTATTTTGCAGAGATTAGAAGAATACTTGATGATAATGATGTTACTTTCCAAACTGCAGAACTTGGAAAAGTAGACTTTGGTGGCGGCGGTACAATCGCATATATTATGGCATTATATGGAATGAATGTAATAGATGCAGGTGTGGCCGTACTTAATATGCACGCTCCTTGGGAGATAATCAGTAAGGCAGATTTATATGAGACAACTAAAGGATATATTGCATTTTTAAAGGAAGCATAGGTCATCAAGTTTATAAAAATTAACATATGATATAAAAGAAAAAGGCATTAATATATTTGCAGTATGTAGATATATTAGTGCTTTTTTGTTTTATTAATGATATGCTACGTTAAGGATGTATGTAAATTAATAATGTAAATTTGCTTCTCAAAACTAATTAATCTTTATTTATATATAAAAAAAATAATAGTAAATATTTTAAGTTTTAATGACGATATGGTAGTTGGACACAATTAATTACAAATATTTACAATGTATGTAATTGTAGTATTAGGTGTTAAAGCAATAATTTAAAAGTGTATTACATAAAAAAACATAGATGATTTTTGGAGGGACTTATGAGCGACAATAACAAAGAGGTATTAATGAGAACAACCGAAAGTATGAATGATGAGAGGTTAGCTGAAATCAGTAAGCAAAATTTGAAAATGATCGTAATAAGTGTTGTAGCATTATGTATTATGTCATTTGCTAGTCATGGAGTAACTAATAAGACAATCATAGGTGTATCTATTGTTTTATTCCTTGGAGGAGGATTAACTACGTTATGTAATTTTCTTATAAAAGATAATGTTAAAAGTGCAATAGCGATAATGTTATCAGGTGGTATATCAGCTGCAGCATATTCTATTTTAATGGGTGGAAGCTCTAGTGCATTTATTGTATGTTATGTAATATTGGCATTAGCGTCTATGTATTATGATGTAAAAATTGCAATGTGGGTTGGAATTCCAATGAGTTGCTTGTATTTTGTTCTTGCAATTGTTTGTCCATGGGCAATTGAGGGACCTGGAGGAATTGTATCGGGAGCAATAGCTAAAGTAGTAATGCTTATTGTATCAGTGTTAATGATTAAATTAACAATTGAATTAGGTGAAGAGATAAATAAAAAATCAATGGAGAATGTAATTAAATTAAAGGAGTATTCTGCTAAATCAGATGCTATTGCAACAGAATTAAACAAATCTGTTGAAGAAAGTAATAAATCCGTTGATGAAGTAGTAAGTATGTCAAAGGATATAGGATCTGACACAGAAGATATTAATAGAGACGTAGATGAAATAACAGAGAGAATATTAATTGTCAATAATAGTATATCAACAGTTCGTAAGGATATTAATAATGATGTTAAATTATCAGATGATATAAAAAGTAAATATCTGGATGTTGTTAATATAGTAAAAGAAGGTATTGATAAAATAGATGAAACTAAATTAACAATGAAAGAAATGGAGAAAATTATTACAGAAGCATATAATGTTACTCATGTATTAGTAACGTATATGGAAGAGATTGATAAAATATTAGAAGAAATAGATAATATTACTAGCCAAACAAGATTGTTGGCACTTAATGCTTCTATAGAGTCAGCTAGAACAGGAGAAAGAGGAAAAGGATTTGCAGTAGTAGCAGATGAAATTCGTTCTCTATCAGATGAAAGTAGTGTAGCATCTAATAATATAAAGCAAATAATAACTGTTCTTAATGATATTGTTTTAAAGGTTTCCAAGAAGATGAAGGAAAGTTCAATGGTTTCAAAGGAAGGATATAATGAAATAGATGGAATTACGGAAATTCTAGAGCGTATAAATTATACTTCAGAAATAGTTGAAAAAATTATTAGTAGTGAAAATAAGTTAATAAATGATATAGGAAATGAGTTTAATAATATAGCAGAGGATATGACAAGTTTATTTGGATTATCAGAAAAGAATAAAAATATGGTAGACAATATACAGAAAAACATAGAAGAAGAAAATGTTGTTATTCATAATTTAGAATCTAAAATGGATTATGTTGAAGGCATATTGAAGGAAATGTAGATAGTTGGGAGAGAGCAAAATGAAGAAAATTCATAAAAGTAACTGGATAGTAATTATGATATGTGTTATATTACTGTCAATACTGGCAGTAATAAAATATGGAATAGTTACAGAGACATTATTAGCAGTAATATTTTTAATTTCAGGCGGTACCAGTTCAACTATATTTTATAAATTTGTTAAAAATGATGTTATTAGAGCAATTGGAATTAATGCATCATGTGGTGTTGCTGCATTAATATTTTCAGTTGTTGTAGGCGGAAACTCTACTGCATTTATAGCATGCTTTTTGTTAATAGCTATGTCAGCAAGGTATTTTAGTGTAGAGATATTAATGAAAACAACTTTAATGTTGTTTGGAATATCATGTGTACTTGCATTTGTATGTCCGTATGCAGTAGAAGGACCAGGTGGAGATGTTGTAGGTGCAGTAACGAAAGCTATATTATATCTTGTAGTAATTCTATTGATTAGAAGAACTATTAAAACTGGAGAACAAATTAATAAAGATTCACAAGCTATGTTAGATGCAATGCAAGAAAATATTAAGTTATCAGCACAAAGAGCAGAAAAACTTAATGAAACTGTTATTGAAAGTAATAGAGCCATAACTGAAATGGTAGATAAGTCTGATAGTATCGAAAAAGATGCACAAGGAATCCAAAAGTCTTTTGAGGATATGAGTGGAAAGATATTTAATGTAAATAATTCTGTAAGTGAAGTTGATAAGTATATTTTGAAAAATACTCGACTTGCAGATGATTTAAGAGAAAGTTATAGAGATGTTGTTGAAATAGTTAGGGAAGGTATTAGAAAAATTAGTACAACTAAAGAAACTGTGACTGTAATGGAAGATACTATATCACAAGCATTACAAATTACAAATGATTTGGTTGAGAATATGTCTAAGATTAATACTATTCTAGAAGAAATAAATAATATATCAGGGCAAACAAACTTGTTGTCACTTAATGCTTCAATTGAAGCAGCTAGAGCAGGTGAAGATGGAAGAGGATTTTCTGTAGTGGCAGATGAAATTCGTTCATTGTCAGAAGAAAGTACACATGCATCAGACAATATTAAAGAAATTATTGATAAACTTAATGTTATTGTAAAGGAAGTATCAGAGAAGATTAATAATGGTTCTGAGGTTGCAGAAAAAGGTTATCAAGAGATGGATGAAATAACAGAGATTCTTGATAAGATTAATAATACATCAGAAAAGGTTGAAGAAGTAATATTAGAAGAAAGTGAATTGGTAAGAAATATTAGTAATGAGTTTAAGAAGATTTCTAATGAGGTATCTAATGTATATGGTTCAGCAGAAAAGAGCTTAGGTGCAGTTATTAATATTAAACAAAATATTCAAAAGCAAAATAAAAATATAAACAAATTAGATAAAGAAATGATTAATGTTGGTGGTTTAGCAGAGAAGATGGCTAACTAGTTAGTAAGGAGGAAAACAATTATGACAATGAGTGATATTATCCATTCAGCACAGAAAAATGATTGTTCAGATATCCATTTAACTGTGGGAGTTGGAATTACAGTAAGACAATATGGTAAATTAAAAAGGCTTAATGCTAATATGTCAGAGGAAGAATTAGAAAGAGTTATACTTGATATGTGTAATCAAGAACAATTAGAATTCTTCCAACAAGGTAATGACTTGGACTTTGCATACCAAACAGAGTTAGGAACACGTACCCGTGTTAATATTTATAGAAATAAAGGAAAAGTTGCAGCCTGTCTAAGAATTATGGGAAGTCAAATTCCTAAACTTGAGGAAATGAATATACCTCATCAAACTTTAGCTAATATAGCAGCTAACCCTAGAGGACTTGTTTTAGTAACAGGACCTACAGGTTCAGGTAAGTCAACAACTCTTGCAGCTATGATTGATTATATTAATAGAACAAGAAATGAACATATATTAACAATAGAGGATCCTATAGAATTTGTATATACAGAGGATAAATCAGTTATTCACCAAAGAGAAATTGGTAGTGATGTTAAGGATTTTGCTGCTGCCCTTCGTTCAGCATTGAGAGAGGATCCAGATATTATCCTATTAGGTGAGATGCGTGACTATGAAACTATTTCATCAGCTGTAACTGCCGCTGAAACAGGTCACTTGGTTTTTGGTACATTGCATACTATTTCTGCAGCAGATTCAATTGCCAGAATTATTGACGTATTCCCACCACATTCACAAAATCAGATTAGAACTCAGCTTTCATCAGTTCTAAAAGGTGTTATTTCACAAACGCTTATACCAGTGGCAGAAGGCGGTGGACGTGTTGCTGCAACTGAAATTTTGATAGGTATTGATGCAGTTGGTAACCTTATAAGACAAGATAAGGCACATCAAATTGATACAATTATGCAAGCAAACGGTGCAATGGGAATGCATACACTTAACGCAGATTTAGAAAGATTAGTTCGTGAGGGAACTATAACAAGAGAATCAGCTCTTAAAGTTTCAAGTAATCCTCAACAGCTAAGATTCTAGGGTTATATAGGATAAGTGTTAGAAGTATATAAAATTAAGACTCGGTGAGAAATATGGGTAATTATGATAAAATTAAAAGAGCGAAATATTTTGCGAGACTTATTTCATTAGGATGTATTAAAGCTACTAGATCAGTCCAAATTAAGACTGATAAAAGTAGCTTTAAGAAATTTGTGAAGAATAATAAAAAATTAAAATATCCATACATTATTTTATCAACGTATGGTTCTAAGATAGATCCATTAATTATGCAAAGAAATTTGCATTATGGGTCTACTTATCATGTATTTAATTCTAATAATGGTTCTAAGGATTATCCTATTTTAAAACATATGGGAAGAAGATATTTTAACCTATATAGTGATAAGGTTATAAGGACAATTAAAGAGGCAATAAAAAGAAAATTAAATGTAGTTATCTATCCTGAAAAATATGTATCCTTAGATGGAACAACATCACAGATTTCACCAAGTATTATTCATATTTTAAAGGAAGTAGATAGACCTGTTATGGTTTGTGTGAATCATGGCACATATAACTATGCTCCAGTTTGGAGAAAGGCATATAAAACCGGTGTTGTAACAAGCGAAATGAAAGAGTTATTCACAAGGGAAGATTTAGCAAATTCAGATGAAGAAGAATTATACAATAGATTGATTAGAGCTATGTATTATAATGAATGTGCATGGCTTAAAAAGCAAAATATTGTTAATATAGATAAAACTAGATGTGAAGGACTAGAAAATATCTTATATAAGTGTCCCGGATGTCTAGAAGAGAATAAAATGCTTGCCAAGGGAACAAAAATTCATTGTTTATCATGTGGTAAGCAATGGGTTATGACACAGTATGGAGATATGATAGCAACGTTAGATGAGAATGAAAATGCTACGCTTCATAATTGGTTTAAGTTCCAAAAAGACTGTGTTGTAGAAGAAATAAGTAATAGAAAGTATAGTTTTGCAGGGAGAGTAAAGGTTACAGTTGTTAATAAAGATAACTATAATATTGTTGATGATAAAAGAGCAAGTACAGTTGTTGGTGTTATGTGGCACAACTGTGAGGGGATTGTTCTAAAATATAATTTGGGAAGCAAGGAAGAAGAATTAATTATTAATGCAGACAAGCTTAATAGTATACAAATTAATTATGATTATAATGACAAAGATACTTGCATTGAAATACCTATAGATGATACAATAATAAAGGTTCGCTTTAATAAAGATGAGATTTCTGCGAGTAAAATAATGTTTGTACATGAGGAATTGTATAGAAAGTATAGAACATTAAAGAAAGAAGATAAGTTATCTGTATATAAAAATGATAGTACGGCTATAACAGTCAATGTTGAAGAGTTACTTCATGGTGAGGAAGAACTAGAGTCTATAATTGAGAATGCAGGTAATGTGGTGGCAGTTGAATATGTCGATGATAAAGAAGTAACTACATCTACTGCGGACAAAATAAGACAGAGTGCACAGACAGCGCATACAGATGAGGTATAGGATGAAGAGAATTAGAATAATATTTACAAGTATTATATTTATACTTGCTATATGTTTTGTGCAGAATAATACTGCATATGCAGAACCAGTAAAAGTAAGTAGTTTGGCGGAGTTTAGGAATGTTGTATATAAGGATATGCTTCAGAGAAAAGATAGTATAGAAGTAGAATATTCCGGTGAGGATTACAAAAGTATATTTGAGAAGTTTGAAAAGGAAGAGTTTATTAATGATTTAGGAATGATAGATGATGTTAATAACTCTGATGATTTTGATTATATGATACAGAATGTAAGTTATATGAAGACTAGTATGAAAGGAATTACTTCATCAAAGGTTCTGTTTTCAATAGAGATAAAATGGAGAGAAACATTAGGTCAACTAGAGTATGTTAATTTACAAGTTAAAGATATAATTGAGAAGCAGAAGATAACAGAAACAGATAGTGCATATCAGAGAATAAAATTAGTTCATGATTATATTGTAGAGAATGTTGAGTATGATTCATCACTTATTCATGAGAATGCATATAGCGCACTTAAGGATAAGACTTCAACTTGTCAGGGATACAGTTTGTTATTTTATAAGATGTTAACAGAAGTAGGGATTCCATGTAGATATATAACAGGAACGGGAATTAATGAAAAAGATACAGGACCACATGGTTGGAATATAGTTAAGATAGGAGATTTGTGGTATAACGTAGATGTTACATGGGACGATCCTATCTATACAGATCCATCATACAAAAGTAAGGAAATTTGTAGAGATTATTTTCTTAAAGGGTCTAAGAATTTTGATTCTTCACATATTCGTGATGCTGAGTTTACAAATCCAATGTTTATGTCAGAATATGTTATGGATAAAGAAGATTTTAATATAGCAAATGATGTGTCGATTGCGGAGATGGTATTAGGTAATAGTGATATTACACAGATGATGCTTGAAGTTCCTAAAACACCTAAAAAAGAAGAAGGAATTAAAGGAATACTTCAAGATGTAAAAGAATGGTTTGATAATGCTAAAGAAAGTATAGCTAATGGTACATTAAAAGAATATATAGTTGATTCTTATAATGAACTTGAGGATAAGGATAAGGCAATTATTATTGGGTTATTAGCAGTATTGCTTATAAGTATTGTATATAAAATATATCGAAGTACAGTAGATAGAAAAGAGCAATATGATGAGTATGATGATCAATACAATAAATATGCAGATTATTCAAATCAAAAGATGGAAGCTACTAATATAGATGATATTGCATCAACGTCTAATCATTTAGCAACATCAAGTAGTCGAAAAAATAATAATATGTTTGATGGTAGTCAAGTTAGTGATAGAGAAAAGACTAGTAATAGACTAGATAATGTAAAAAGACCTATAGGAAATGTTAGTAGAAGTATGGAAGATACAAAAAGGCCTATAGGGAGCGCTAGTAAAAGCATAGAAGATTTGAAAAGGCCTGTAGGAAGCGTTAGTAAAGGTATAGAAGATGCGAAAAGGCCTGTAGAAAGTGCTAGTAAAGGTATAGATGATAACCAACATGTCATAAAAAGTGCTGATGAGGGTATAACTGAAATTAAAAGCCCAATAGAAAGCAGGGGTATGATAATTGATAATACTAATGATAATTTAGAAATCTCTAATAATATGAATGATAATGATATAGATGGAGAAGAAAAAGATATAAGAAATCTAAATAATAAACAAGTTAATAAAAGTGCTACGGAATATAATGTAGGTAGAGATATTTATGATAAGAAAGACACTATGGATATTGACGATAAGTTCAATGTAACATATAAGAATCTTGATAATGTAAATCAGGTATCAGGTTCAGGGATAGACTATAGTAGTTATTTAAGTGATCTAGATGTAGAAGAAGATAGTAATTTTGACTTTGATAGTTATATGTCAGATGATGATTTTGATTTTCACTAGTTAAATAAAAAGGCTAGTACAAAATAATGTATGTGATTTTATTTGATTGCAGTTACATTTTGTACTAAGCCTTTTTTGTTATATAGGGAACCACCGGTGACTTGTCATCTTTGTTCCTAATTCTCATAATATTAAAATTTTGAAAAAATTATAAAAAAAGTATAAACTTTATAGGAAAAATATAAAAAACTGATATAATAAACAAGGTGTAAATGGGGTATGAGTAGGTTAGTAACTGATGAGATTTTGGAGTTATGACTAATTAGGAGAGGATTATAAGTGAGAAAGGGTAGTTTTTTAGCAAATTTTACATTTTTGATAAGCATTGCAGCTATGGTTGTATACTTTATAAAGTATAGTTATATGGATTTAAGTGCAATAGCTTCTTTGGCAACAGTGGGTGTTGCTTCATTAATTATATTAAGTGGTAGTTTTGGTGGAATTAATATAATAGTATCTATGTATAAAAGTTTTAAACATGTAAGAAAAGTTATGTATAAGTTGTATGTAAATGATTCTAATAGTGTATGGGAAGTAATAAGTGCACAAAATTTCTTTTTTAAGAATCAGTATTTAGATTGCGATTTGACAAACTATAAGAGAGAAATGGAACGTATTGAAGAAGAAGGTATGGTTTATACTCAAGCAGATATAAGACAATATATAAATATGGACAGAATAAATGCTAAAATAAAAAAGCAATATCTTGATTCTATAGCTTATATAGTTAAATTAGTAGCAATTGTTGGAGTTATGGTTGTAAGTTATTTTTCAATTGATTCAATTGTTTCCTTTGATATATTTGGTTCATATAATCTTGGAAAATTAGATTTATATGTTATATCAGTAATAGATTTTATTATTCCAATATTGGTATTAGTTGGATTTGTGGTTATATTAATGTTAGAATATGTATTTTTCTATAAGACATCAATTTCAAAATTAGAAAATGAATATAATTTGTTTATAAGTGATTTTGAAAGATATGTAATGCCAAATGCAAAAAATGATATGTGTAATAATATATTATATTTGCAACAATTAGCTATTCAAAATACTAAGAAAGTAGTGGAAGACGAAATGACTTCACTTTATGCCAATGTAAAGGATTTGGTTGTAAGACAAGGAGAAACTGCCAAAGAAATTGATAGACATGTAGAAGGTGTAGCTGTAGTTTTAGAAAAATTTAATTCAAATGTAGATGAATTAAAGATAAATATGCAAGATGAATTAGAGTATAATAAGATTTCTTCTGATAATTTAATAAAGACATATAAGGATATGTTTACAAGATTTGAAAATAGATTAGATTTAATGGTTGAAGAAGTTAAAAATATAAAGGTTCAAAAAGTAGAAGAAGTAGTTGCTAGTGAGACAGTAGACACGATAGAGGAAAAGGTAGAAGTTGAAGAGACGGATACGATTGAGAAAAAGGCAGAAGCCGAAGAGACAGATACGGAAGAGAAACCAAAGAAAACTACAAGAAAGAGAGCAACAAAGAAGACAGAAGAATCAGCAGAAGTTGTAGAGACAGAAGAAGAGAAACCAAAGAAAACTACAAGAAAGAGAGCAACAAAGAAGGCAGAAGAATTAGCAGAAGCTGAAAAGAAAAAAACTACTACAAAGAAACGTGGAAGAAAGTCAAAAGTTGAAAAAGAAGCAGAATTAAAGGCTGCATTAGAAGCAGTTGTAAAGGAAGCTGACAACATTGGAAATTTTGTAACTAATAAAGAAAGTGATGAAGTAGTAGATAAAGAAAAAGAATTGGTTGAAGAAAATATAGTGACAGATGTAGAGTTGGAGGAAAAATTAGTAGAGGAAAATCAAGTTAGTAGTGAATCAACACAAAAAGAGGTTTTAGATGCTTTTCAGGGAATAGATGAAATAGCATAAATTATATATATTAAAAAGAGGCTTTCAAAAGCCTCTTTTTAATATATATAATTTAATTAAATCTCATATGAGAATTATTTGAACCAGGTCCATTACTTGGACCTGTAGGACGAGTAGGTTTGCGTTGACCGCAGACACATTGTCCAACAAAATTACCTAGTACTTTGCCACAACGAGGACATTTCCAAGAGTCAGGTGGAAGATTACCAGGACCGCCAGGACCACCAGGACCATTAGGTCTATTTGGTGGAACAAGACTGCCTGTAGCACCCATTTGCATTCTACTCATATTAGGATTCATACCGCCAGGGCCACCAGGACCACCCATAGGGACGTTAGGTTTATTCATACCGCCAGGGCCACCAGGGCCACCCATAGGACCGTTCATAGGACCATTAGGTTTATTCATACCACCAGGGCCACCCATAGGGACGTTAGGTTTATTCATACCACCAGGACCACCCATAGGATTATTAGGCTTATTTATATTGTTGAAGTTATTTTGTCCGTTGTTACCACCAAAACTATTGAAAAATTCATTATTATTAGGTGATTTTATATTATTCATACCCATAGATGGGTTCTTTGGCATATTCATATTAGGTCCATTAAATCCCATAGGAGTAGGACCAGTGTTAAAGTTACCAGGACCACCATTTGGTGCGTTTCGATCAACTTTTCTATGCCCACATACACATACTTTCATAAATTCATTATTAGATTTGCCACATGAAGGGCATACCCATGAACCATTAGAATTCGGCATATTTGACTTTGGCATAGATGGAACTTTTGGTAGTAGGCTACTATTTAATAACATAGAATTTTGAGTATTTCCTTGGTTATTATTGTTAAGTTGCATACCGTTATTTAGGCCCATATTATTGCCGCCTTGCATAGGACTATTATTAGGCATATTGCCACCTTGCATACCTCTAGGCATGTTGTCTACAGGTTTTTTGCGACCACAACTACACATATTGATAAACGAGGAATTAGTTTTCCCACATTTACTGCATTTCCATGTTGAATCAGTGCCATTCATGTTATCTTTATTACCATTTGCAAATCGGATCTGATTTACATTCTCAGATACAGTAAAATTAACACCATTTTTATTATCGTTCATACTGTCAAAACCATTATATTGATTGTTATTATTGGAATTATTATTAGGATTGGCAAAATCATTATTTTGCCCTCCTGCAAATGGAAGTGCATTTTTATTTGTAATAGGTGAAAATGGCTTTGTATTATTTAAACTATCATTGTTTTTAGGTAATGAGCCAAACATTCCATTGCCACCCATATTATTCTGTTGTAAGTTATTAGGTAAACTATTGGTATTACCAAGATTATTGATATTGTTTATATTAGGCAACCTACCAGTGTTTGTACCAATAAGAGCCTTTGGACCTGGAGCCATAGGTGGTACATTAGGCGCACCTGTAGCAACAGTAGTAGACGTTTCTGCCATATAATCACAGAATATCATATTAGTTGAAATTGTTTGTGCATGTTGGAAAATTTTAAGATATTCAGGATGTGATTGAAATTGTTTTAATTGAAATGGATCGGCAAACGCAACGATAAAGATGATATCATAGTCTGCTGAACTGAAGTTTAAACCAACTTCAACAGATACAATGTCACCTATTTTTGTAGACAAGCTTAGTAAACCTTCCCTCAAAAGGTTAAGGTTGGCTTGTTTATTTTGATCGTCTTTTATTTTCCATAAAATAATTCGTTTAACCATTCCCCACACAGCCTTCCCCATCAATTATTTTACACAATCAACACTTACTTTCAGTAATGGGAATTAGAAAGTAAATGATAGCTCCTCAAATCAAATTAACACATATCTAAGCATAGAGAGCCTATACTCTCTATAAATAATATTTTACCATAAATGTAAGTTGCTTGCAACAATTTACAGTAATTTTACACTAAAATTTGTAAAAAAAAGTAAGTTAATTTGGTTATATTTAACAAAAATATCGGTTGTTTTAGTTTCTCTTATAATGTATAATTAGTCCTAATAAATGTAAAATTTTAGCATAGATAAAGTGAATACTATATATTATGATAAGAAAAGAAGGTTGGATATAAAGTGGAAAGATGTGTTAGAGCAAAAAATGATTTACCAATATATTATTATACGAATAATTCCTTACATAAAAGTTGCATATCAGTTTGCATAAAGGCGGGCAATTTATATGAAAAAGATGATGAACTTGGGATTGCACATTTTTTGGAACATATTATATTTAGAAATATTAACAAAGCACTTAATTATGATATGAAACAAAGATTAGATAAAATGGGGGCTTATTTTAATGGATGTACATTTAATGAATTTGTTGAAATAAAAATAATAGCAGCCAAAAAACATTTTAGAGAATGTGCAGAAATTATATCTAAGGTATTTGAACCTATAGATGTAGATCCAGAACATATTGATCTAGAACGAAAAAGAATAAAATCAGAAATAAGAGAAGATGATGAGAAAAGCTCAATAGACTATATGGGACGAAAAATCGTATGGAAAGGGACTAATTTGTCAAAGTGTATTGCGGGGAATAGCGAAACTTTGGATAAAATAGATGGTGAAAGATTAAGAAAATATGCTCATGAGACATTAACACCTGATAATGTGTTTATATATGTAACAGGAGCTGCTTCAAAAGAAGAGATTAATTTATTAGCTGATTATGTAGGAGCATATAATCTATTTGCAAGTAATGAAATTAAAGAAAATATGGCACCTGTACCTGCTAAGTTTTTCAAAAGAGATGCAGTTGTTAAGATAAAAAAGGATGATTATTGTGAGGTAAGATATTCATTTGATTTTGATTCAACTAAATATAGTAAAGAATATATTGATTTAATATATGAAATATTATTTGATGGCGAATGTTCAAAAGTATATGATGAATTATCAGAAAAAACAGGTATTGTATATAGTTATTCCTCAGTAATTGACATTTATAATAATATAGGAACTATTAGTTTTTCATATGAGGTTAAAAAGAAACATTTATTATTGTCAATTGAGAAGATTATGAATATTTTATATAATTTGAAGTTAGGATTAGAAGATGAATTGTTATATGTTTTACCTAATTATGTAGATAATGCAGAAATGATACTTGATGAACCTGAGAGATTAGGATGGATTATGTCCTATGAGGCTCATATTCTAAACTACAAGTTTAATAGTATAGAAGCACGAATGAAGCGTTATAGTTCAATTACAAAAGAAGATTTGGTTAGTGCTATGAATGAAATTTTTGTTAAAGATAACCTAGTTATGAATGTAAAATGTAAAAAGAAAAATTCATTCAGCCCCGAAGAAATTAAAGGGATTGTTAATCAATATCTTTAGGGAGGGAGTTAATTAATTTTGAGCTTAGCTCAAAATTTGGGTTTTTCAAGTTACTATATTATTAATTTGAGCTATTACTCAAATTGGAAGTTTTATACTTTTAGGCTAGTTACAAATTTAAGGGGCTGTGAAATAACTACTAAAGATTGAAACATTGTAAGCCAAAAATTAAATATACTATAGTTTAGTGATATTTGTGGAATCTCAGCACTTAATGAGCGCAAGCAATATTTATTGCGTAGTGCGAATTTAGTACTGTTAGATGACACTATTTAAGCCGAAAGGCGTTCACTAAACTATAGTATATTTAATTTTGGGCGTATAATTTAAAGTAGTTATTTCACAGCCCCTTAAATTTTAATTCTTGCTTAATAGATATTACATTAAACGTAATCTATTTTCTGCCAGTTGAACCGAAGCCGCCTTCACCACGAACTGTTTCATTTAGTTCTGGAACTTCGTTGTAGATGGCTTTTAGGAAAGGTGTTATTACTAGTTGGGCGATACGCTCTTTTGGTTCTATGCTTACTGTTTCTGAACTGTGGTTATGTAATGCAACCATAATTTCGCCACGATAATCGGCATCTACAACACCTACTTTATTAGCAGGAGCAAGTCCTTTTTTTGATGCAAGACCGCTTCTAGCATATATTAATCCTGCAAATCCTTCAGGTATTTCCATTGCAATACCTGTGTGGATTAATTTAGTTTCAGCAGGTGCAAATTCAACTGGTTCATCAATTAATGCATATAAATCAGCACCAGCGGCAAAATCTGAACCATAAGTAGGTATTACAGCATTTTCATTTAGTTTTTTTATATTAATCGATTGTGATTTCATATGTGTGTTCCTCCATATCATTTGTTTTAAATTCTGTGTGTATAACATCATCCCATAACACAAGTGTGTTATTTTTTAGAGATTCTTGAACTAGTATAGTTCTTTGATTTGACGAACCCTTAAAACGAAGATTACGGTTTTGAAGTTCTTCAATAAATTTACCGTCAACAATTACATCTACATAGGATAGAATTTGTTTTGTTTCAGGGTATTTATGAGACATAACATTGAGAATATCATTTTCAAAGTCGTAGCCACTAAATATCCATAATGATTTGTCAGGATAAATTTCTTTGAATTTCTTTATAAGTGGTAGAATGCCTTTTTGATTGCTAGGTTCCATAGGTTCTCCACCGAGTATTGTAAGACCTTTAACATAACTTTGACCGCAATATTCTATAATTGAATCAATTGTATCATTGGTAAATGGTTTACCATATTTGAAATCCCAGGCCTCTTTGTTAAAGCAGTTTTTACATTGGTGTGTGCAACCGCTAACAAAAAGTGAAACACGTACACCAGGGCCATTGGCAACGTCATATTGTTTTATGTCTGCATAGTTCATATTAGAACCTCCTTTGTCGATATAATGTAAGATACGTATTTTATTATAGCATTAACTTATAGAAAATCAAAGGATAAGTATAATAAAGGTGGAAAATATATGAACAATAAAATAATAAAGAGAATAGTAGCATTATCATTAATTACAGCAATTATATGTGCTAGTGTAGGATGCACAAGTACCCGTTCAGCAGAAGAGTTAGTAAAAGAAAGTACAGAAGCAGATAATAAAAAGGCAGAGGCTACAGAAGAACCATATATATTTTTAAATGAGTGGGATGGTACTTTATTTGAGGTATTTGGATTTACATATTTAGAACCTCCTCGTAGTGTATATTATCCAACTATTGAAAAAGGAAGAACATATTTGTTGGGAGAATTTCATACAGATGAATTAGAAACTTTCCTAGTATTTTTTAGAGATGTTTATACAGTAATGTGGGGAGAAGTAGTGGATATTCTTCAAGTATTAGAGGAGAAAGATAAGGTTTATTCATTTGAAGGTGAGTATGTTGTTCCAAGTATATATAGAGAAGTTATAGAAGATGGATATGACGATGCAGATAGAGTGGAGAAACATGCATATTTGAAGGTCATATATGATGAAAATGAAGGAAAATGTACATTAGAGTGTAGAATGATTGATAAGTCAGCAAAGAAAGCAGAGGAATCTGATAAGGGAACAAAATAAGATGAGTTACATGATGATATAAACTTTATTTTTTAAAGTGATTATTATTTAAATAGTAAAAATAAGAATAAGAATAAGAATAAGATAGCGAGGAATGTATATCATATGCAATTTGGAGAAATAGCACCGATATTATTACTTTTATTAATAGCAATAGGTGGTATAGCGATATATTCGTATAGTAACCTAATGAAGCTATATAATAATGTAAGAGAATCATACACAATTTTAGATATGTATTTTAGAAGAAGATGGGATGTAATAACTTCATTTATGTCATATATAGAACATTATATTGATAAGGAAAATGAGGCATATAAAGAGTTAGCAGAATTGCATACGGGTATATTTGATGCACTTAGTAGAACTAGAAAATTTACTATTAATAGCAAATTATCTAGTAATTTAAAGGAAATTATAAGCCAATGCAATGATAATAGTGAATTAAAAGAAAAGGAAGAATTTAAGTTACAATGTAAAGAAATTAATCGAGTTGAAGAAAAAATAGCGGAATATAGAGGGAAATATAATATAGCAGTGCTTACATTTGATGCTAAGATAGAGACATTTCCTAATTATATAATTGGAGGAATGATGAAAATTAGCGATTATGAGCAATGTAGTTAGGAAGCAAAAAGAGCCTAGAATTTTTCATTCTAAGCTCTTTATATTTGTAAATTTTTATTATCTTGTTCAGCAAGAGTTTAATGTGCAAAATCATCTTGTTCAGCAAGAGTTTAATATTTCCATTCTTGTTCAGAATACAGTTTAAGGTTTACAATTATATATGAAGTGTTCTAGAGTTAATTTCTTTTGTCTTGCCCACATTCCAGAAATTCTCTCCGAGATATCCGCAAGTTCTTCTAGTAACATTCATTTTACTATGATCTTTGTTACCACATACTGGACATTCCCATTCTAAATCATCATTGATTGTGATTTCACCATCGAATCCACAGATATGACAATAATCTGATTTAGTATTGAATTCAGCATATTGAATATTATCATAGATAAATTTAACCATATCTTCTAATGCTTCAAGGTTATGACGCATATTTGGAATCTCTACATATGATATAGCTCCACCAGAAGATATTGTTTGGAATTGTGATTCAAAAGTAAATTTATCAAATGCATCAATTTTTTCTCTAACATCTACATGGTATGAGTTAGTGTAGTATCCTTTATCTGTAACATCTTCAATTGTACCAAAGCGTTCTTTATCTATTCTTGCAAATCTGTAGCATAATGATTCTGCAGGAGTTCCATATAATGCAAAACCAATATTTGTTTCTTCTTTCCATCTATCAGTTGTTGCGCGTAATTTGTTCATTACTTTAAGTGCAAATTCTTCTCCTTCAGGAGTAGTATGACTTACACCACGCATTAATTTTGTTGTTTCATAAATTCCAATATAACCAAGTGAGATAGAAGAGTAGCCACCAAATAGAAGCTTGTCAATTTTCTCACCTTTATCTAATCTTGCAATTGCTCCATATTGCCAGTGAACTGGACTTACATCAGATACAACACCTAATAAAGAGTTGTGTCTATACATAAGAGCTTCGAAGCAAATGTCTAATCTTTCATCTAGTAATGACCAGAATTTATCTTCATCACCTTTTGATAGAAGAGCAATTTGAGGAAGGTTAATACTAACAACACCTTGATTGAAACGACCTTCGAATTTATATTCGCCATTCTCATCCTTCCATGGTGATAAGAAACTTCTACATCCCATACAGCTAAATACGTTTCCTTCATAGTTCTCACGCATTTTCTTAGCTGAGATGTAATCTGGATAAAGTCTTTTAGCTGAGCATTTTATAGCTAATTTTGTAATATAATCGTATTTGCCACCCTTTAAGCAGTTATGTTCGTCAAGAACATAGATTAATTTAGGGAATGCAGGTGTTACATACACACCTTTTTCATTTTTAATTCCTTCATAGCGTTGACGAAGGATTTCTTCTATAATCATTGCATTTTCTTCTAAATATTCATCATCTTTATCTAAGTATAAGAATATTGTAACGAATGGTGATTGTCCATTAGTTGTCATAAGAGTATTGATTTGGTATTGGATAGTTTGAACACCTGATTTTAATTCATCACGAAGTCTATCCATGGCCATACTCTTAAGTGTATCATCATCAACAGTGTTGTTATATTTACTGTGTAAAGCTTTGTAGAACTTGTTGTAGCTTTTACGTAAATACTTACCTAAATGTCTAATATCAACTGATTGTCCACCGTATTGGCTACTAGCAACAGCAGCAATAACTTGAGTCATTACAGTACATGCAACTTGGAAACTCTTAGGGCTTTCAATAAGCTTACCATTCATAACAGTTCCGTTATCTAACATATCGCTGATGTTTATTAAGCAACAGTTAAATATTGATTGTAAGAAATAATCTGCATCATGGAAGTGAATAGCACCTTCATCATGAGCTTTTGATATCTTCTCTGGAAGTAAAAGTCTCTTTGTTAAGTCTTTTGATACTTCTCCAGCAATTAAGTCTCTTTGAGTAGAAGCAACAACTGCGTTCTTGTTAGAATTCTCTTCCATAACATCTTTGTTGCTATTTTGTATAAGACTTAAAATTGATTCATCAGTTGTGTTTGCTTTACGCATTAATTCATGTTGATAACGATATATTATGTATTTTTTCGCAAGTTGGAACTTTTCGTTCTCCATAAGTTTTTGCTCAATAATATCTTGAATATCTTCAACAAGGATACGATTACGTCCTTTTTCTTCGATTGAATCTATGATTTCTTCGATTTTTTCATTGCTAACCTTATCGCATGCATCAACTTCCTTATTAGCTTTGCTAATTGCGATTGCTATTTTGCTACGGTCATATGAAACTGTACTACCATCACGTTTAATTACTTTCATAGTTTTAATCTCCTTATTCCTATATAATGTTAATTATCTAATGTATATATTTATAATAAATATGGCATTATTAAGCCGTAAATAAATATTTATAAAAGACTATACATCTTTACATAAATAAAGAAGAAGTAAAAAAATAGCTTAAGTACAACTTATAAATGGAAAAAAATGTAAATACCTCTTCTCTTTAATTATTATAGCACCATATTTGGGTTTTGTCTACTAAATATTGTGCTTTGAGAAATGGAAAACCATAGATATTGTACAATGGATAATTGTATTGTGAATTGAAATTTTTGGAAAATGTGGATAACTTTTAGATATATATATTATTAAAAGTTATAAATATAGGGCGAAATTAGGTCTGTAGTCCTATTTTATCCCCACAAGAAAAAAGAGTATAAACTTTATTATCCACATTTTAAAAATGTACACATTATATACTATATAGTGGGGGAGTTATATCTATATATTGTGTGTGAGTAGGAGAGTAGCAATATAAATTTAATATTGAAAACAGGCAATATAAAATAAACATCACATTTAAGTATAAGAATACAGAAAAAGAGCCGTATACGGCTCTTTTTTCAAATATATATTGTATTTTGTAACTAGTTATCTCAGACCTAAGTCAATCAATATTCTAGTTGTCGTTTAATTTGTCTACGATGTCATGGATAGAAGCGTTAAATTCTTCTTGAGAAGAATTCTTAAATATTAAGATATCATCTACACATGATGGATCGTTAATTTCTTCTGGACGTTCAAAATTACATCCTGCAATATATTCATCCCAATTATCTAACTTCCATGTATCTCTATCAGATGCTCTAGCTATCATACGTTGATGACATACTTCAATATCAGTTTCAACCCAAATAACTACAAGTTCAGCACCTTTTTTCATAAGTTTCTTCTTTAAATTATGCATATATTCTTTATCACGAAGTTCTCTTGTAAATGGAGCGTTAATTAAAACCTTGCTATCATAGTCAAGAGCTTCTAATGCTAATTCAACAATAACCTCATATTCATAATTACGTATATGTTCTTCGAAAAAGTCAGAACTTCTGTTATATTCTTCATTAGCCACAACAAAAATCTGCTTTGATAACCCAATAAGAGTGTCTTTATCAAGATATACAATATGGTCTAATGCTTTAGATATTTGTTTTGAAACAAAAGTTTTACCACATGCAGGTGGTGACGTTACTAAAATTAATTTCTTCAAGAAACTACACATCCCTTCAAAATTCTTCCATAAATACTAATAATCTATAAGGAAATACGCTTTTTTAGCGTAAAATTCGCCTAACGTAAGATATTATATCATATAAAGTTTTAAAATGCACACTTTTTTTTTACTTATTATAACTTTTTTCATATTTATAATATAAATATAGAAATTTTATATAATTTGGCGATTGCTTGTATATTTTTAAATAGAATAAAGTCACATATTTATATCCTTAACATAAGATAAAGTAAACAAATTTTGGAGGATATAATGAGCTGCTATAATTCAAATATAAATTTTAATAAAACATGTGATAATACTAGCTGTGTAGAAAAATATCCCTTGGGTATGGCATATGTACCATGGCAAGAATGGAAAAATGTTATGAATTCAAAGGAAGGAATAGGTTATGGAACAATTTTTTGTGATTTAGTATTTCCTTTCTATGGATTACAAAGGGGAGGTAATAGATAATATGATTCAAACTAATTGTAGAAATGTAAACAATGGTCTTAATAATTATTCAAATAATGTAAGTAGTAGATTTAATAATTGTAATTTAAGTAATTGTAATAAAAGTTGTAATAATAATGTAGTAAATAATTGCGATAAAGATTGTAATAATAATATGGTAAGTAATTGTGATAAAGGTTGCAATAATAATGTAGTAAGTAATTGCCATAAAGGTTGTAATAATATGGTAAGTAATTGTGATAAAGGTTGCAATAATAATATAGTAAATAATTGCGATAGAACTTGTGATAATTTAGTTAATTGTAATAAAGGATGTTCTGACAAATATGAATTAATGGAAATAATTACGCAAGCTAGTTTTGCTCTCGATGATATTAAACTATTTTTGGATACGCATCCTTGTGATGTAGGAGCATTAAAGGCTTATGAAGAGTATAAAAAAATAAGAAAAGTAGCATGGATGGAGTATACAAGAGAATATGGTCCATTAAGTGCTTATGATGTAGATGTATGTAATCAGTGGAGTTGGATTGAAAAACCATGGCCATGGGAAGGAGGATGTTAGCATATGTGGAATTATGAAAAAAGATTACAGTATCCGGTAAATATTAAGGAGAATAATCCTAAATTGGCAAAGGTTATAATGAGTCAATTTGGTGGGCCAGATGGAGAACTTGCGGCATCTATGAGATATTTATCTCAAAGATATGCTATGCCATATAAGGAAGTAATGGCAACATTAACAGACATCGGTACGGAAGAACTAGCTCACATGGAGATGATAAGTGCTATTGTTCATCAATTAACTGATAAATTAACACCACAAGAAATTATAGATGGTGGATTTGCTGATTATTATGTGGACCACACAGTTGGATTATGGCCACAAGCAGCAGGTGGAGTGCCATTTACAGCAACATTTTTCCAATCTAAAGGGGATCCAATTACTGATTTGCATGAGGACTTAGCTGCAGAACAAAAAGCAAGAACAACTTATGATAATATACTAAGATTAGTAGGTGATTGTGAAATAAGAGATGTTATTAAATTTTTAAGAGCTAGAGAAATAGTGCATTATCAAAGATTTGGTGAGGCTCTTAGAATAGTTCAAGATAAGCTAGATAGTAAGAACTTTTATGCCTTTAATCCAGCATTTGATGTTAAAAAAGATAAGAATTGTCATAAGTCTTGTAATAATTTAAATGTAAAGAAAACATTATACAAATAAATTAATGATTATATAAGTAAAACTAATATTTGGGACTTTATTCTTTATTGAATAAAGTCCTATATAATGTTAAAATTAAAGTATGTCGGAGTGCTATTATTATGCACTTTTTAAGGGAAAACTTAATAAATTAATAATTATCAATATTCAGATATATCTATAAACAGAAGGAAAACTATTTGCTATACGTTTATAAGAGGAATAACTAGTATTTTTAGCTAATAATATTATATGTTTTATGAGTGGGGCATATATTGTAGAAGTGCTAAAACTACGCAAACTCGGGGGTAAACGGTTCGGAATGGAGGATTTTTATGATGAAGATGAGGAGAGTAGTAGTTGGGTTCTGTTTGATATTGGCATTTATTATGTTGGGGGACATGGATGCTTATGCTGCTGAAGATAAAGAGGGATTTAAAGAGGCAGTTACACAAGGTATTTTAGCTCGTAAAGAGTATATAGATGTATCAGAATATGATATAAAAGAGAGTAATATATATGACTATTATTATGATGTGTATTATGACAATCCATATTTATTTATCGCAGAATGGAAAGCATATACACCAGCAGAGGGTAAGATTACTCAGTTAAGATTTGTTTATAGGTATACACCAGAACAAGTTAAAACTTTTTATAGTAAGTTTGATGCAGAGGTTGCTAAAATTGTAAATGCAGTTAAAGGTATGAATAATTTAGGTAAGATATTGTATGTTCATGAGTATTTTGTAAGCAATATTAGTTATGATTATGATTCATATTTAAAATATGCAAATGGCAATAAAGATGCTCTTGCAGATGAACATTATACAGCAATTGGTGTTTTAGTTAATAAAACAGGTGTATGTCAGGGATTTGCTCTTGCCTTTAAATATATAATGGGCAAATTAGGAATAGAGTCACATATGATTACTAGTGATACTATGAATCATGCATGGAATGTTGTTAAACTTGATGGCTCATATTATCATATTGATACAACATGGGATGATCCAGTTTATGATACTGCAGGAAAAGTAGAACATGAGTATTTTCTAGTAAGTGATGCAAAATTAAAAGAATTAGATTATTCAGGATATGATACATCAGAGTATCCTGCAAAGAATAAAAAATATGATAATTATTTTTGGAGAAATGTAACAAGTGCATTTACATATTATGAAGGATATTGGTATTATGTAAATAGTTCAGGAAAAATATGTAAATGGAATTTGAATACAAATAATACATCAGTAATTATGGATTTACCAGATAAAAAATGGAACGTAATTAGTAATCCAAGTTATTACTATAAAGGATATTTTGCTACATTTAGAGTACAAAATGATAAACTATATTTTAATACAAAATCTAAAATATATAGATTAGATCCTGATGCTAAGAAAGCATATGTGGCTGTAAGCCCAAGTACTTCAAAAGGCTATATATATGGTTTAGGAATGATAAATGATAGAATAGTTTATCAAATAAAAACAAAACCAAGTGAAAAGGGAGCATTATTTAATTGCAGTCAAACTCAAGTGTTAAGTACTAGTAGTTATTTTGCAGCAAATACAGTGTGCTCAATGAGGAAAATAACAGAATGTAAGGCATCAGTTGCTAATGCGTACTATTCAGGAAAAGATTTAAAACCAAAGGTAGTAGTAAAATATGGTGATTACACTTTAACAGTAGGAACTGATTATACATTAACATATAGTAATAATAGAGCATTAGGTCAAGGGACAGTTGCTATAAAAGGTAAAGGTAATTATGAAGGTACATTAACTAAGAAATTTAATATAAATTTAGCTACAGTAACAGGTGTTAAAACATCAGCTAGAACAAGTAAAGCAATAAAACTTAGTTGGACAAAAGTTCCTGGAGCTACATATTATCAAATAGTACAGTACAATGCAAAAACTAAAAAATATGTATATGTTGGAAATACAAGAACTACATCATTTACAAAGACTGGTTTAGCAAAGAATAGTACATATCACTACAAAGTAAGAGCATGTAGAGGCACAAGAACAGGTGCATATTCAGCAACTTATAAAACATATACAAAGAAATAAGGGTTGCAGTGTTTTACATTGCTATTTAGAGATAAAAAAAGTATAAGATATAATATTCATATCTTATACTTTTTTTGTAGGCCAAAGTGGGATTAGAAAATGTAAGTAAGGTATTCATTAAGTAATGGAAATGATGTTATAATGATATAGTGAAATAATTACATGTAAAATATAATTTTGGTGGAGAAAAGAGAGTTATTTATGATAGATAATAATAGATTTGAAGATGTTAGAGATAGAATATGCGCTAATGATAAGATAAAAATGGGAATTGGGACACTTAGTGAGAAAACAGTTCATTCTGTATTGAAACATTACTATGAACCGGATATAGATTATCATGAAGTTATAATAGGAAATTATGTTGCAGATATATATAAAGATGGGAAAATAAAAGAAATTCAAACAGCAGCATTTAATACGATGAGAAGTAAGCTAGAATATTTTCTACAAGAATATGAAGTAACTATAATATATCCAATTCCGCATATAAAATGGCTTAATTGGATAAATAAGGATACAAAAGAAGTAGAAAGTAGAAGAAAATCGCCAAAAAAGGGGACAGAATATTTAGCATTTAAAGAACTATATAGAATTAAACAATATTTAAAGCATCCAAATCTAAAACTAAAATTAGTTCTAATAGATATAGAGGAATACAGACTATTGAATGGATGGAGCAAAGATAAGAAAAAAGGTTCTGTAAGATATGATAGAATTCCATTAAAAATAGAAACAGAAATAAATATAGAATGTATAGAAGATTATATGCAATTAGTGCCAATAGAACTACCAGAACAATTTACCACAAAAGATTACGCCAAAATAACAAAATTACCACAACAAAGGGCGTGTACCGCACTAAATATATTAAATTATGTAGGTGTAATAAAAAGAGTTGGAAAAAAAGGAAATGCATATATTTATACAGTTAAGTATTAATATACGTATTTAGAAGAAACAATTATTATTATTATTATTAAGCAATATTCATAAAAAGGCTAAGAGAATAATTAATTTCAAGTAAAACATTAATTAGGGTAAGAAATAAGAGAAGATATAGTTATTTTTGCGGGATTTGCGTGCCTGGGTCCTTAGCGAGCTTGAGATAATGAGACATCATTATCGATAAGGGAGCTTAGTACCCTTAGGCAACGCAATGGAGCGAGAGCGTGAGCAAAAATAACTATATCTTCTCTTATTTCGTAACTAGCAAAGCAAAACTAGAAAGGCAACCCTTAAAATCTAAAATCGCGTTCTCCGTTTTCGATTTGGGAGATAAATTTAGCTGCAGTTTCTTTAACTTTTGGATTAGTTACTTTTTCTAATTCAGTTTTAATAAGTTCAATACCCTTTTTCTTAGTATCTTCAGATGCATAATCACATAAGTATTCTTTTAATGTGATAAGTGCATTTGGTTGGCAACAGTTAGCTATTTGGCCAGATTTAACAAGTTTCATAAATCTATCACCAGTTCTACCCTCACGATAGCATGCTGTACAGAAACTTGGTATATATCCTAGAGAAACAAGCCAGTTAACAACCTCGTCAAGAGTACGAGTATCCTCTATATCAAATTGAGCAGATTCATCTTCCTCTTCAGCATAAACAGAATATCCACCTACATCAGTTTTTGAACCACCGCTTAATTGTGACACACCAAGTTTAAGAACATTTTCTCTAACCTTTTTTGATTCACGAGTTGATACGATAATTCCTGTATAAGGAACAGCTATTCTTAAGATAGAAACAATTTTTTCAAATATTTCATCTGATATAGCATTAGTGAATTCATCTAAATTAATATCTTCTGCAGGTCTTATACGAGGAACAGAAATAGTATGTGGTCCAACACCTTTGTATGCTTCAAGATGTTCTGCGTGCATAAGTAATCCTACAAAATCATAACGATATAATTCAAGTCCAAATAGTACACCAATTCCTACATCATCAATACCACCTTCCATAGCTCTGTCCATAGCTTCTGTATGGTATGCATAGTTAGCTTTTGGTCCACTTGGATGAAGTTCCTCATAAGCTTTTTTATTATAAGTTTCTTGGAATAGGATATAAGTGCCTATTTCAGCTTCTTTAAGCTTACGATAATTTTCAACAGTAGTAGCAGCAATGTTAACATTAACACGTCTGATAGCACCATTTTTGTGTTTTATATTATAAATAGTATTAATACTTTCAAGTATATATTCAATTGGGTTGTTTACAGGATCTTCACCTGATTCAAGAGCAAGTCTTTTATGTCCCATATCTTGAAGTGCAATAACTTCTTGTTTAATTTCTTCTTGAGTAAGTTTCTTACGTGGAATTGTCTTGTTTTTATAGTGAAATGGGCAATATGTGCAGTTGTTTACGCAATAATTTGATAAATATATAGGTGCAAACATAACGATACGATTGCCATAAAATTTTTCTTTTATTTCCATTGAAAGAGCAGTGATTTCAGCATTTAAATCTTCTTGATCACATTCAAGTAAAACTATAGCTTCACGATGTGATAGTCCTTTAAATTCTCTTGCTTTATTAAGAATTGATTTTATTAATTCTCTATTAGATTTGTTTTCTTTTCCATATTCTATAGAGGATAGAATTTCGCTATCATCTATAAATTCTTCTGCTTTAGCAGACATTATATTATACATATATATCCCTCCAATAATGTTTGATAATGCCAAGAATAAAGTACTCTTTTTACTTATTTTGTACGTAAGTTAGAATAAAGTTTGAGATTTTAGTTAATGAACTACATATTCTTGGTAGAATGTTTATTTTACGAGAAATTTATAATCACAAATGTAATTTCTCATGAAAATAAAAAAGGCTGTGAAAATATATAAAACAATCTTTTCACAGCCTGGTAATTATTTATCTTTATATTTTTTAAGTATTTTTTGAATCCTATTAGCTGGGTTCAAGTACTCGCTAATTGAAGCATCATGATTAAGTGCATCGATTAGAAGTGCTACATATTTACTCATATCTACATTTAAGTAATATGGTTTTGATAATAATTCTTCTGTTTGATAGATAAGATTAGTTGTTAAAACTCTATATATTAAACCTTTTTCATAAGCTTCATCAAATTTTTCTAAGCCATTAGTAAATAAACCAAATGATGAACATACAAAAATTCTTCCAGCTTTTCTTTTCTTAAGTTCTTTTGCAACGTCTAGCATACTTTCACCTGATGAAATCATATCATCAATGATAAGCATATCTTTTCCTTCAACATCAGAACCTAAGAATTCATGTGCAACTATTGGGTTACGTCCATTTACAATAGTAGTGTAGTCACGACGTTTGTAGAACATACCCATATCAACGCCTAGTACGTTGGCGAAGTATACAGCACGATTCATACCACCTTCATCAGGGCTGATAACCATAAGTTTTTTAGCATTTGGTTTGAAATCAGGTACTTTTGTAAGAAGTGTCTTGATAAATTGATATGCTGGTTGTACAGTTTCAAAACTGTTAAATGGGATAGCGTTTTGAACTCTTGGATCATGAGCATCAAATGTTATAATGCTATCTACACCCATTTTTACAAGTTCTTGTAAAGCAATGGCACAGTCAAGAGATTCTCTTGATGTTCTCTTATGTTGTCTACTTTCATATAAGAAAGGCATAATAACTGTAATTCTTCTTGCTTTACCACTAGCAGCAGCAATAATTCTCTTCAAATCTTGATAGTGATCATCTGGTGACATATGATTTGTGTGTCCACTTACAGTGTAAGTTAAACTGTAATTACATACATCCACAAGGATATATAAATCATCACCACGAACAGTTTCTTTAAGTTGACATTTTGCTTCTCCTGAACCAAAACGTGGACAACATGCATTTAGTAAGAAAGAATCTTTACGATAATCTTTGAAATGCAATGCAGATTCATGATCATTCTCCCTTTTGTCACGCCAGCGAACAATGTAATTGTCCACTTTTTTTCCAAAGGCTTCACTGCTTTTATGAGCAATGATACCAAGTTTCCCCGCAGGGATGGTGTTAACAAATTTCTCTTCGTGTGGCATTATTTAATTCCTCCAATATAATAAACTACTAAACAAATTTAAAATATATGTGTCAACTACACAGTAGTAACACTTATAAAAATCCATACTTTTTAAACTTCACCAATTAATCATAAGCTAACTATAAGATTAATTCAAGTGATTTTATAAAAATTTATGGATGTTTTATTCTTATATCATCACCAATTAATCTTAAAATAGAGTATTCGCCTACAAATCGCGAAAAAATACGTTCACTGTAAGTTGATTGAAGCTCATTTAATTGGTAATTAGTTGATATAATAACAGAAAGATTTTTTAAGATTCTGTTATTTATACATGAGTACAGTTGAGAATTGGTAAATGTATTACTAAGTTCTGTACCCAAATCATCTATAATAAGTAGGTCACATGTGTTAATATATTCTACTTTACTATCTAATTCATAATCATTATCTTTATCAAAAGAGTGCTTGCTAAATGTTTCAAATAGCTCAGTTGCTGTAATATAAACAACAGAGTGAGCATTGTTGAGAATTTCTCTTGCAATACAGTTAGCCAAAAATGTTTTTCCAACACCTGTATTACCATATATAAGTAAGTTTTTATATTCACGTTCAGCATAAGGTTTCTCAAAGTCCCTAATGAAAGTATGACACTTAGTAAGAATATTATGAATATTCTCGTAAGGTGTAATTCCTAAAGTTTCGTCTATGTCAGTATCTGAATAATATTCAAATGACATTGTATCAAAATTCTCTTTGTCAATTGCTGTATTTAGTAATGTTTGTGAATATAACAAATTGATTATAGCTTGTTTAAAACAGACACATTTTTCTCCATTAACAAATCCGGTATCTTTACAAATATTACATTCATAAGTAGGAGATAGGTAATCTGCAGGGTAACCATGTTCAACTAGTAACTCAATTTTCTTCATAGATATATCTAAATTATCTGATTTTAGAGCTTCTATATCTACTTTGTTATCAGAGAATAAAGCAGCCTTAGCAATACTAATAGAACGAGTAACGATTTCGTCATTAAGGGCTTTAAATTCAGGAATTGCTGATTCTATTTCTTTAGTTCTAATGTCTAATAGGTGCTTTGAATTATATTGTTTTGTATCGTATTCTCTTAAAATTGAGTTATATTGTGAATTATTTAGCGCCATGTTGAATGTCCCTTTCTATATTATTTGTCAAATGCTATATATTAATTATAAAATGCTTTATATTAGTCATAAAATGCTATATATTAATTACAAAATGCTTTATATTAAGTATAAAATACTATATATTAGTCATAAAATGATATTTAAATTGAAAATTCTATTTACTAAGTAATTTGCGTTCTAACTCATCTAGTTCTTCAGAAGTATAGTTTCTTTGAGAAAATGAGTTGAATTTGTTGTTTGTTTTTGGTGTAGAATATTGTTTAGTCTTTTTTTGCGAGTTAGATCTTTGGTAGTTGTTTTCTAAAGTCTCTAAGTCTTGCAAAGTCTTAACATTATTCTGATGCCAAGCAGCAAGAATCTTGTCAGTATATTTAAAATCTGGTTTTTGAATACTAAGAAGTGTCTTACTACAAGCTTTTTTTATTATCTCTATATTAAATCCATATGTTTTAGACCATTTGTCTATATAATTTTTTTCAGATTGTCCTAATTGACGAGTGATACCAAATTCATTAACTACAGCTTTATAGTTTGAAATATATGTATCAGTTGTTGTCCTAGCTTGTTCAGCAGATTTAATGCCGTCTTTTATCCATGCAGAGGCAACTGCTTCAATATAACGATATTGTTTCTTGCCTTGAGATGCGCAATATTCATATAATTCTAATATTAAATCAGGGGAAAAACCTGCTTTTGTATATAGATATAATATTAATTGCTCATCGTTAGGAGTAAGCATTCTTTCGATATATTTTTCAGCTATAGATATAACAAAATTAATATCTTTATTATCTTGTAGTTTTGGTGTAGCAACAGTAGTGCTTATCTCATTTTGTACAAATGAGTTATCTGACTGATAAGTATCACCTATCATAAAAGCTGGTGTATTATCGATTGTATCTAAATCATGAAATGTAATGGAGTCAATTTCATTCTTAGGATTACGTCTAAGAGATAGAAGGTGTAATTTCTCCCAATAAGTAAGGGCTCTAAGTACATCTGTCTCTGTGTGTTCTAGATTGTCTGCAATTTTGGATATAGATAAATCAGTAGTAGAATTATCTGACATAATTCTTAGTAAATACAAATAAACCTTTACAAATGAACCATTTGCAGAAGGCATATATTTATCTATAAATATGTTTGATATAACGGTAATATTGGATACACTACTAGAACATAATGAAATCGAACTCATTATAATTACACCTAACTTTCTAAATATTGATGATTAAATCACAATTAACTAAACTACAACGTAACCTATTATAATATTTTTTATATAAAAAGTCGAGTCGAAAAGTTTTTTAAACATCGTTGCATATTATAACACATTGTATAAAATAAAGAAATGTTTATTAGTCATACAGTGGATAGTGTGGATAATGTGGATAAGTTGTGGAAAGGGTATAAATAAAGAGAAAAAAACAAAAAGATATCCACAGATATAAATTCTAAATTAGAGTTTATAATCTGTGGATAATGTGGATAATTATTTATTAAGTATGTTTTCGCCTATTTCTACGACATTGCCAGCACCCATAGTTATCAACAAATCACCGTTAGTACAGTTATTTATTAAAAAATTCTCAATTTCATTAAATTTTTCGAAATAATATACATTGTCATTGTATTTTTTTATTTCTTCAACTAAATCTAGTGAAGAAATGTCACCTGTAGGTTTTTCGCGGGCTGCAAATATATCGGTTATGATTATTTTATCTGAATGAGATAATGCTTCACCAAATTCTTTTAGGAATGCTTTTGTTCTTGTATAAGTGTGCGGTTGAAATACAGTCCAAAGTGTTTTGTGTGGATAATTCTTAGCAGCAGTAAGAGTTGCTGTTATCTCTGTTGGATGATGAGCATAGTCATCGATTATATCAAATCCGTTATAGCTTCCTTTAAACTCAAATCTTCTTACAGCACCATCAAAGTGAAGGATACCATCAAGTATAAAGTTAGTAGGAATATTAAGTTCATTACAAGTTGCAAACACTGCTAGAGAGTTTGATATATTATGCATACCTACAACATTAAGGTTTACCTTTGTTAAGAACGCTCCATCTTTCATAAGATCATAATGACCATGTCCTTGCTCATCAAAGGATATATTAGTTGCGCTATATGTATATTCTGTTGAATCTGTACCATATGTTATAACTTTTCCTTTACATTGAGATGTAATTTCTTCGTGGTTTTCTATTTCGCCATTAATTACAACAATTCCTGTTTCAGGAAGAAGATTTGCATACTTTGTAAATGAGTTACGAATATCTGCTAAATCTTTGAAAAAGTCCATATGGTCCTCTTCTATATTAAGTATAATTTCTACTGTAGGGAAAAACTTTAAAAAACTATTAGTGTATTCACATGCTTCTGTAATGAAGTTTTGTGATTTTCCTATACGAATATTACTATTGATAGCTTTTAATATTCCACCAACAGATATAGTTGGGTCCATATCTGCTTCTAAAAATACATGTGATAGCATAGAAGTAGTTGTTGTTTTTCCATGGGTCCCTGAAATTCCTATAGCATTAGAGTAATGTTTCATTACTTGTCCTACCATTTCAGCTCTGTCAATCATAGGGATATTAAGAGCTTTTGCAGCTATATATTCTGAATTGTCAGGATGAATAGCTGCAGTGTATACTACTAAATCTATATCTGAATGTATATTCTCACCTATTTGAGAATAGTTAATATGTATTCCTTTTTCTTCTAAACCATGAGTTATAGTGGATTGTTTCATATCAGAACCACTGATAGTAAATCCTGCATCATGTAGTAAATGTGCAAATCCACTCATACTAATACCACCAATTCCCATAAAATAGATGTGACATGGCTTGTCAAAATTAATGTTACTCATATTATTAAGTCCTCCTTGAATCAAATTCACGTTATTCTAATTCATGTTAGTATAAATACGTTATTTAGTATAAATTAAAATCTAAGTTATATAACAATTATAAATTTTACATTTAATAATAAATATAAATTTTATAACAAGTATAAATTTTATAACAAGTATAAAATGTAAATATATCACATTTAAGCTAGTTCTTTTTATTTGATAAATTCTTTGTACTTTTTGCTAAAGATAATAAAATGTTCTTACGATAACAAAACAGAGAATCATTCTATGTAATTCTAATAAGTATCTTTTTATAATTAAAAGTATGTTTGAGACACCATAGAAAAAGCTTCTTGAATTTATAATTATAATTAAGTATGAAAATTTCTACTATACTTATAATAACCCAATATTTGGAAAAAAACAATATAAGGATGAGTGGATGGAAAAATAATTTACAAAATTTGTATATTATTGTTCACATTTGAAAAAATTATGTTATAATGGGAAGTAATGATTTACTAGTATATAGATGTATGAGGTGAATTTCCGTGATAAAAAAAGAAATGATTGCTATGTTATTAGCAGGTGGGCAAGGCTCAAGATTAGGTGCTCTTACTTCAAGAGTAGCAAAACCAGCAGTATCATTTGGTGGTAAATACAGAATAATAGATTTCCCACTTAGTAACTGTATTAATTCAGGAGTTGATACAGTAGGTGTACTTACACAGTATCAACCACTTAGATTAAACACACATATAGGAATAGGTATTCCTTGGGACTTGGATAGAAATATAGGTGGTGTTTCAATACTTCCACCATATGAGAAGAGTAATAGTAGTGAATGGTATACAGGAACAGCTAATGCTATTTTCCAAAACTTAGAGTATATGGAGTATTATAATCCTGAATATGTTCTTATATTAGGTGGAGATCACATATATAAGATGGATTATGAAGTTATGCTTGAATATCATAAAGCCAATGAAGCAGATATTACAATTGCAACAATTCCAGTACCTATGGAAGAAGCACATCGTTTTGGTGTTGTTATTACAGATGAGAATAAAAAAATAATTGAATTTGAAGAGAAACCAGCTAATCCAAGAAGTAATCTTGCATCTATGGGTATTTATATTTTCAAATGGGAACTATTAAAAGAGTCATTACTAAAATTGAAAGATCAAAAAGGATGTGACTTTGGAAAGCATATTATCCCATATTGTCATGAGCAAGGTAAGAGAATATTTGCATATGAATATAATGGATATTGGAAGGATGTAGGAACTCTTCATTCTTATTGGCAAGCTAATATGGAACTTATAGATTTAATTCCAGAATTTAATCTATACGAAGAATTTTGGAGAATTTATACTAAGACAGATGTTATTACACCACAATATGTTGCAGCAGATGCATTTATTGAAAGAGCAATTATTGGAGAAGGCTCAGAGATATATGGTAAGGTAACTAATTCTGTTATAGGATCAGATGTATATATTGGTGAAGATGTTGTTATTAATGATTCTATTATTATGAATGGTTCCGTAATTAAGAAAGGCGCTAAAATAGAGAAAGCTATTGTAGCAGAGAATGTTACAATTAATGAATACGCACAATTAGGTGTAGGCGACGAAGTAGATAATGAAACTAATCCAGACATTTATAATAATGGTTTAGTAACTGTAGCAGAGAATGCAGTTGTACCAATGAATGTAAGAATTGGTAAGAATGTTGCTATAGCTGGTATTACAACTGAAGAGGATTATCCAGATGGATATTTACCAAGTGGTAGAACATTAAAGAAGGAAGGTGAGTAAGATGAGAGCAGTAGGTATAGTTTTAGCAGGTGGTAATGGAAAGAGAATGAAGCAACTTTCTGAGAAAAGAGCAGTGGCTGCAATGCCTATCGCTGGAAGCTATAGAAGTATAGATTTCGTTCTTAGTAATATGTCTAACTCACATATACAGAATGTTGCTGTATTTTCGCAGTATAATGCTAAGGCATTAAATGAACATTTAAACTCATCAAAATGGTGGGATTTTGGTAGAAAACAAGGTGGATTATATGTATTTAATCCAACTATCACATATGATAATAATTCATGGTATAGAGGAACTGCAGATGCTATGCATCAAAACATTGAATTCCTTAAGAAATCACATGAACCATATGTAGTTATTACATCAGCAGATGGAATTTATACATTAGATTACAACAAAGTATTAGAGTATCACATTGATAAGAAGGCTGATATAACTGTTGTATGTACAAAGATTGATGATATGAATGAGGCTACAAGATTTGGTGTAGTAAAATTCGATAACGATAATAGGATTACAGAATTTGAAGAGAAACCTATAGTAGCTGATAGCAATATAGTATCAACAGGTGTGTATATATTAAGAAGAAGACTTCTTATAGACCTTTTAGAGAAGGCTGATGAAGAAGAAAGATATGATTTTGTAAAAGATATTCTTATAAGAAATAAATCAGTTAAGAGAATTTATGCATATATGATGGATACTTATTGGAGTAATATTGCAACTGTTGAGTCATATTTTAATACAAATATGGACTTCTTGAAGAAAGATGTTAGAGATTATTTCTTTAAGGAAAGTGCAATTTATTCTAAGATAGATGATATGCCACCAGCTAA
The DNA here is from genome assembly GCA_015057455.1 of Lachnospiraceae bacterium. Taxonomy (GTDB): domain Bacteria; phylum Bacillota; class Clostridia; order Lachnospirales; family Lachnospiraceae; genus SIG301. The sequence goes on along the minus strand of SVEH01000003.1, from coordinate 972 downwards.
GCATAATCCTGGTTCTAACATTAAAAATAGCTTAGTTTCAAGTGGTTGTATACTTAATGGACAAGTTGAGAATTCAGTTTTATTTAAAAAAGTTTACGTAGGTAATAATTGTACTATAAAGAATTCTATCATTTTGAACGATGTACATATTGGAGACAATACTTACATCGAAAACTGCATAGTAGAAAGTAGGGACACAATAAAACCTAACTCTCATTACGTAGGAGAAAACGGCAAGATTAAAATTGTTGTTGAGAAGAATGAAAGATTTGTACTCTAATTTTTAATGACCAGGAGGTTGCGTAATGCAAATCACAGACGTTAGAGTAAGAAAAGTAACTAAAGAAGGAAAAATGAAAGCTGTTGTTTCTGTTACATTTGATAATGAATTCGTAGTTCATGATATCAAGGTAATAGAGGGTGACAAGGGATTATTCATTGCAATGCCTAGTCGTAAATCAGGTGACGGTGAATATAGAGACATTGCTCATCCAATCAGTTCAGAGACAAGAGAGAAGATTCAAACTGTTATCTTAGAGAAGTATAGAGAAGCTTCACAAGAAACAGTTACAGCAGGTGCTGCTGATACGGTTGAGGTATAAGTAGAAAACAAATTAATAATGGTTATATTGCAATGAATATTGCTGGATAAACCCCAGCAATATTTTTGCATTTTATGGATATAAATTTCTCCTTAATTTGAGCTATCGCTCAAATTGGGTTCATCATTATGCTCCGCGTAAGTGGGGGTTATTATTCTAGTGACGCAATAATACGGGTTCGAATATATATGTTTAATGGACGTTCTCACTTGACTTCACACCTAGTGGTACTAAGTTCTTTCTGCGCTGGCGCTTGAAATCACTAAGATAATATGAAGTGACCCCACGATTGCATTTATCGTGGATTTACCGATAATAAGTTTAACAACAAAAAACGGGTTTACCACATACAAAAGGAGGTCACTTCAAT
>SVEH01000023.1 GCA_015057455.1 Lachnospiraceae bacterium | reverse complement strand
GCTTTATATTCCTCGATTAATTTTAATTTTTCTTCTTTAGTTCTCATTATAGATAACACCTCCATGTCAAAGATTATAGCTCTTTAACTGAAGGTATTAAATGCGTGCTTGATTTGACGCTTACGTTCGTAATATCCACTTATATAACTAGAAAAATAACTATCAGATTCTACTATCTTGCTTTGCCCTGTCAGATAAGTTACAAAATATTTTATAACCCATCCTCCTATAACACAATAATATGGCATTATTATAAGTGGTACCATGATTATAGTTCAAAAAAGTAGAATTAAAACTAATCGTTATTAATGTAACATAAAAAGAGCACATACAAAATCACAGCATAAGTAACTGCTACAATTACTTATGCTGTGTTCTTTATATATGTTCTTAATCTTTCATATACCTACAAAATAATATTTAACTTCTTATTTAATTAATCCTCTTTTTCAACGGGTGTTGAATTCTCCATTAGTTTTTCTACTATTGTATATATAAGTTTTTCATCTACCTCATCATCATAACAAGGATGTACGAACATCCACTTTCCATCCTTCTTATATAATAACACATCTGAGTTATCATATCCAAAAGCACTTTCTAAATGTTTATATTTAGTTACTTCTACGCCACCTATCTTAACTTCTGACTTCTTACATTCTTTTGGATCTTTGTAATTCTCTTCTGTTCTTTCCTTATCTTCATCATCAGTTAATGACATTATACTTATAGTTGACATAAATTCATCATCCTTTTTCAAATTTATATCAATATAAATATCATCTACATTTCTTATAAATTCCATATCATAACCTTTAGTATCAACATCAAACTTCTTAACTGATACTAGATTTGAAGTATACATATCAGGATTTTCATATACAATTTTTTCTGTACCCTTATATTCAATAGATTTTAATAGATTTTGTACTTCTTCAGAAGCAAGTAGTTTAGTACCTTTACTATCTCCTGATATAGAAGCGATATCTATTGATAAATAAATATCTTCATTTTCTTTGTCCTTAAGTAAAAGATATACCTCTTGCTCTTCTTCACTATCAGCATATGAATAACCCTTATACTTTCCTATCTTTTGTTCCTTATATCCTTCTTCATTCTCTTTTGCATAATCTTTATTGTCATCATAAGTAGTATCCTCTAATATAGATATATTCATCTCATAATCTGCTTTTTCATTCTTTATTATATAACCATATTGACCTTCTTCTGTTTCTATTTTAATGCTTTTATCATGTTTTAATGTCACTACATGATAATCTACATTATCAAATTCCTTTTTTATAGTTATAGTTTTCGTATTTTTATCTTCTTTACTACCATTCTTACTTCCTGAACACCCAGTAGATAAAGCTACTGTTGTAGCTAATACTACTATTGTACTTAACAAAACTTTTTTATTCATAAATTACATTTCCTTTCTTCTTTACTCAGCCCAAGCTCTTTGTTCTGCCTGATTAGCAAGTTCTTGGTACTTTCCCATATTATTAAACGCAAGATTTAATCCATCTTCTGCTACAGTTTGCATAGCCACCTTTGCATTTTCTCTATCTTCTTCAGAACCAGTTATTCCAGCTTTTGCAAGACTTCCCAATCCTTTTACAGCATCAGCAGCCATTTTGATTGATTGTCTTTCTTTTGTTGTTCCAAACATTGATTCCTTTATACTTCCTGCAACTGTAGAACTTTTTTTGCAGAAAATCTTATCTAGATGACTAATTATTAGATTCGTACTAAATGTATAATCGTCATTCCTTGCACATAGAATTTTAAATTCCTTCACATATGGATGAAACATTCTTTTATTATCTACATCTTTTTCGCCTAACGCTTCATCACCTATAGCACATCTAATATCAATTGTAACTCCCACTTCTGCGTATTTTTTTGCATCTTCTTCCGTAGAAGTTGAATTAACAGTATAGATATCATAATCTACTATTTGATCATATCTAAATAGTTCTTTATAGTTTTTCTTACTTGCTTTTGGATGAACAACTTCAAACATAGCTATATCATCAGCAAATACTATTCCATGATATCCTTCATGCACTATTCTATCCTTTTGTTTTTTATCTAGGACCTCAAACTCTTTTTTGTAAAGAACATCTTGCTTCTTCATATATTCCATATGTTGTTTCATATATTCTATATCAAACATACATGGATCTATAAAAGCACTACAATTTTTCTCGCATTCTTTACATATGTAGTTACCATCTTTTAGTTTTTTTCTAGACAATGCACCTACTTGATTGTCACAAAAACTACAAGTTTGTTTTGAAAATAGTTTTGAAAAAAATCCCATCTTTCTTCTCCTTTCGTAAAACTTCCAAAATAAATTTCTTCTAAATCATCAATACTTAACATATGTAGAATAATTTATTTTACAATTATTTCCGCTTTATTTTATCAATATTATATCCAAATTAAAACCATACTAAAGTATGGTTTTAATAATAAAATACTATATAATTAAACCACTTGCTCTAGTTTTAACAGCTAATTCAGTCCTATTATGAAACTTAGTTTTTTCTCTTAATTTTTGTATATGTTGTTTTACAGTAATTACTGATATACATAATGCTTCAGCTATCTGTGCATCCGTTTTTCCATCAATTAATTCTCTTAATACATCTAATTCACGATTTGTAAAATCATCACTTAGAGCTGATCCTAATTTTACAACTGGCGTTTTATCTGGATAAATGGATTTTCCTTTCAAAGTTAAATCCATAATTCTTTTTAATTGCTGTTCGTCATCCATTTTATACCAAAAACTATCTATACCTATAAATTTTGCTTTTTTTATAAAACTATATTCTGGTAAACCTGTCATAAGAATTATTTTTGTATTATACATCTTATTCTTAATTCCTTTTGACACATCAAAACTATTTATATCTGTCTCTACAAATATATCCATTAAAATCAAGTCGACCCTATAAGTAATGCATAGTTGTTTTACCTTAACAAGATTATCAATAGCTGCAACTATTTTATATTGATTATCTTTTTCTATATAAATTTCTATCAACTTTCTTATCATAGGGTCCTTTTCTACAATCATTACATTAAACATAAATCTCACCTTTTTATCTTTTAGTCAAAATCAATATAAACTTAACTAAAAAACCCCAAAAAATCCCCACACTTTTCAAAAATAAAAGTGTGGGTTACCTTATTTTATAATCAAAAAGTGTGGGAAAATTTTCTCTATTGCCTTAATTTTCTTGCATATATTGCTCTGCGTATGCTCTTAATTGCTTTCTAGATGTTACACCTAACTTGCTATATATATTTTTATTATGATACTTTAATGTATTCTCAGTTATATGAAGTTCTTCCATAATGTCCTTAGTTTTTTTCCCTTGTAGATAACATTCATATATAGTAGTTTCCTTAGGTGTTAATTGTTTAACTCCAGAGACAAATAATTCTTTTTGTTCATTCCCTATGTCACGATTAACATTCAATTTCTTTTCTAGATAATTATTATCTTTATAATTATTATCTTTATTAAAACTTCCTTGTAGGATTTCACTTATCTCATTCTCACTAATGATTTTCTCTGTAACATCATTCTCTTTCTTCTTGTTTTGAGCTAAAATATTATTTTGCTCTTGAATAAAAACATATAAACATAACATAAAGAATTCAGTTATTATATATGATATTGACAGAAATTCAAACTCAATCTTTACTAACTGACCTACCATCCATACACCTATATTTATCAACACTGCTCCCGCCAAAATTATAGAGTGAATATTTGATAAACTTTTTCTCTTAACAATAGCTTGTACTATAGTAATAACCATAATAGCAAAATACACTAACAAATATATCAAATATATTATATGCCATGGACCATAAGTCTTCTCAAGAATAGTACATCCATTTACATCTTTTAATGTAACTTCTTTATAGTATATATCCAAATATCCCGGACTTGCAGCTATAATAAATACACAAATACTTATAAATAACAAAATATTAGGCATCCATTTTTTATAATTTATACTACAAGTTCTTATTATAATCATAAACATAGCCATCGGTAAAAATACCGAACCTAAATACGCAATTCTATTTGCCAATAATGCTTCTTCTATTGTTTTTGATACAGATAACGACAAATATCCTATATTTACAACTATTATAGAAGTTGCCAACATTAAGAACCATATTTCTTTTTCACTAATTACTACACAGTATACAACAAGTAATACTAGTGAAATCAAAGTCATTACCCCATATATAATCGACATATTAGCCGATTTGTCACCTATTTTTTTACAACCTACTAATAAAAACATAGTTAATATTAATAACACTTTAAGTAGACTATTTTTTATCTTACTCATCTTACTCATATCTTTTCTCTCGTTATTTCTTACAAATCACTGTAGTATTCTAGCATACAAATATTATAAAATCAAGAATTAGGACGCTATTATTTTCGAGATGTATTTTATTCGTTTGCCAGCATAAATATAAACTTTCATAGTCTAAATTTATGCTTTTTTATCACTATTTTATAATCTGAATTTCTATTCCTAACTGGTCTGCTCTTGCTAGAATATTCCCAATATTAAATGTTCCCCATTGAGAGCACACAACACAATCCTCCGTACTTGTATGTATTATATACTCTGGCGAAGTAAAAAACCTTCTACTATAGTCTGAACAATTAACTTTTACATCATCTAGTGTTCTTACTACACCATACGAACCTTGTAAACTTCTATCAAAAGTTAACATTAATTGACTTGCTGTAATATTAGGATTTAAACTTACATATTTATCAACAATAGCGTGTACTAGTTTTCCTTTTCCATATCTCTTACCATCTAAAATAAATTTGGTTGTGTCTCTTCCATAAGAATCTCTTGAACTACCAAAATCATTATTAACATTTGTATCATTTTGATAATCCTTTACTTTATTTTGATTCCTTTTAAGTTCCTTAACTTCTTCTTCTAATGAAGAAACTCTATCCAATAATTCTAATATTATTCTGTCGTAGTTCATAATATTACCTCCTCGTATAATCATCTACAAATAAGTTATCTTATAAATATTATAACATTATCTATTTGAATAATCAACAGATAATTGTAGATAATCGTAGTTAATTATTGTTGTTTGTTTTTTCTATAGTTATCATTTATTTTCGCAATTTATCTTTGTATAGTTTTTTATCCTAATAATAAATTTTCAACAGCCTCCATTCTACCTCATCAGCTTCTATTACTAATTTCTTCTCAAATTCATTACCACTTATCTCGTCACAAATCTTCTTTACCACCCTAAGCATCACCCAACTCTGCTTCATCAGCCTAACATACTCTTCAAACTCAATCACCTTTAAACATGGATAGCAAAAAGGATTACCTACTTGGCTAGGTAATCCTTATATACATAACTTATTGTAGTATTAATTCTTTATTTTTTAACAAATCTTGAATTAAAACTTTATACTTTCTAATACCAAAATCCTCTATAATTGTTGTCACTCTTGCACCTGCATCCTTAGATGATGCACCACACATAAAAATTCTCTCATCATCAGTTCCATAATCAAGAACAATAAATCTATCATGATATATTCCACCTGTTCTTTTTATTAAAATATTAATTTTAGAATATTCTTTACAAAAATCTGCAAATATATTTGCTCGTAGCCCATTATGCAAATTATCGCTAAATATAGTTACATCTACACCATTATTACAATTAATAAGATGTTCCAATGTTTTAATTCCAATATAATTATCAACTATAAAAAGTTTCTTCTTAGCCTGTTGATATATTTCACTATACGCTAAATCAGCCTTAAATGGTTCTCCATTCAAAATAAGGTAACCACGCTTTATCTGTGGTTTACCAAACTCTGTCATAATTTCAGATAAATCTGATTTGTATACAACTGTACTTAATTTATCTACTACATCAGCCATCTGGTCTTCCACTTCATTTAACTCATGTCGTGTTTCCATCACTTCTAACATGTTTTTATTCACTTGCATAGACAACTGAAGATATTCTCTTTCCCCTATCAAACCTTGGTTTTCAATAATATAATCTTTCATACGTTTAAAAGTTCTTATTAACGCCTTGCTTTGCATGATTGCTAAATCTCCTTTAAGAACCGTCATTAACATATAAATACCTTGCTCTGTAAATGCATGCGGCAAATATCTAGAACCTCCCCAACTTGAGGTCAAATTTTTTGACCTCAAGTTTTCTACTTCTTCTCTAGTAAGCTTAAATCGAAAACCCTCATCAAAACGCTCTTTATTATTTTTCACTTGTTGATTAAATGCCTTCGTTGTGTATCCATAGATTTCTGCCAAGTCAAAGTCCAACATTACTTTCTGTCCACGTACACTATGTATTTTAGTTTGTAACATTGTTTCATCAATTATAATAATATCTGTGTTTTTCTCTTTTGTCATATAATTATACCTCCCTCGTAGACATAACGCCATTATTCAGAATAAAATCATATAACAATTCTGGTGTATGAATATCTATATTTTGTCCATATCTATCCTTTATCATTCCATCTTCATATTTACGACCATAATCAAGTTCATAAATAAAATAATCAATATCCTCATGTTTATCATTCATTATTCTTTTTAAAAGAAATACAACCAAACTTTCATGGGATATTTGCAAAGCAGCTGCATTACAAAAATCATTTTCAATATTCTCCCTACTATTATGAAATAACTCATCTACTTGTTCTCGCAAATCAGAAGCTGCTTTAAGCCGATTAATTGCTTGAACAAATTCTTTTTTGCTTAAATTCTTTAATTCTTTTCTCATCATAATAAGTGCCTCCTATGTTTTTCTTTTATATTAAAACACTTATTAAATTTTTTCATTGGACGGATAGTCCAAAATCATTATGCAACCATTTTTAAATAATACGCTCTAACCCTTTTTGCTAAATTTTCTTTATTTATCTTTTCTATATCATAACAAAATACATATCCTGTCTTAACCTATAATTCTTCCATATGAACATGGTAAAGTTCACTTAATTTCAATAAATTATCCACCGATGGTAAAATTGCTCCCTTATACCATCTATACACCGGTTGCGGACAAGCCAAACTCAAATAATGTTGAATATCCTTTACGCTATACCCTCTCCTTCTAGCAAGTCTTTTTAAATATTTCCCTGTTTCTATCATATCAATTGATGTTTTCGAATTTATCACTTTTAGCACCTCGCAATTTTAGATAATTATGTCATTTATATGCTTTAAATTTTTAATCACAAAAGTACTTCTAGATATTGTCTTAATATTTTTTCTACACGAAATGCTTTTGCATATTGCATTAGCAATTGTATATTTTTATCTTTCCTTTTTACATATTGCTTTAAAGCATTTTGTAATGTTTGAATCTCAGTATTATTTCTATTTCTTATAATGTCACAAATAGTTCTCTCCATATTATAAACAGGAACTTCATGTCCAAATGATGTCTTCATTAACTCTATTCCCTCTTCATGTAACTCACTCTTTACAGTATATGTCTGTATTCCATCCTTTTTTAATTTTGTAGGATTATACCCCGTCTTTAAGGTAACTTCAAATATTAACGGTTCTCTATCTGTTAAATCGTGAAGATATAATGCCGTTTCATGAGAAAATACAGCCTGCTTACAACGATGATAAATTAGATACATTGTATCTACCCATGCATCCCTTGTCATATATATACCATGCGATAATTTTTCCAAATTATTATCTTTTACATATTCATAAAAATATGTCTTAGAAATTCCTTCTTCAACAATTTTAGAAGTTTGAATAATACCTTTATTCTTTAAAAGCAATTCTTCTATCTTTTCCCTTTGAGTCATATCGTCACCTTACTTTCTTACTAAGATTATATTTTACTTTAGCAAAAAAGTAAAGTTGTATTTCTTTAGTCCTAACTTAATATGGTATCCTTAAATCAGTAATTAGTTTTAATAGATGTGTGTTCAATCTCCTTTAAATTGAAAAAAGGACTCCCTATATAGGCAATCCTTTTATACATAACTTGTTATCATTTTTTACTTAATATATAATTTACTTTTCTCGCAATCGTGCTTCTATATCAGATGCAGAATATAACACATTAGTTACTATTACTTTATCATCACGAATTATATAAAATACTGAGAAATTATCTACAATCAATCTTCTAAGTCCCATTCTATATTCTTGTTCTGATTCCATTATTCTATTACGTTCTGGAAAAGTATCTAATGTCAAAATCTCATGTGCTATTCTGTTATATTGTCCCATTGCATTTTCGGGCGAAAGTAATTCTATTGCAATATAATTATAAATTTCTTCCATATCCTTTAATGCTTCTTGTGTAATCTCTACCCTATACTGTCTCATTAAACCTTCTTTCTAAATGCCTCAAATGCACTAGCTGCATCTACAACATTCCCTTTATCAATATCTGCATATCCTTTTTCTAGTTTTTCATGTATCTGCGCTACAGACATTACATCTGCATTCACAGAACTTTCTGTCTTAGGTAATACAACTGAAAATGGAATTCCTCCTACTAAAGCTATTTGTTTTAGATACATATCTATAGCTGTTGCCATCGGTATTCCTAACTGTGATAATACATTTTCTGCATTTTCTTTTACTTCAGGATTAACTCTTAAATTTAGTGTAGTTGTTTTTCCCATAAAATGCACCTCCATTTCTTTTATTGTAACGCAAATAGCGTTACAAGTCAATCATCACTCTAAACAATTAAATAACATTCGATTATCGCTCTTTTATTAAGATTATATTAAACTCTTTTTCTTTCTCTCTATTATACTCTTCCTTATCCTGTACAACATTCTCCTCTCTTACATCTTCATCTTTAACAATATTATCTTTTATAAGTTCCTTAGCTATTCTTATCTCCCTTCTATTATTTGTTTCAATCTCTCTTATCTTAGCAATTTCATTCTTATAATATTCTTTAATCCTTTCAACCTCGCTATATGAATAACCTTGTTCTTTTAAACCATCCTCTAATTCTGTCCACCTTATATGCTCCTCAGCAAAACTCATATCCCCACCTTCATAACATCTTTCACATACTTCTATATCTTTCATTTCCTCATATATAGCAAATAAATCATTATACTTTGCTCTTGCCTTATATACCTTAGACTTATTTGTATTAACCACCTTTTTATTATCTAACAGATTCTCATTAACAGATACTAAATCATCTATTGTATGTATATTATGCCTTACTAAAAACAGATACTGTTGTTGGTACTTATGCATCTTCTTTATCTCGTCCTTATACTTCCATGCCTGACTATATGGTTTCTTCTTAAGCTTTCCTATACGATATAGTTTTGCATAATACCTTATCTGTAGATTACTTAATTTTGCCCTTTTATCCCTTTTAACTTTACAATAAACTACTTTTCCCACCTCTTTTTCAGGTACATAACTATTAGCTATATCTTCCTTAATAATTCTTGTTCTTATATCCTCTTCTGAATAATCATCACCTAATGTCTTACATCTTTTAAATCTCTGCATACCTGGTGGTTTTATCGCAAGATACTTTCCTTCTCCATTATAATTTTTAACTTCATAACCTTTGTCAATAAGCATATCTATAAACCCTTCATAGGTTGCAGATTGAATAATACAAGCATCTATGTCTCTCTTTATCATATCTGACCATAATACTTTAACTTCTTTTTCTTCTTTCCATCTTTCATATCTCTCCTTTTTATTATCTTTATTAGTTTTATTTTCATTTCTTTCCTCACTTCCAGCCTCCAAATCTATAGTTGATAAATTATATTCTTTACACAATCTATTAGTTATTGGTTGAATATATTTGAACCAATCTCCTTTCTCATATCTATATTTTTTACCAGTTCTAAATGAAACACTATTAAATACTATATGTGAGTGAATATGGTCTGTATTATCATGAACTGCATATACTATCTCATAATCATTACCTAAATATTCTTCTGCAAATCTCCTTGTTATTTCAAATACAGTATCTGCATCTGTTTCTCCATCTTTAAATGATAATATTATGTGATAACCTTGTCGCTTATTATTCTTAGCAAATTGTTTCTTAGTTTCTTGCATCTGTTCATAAGCATAATCAACTATACAATTAATTCCTGATACTAATCTTCCTTTCTGAGTTTTATCTGAATCAATAATATAATTAATTGTTGATTTTAGATGCCTACCATGAAAACTCGTTCCACAATCTTTCATATGTAGTATTTTACTTACTGCCATTTTTCTGTAACCTCTTTTATAGCTTTATTTATTGATTTTAGGTACGATACAAGTCTCAACTTATCATCAATAGAATAAAAATCACAATTATGGTTATATACTATCTGATTTATATTTACGCCTATTTTATTTATTTCATTTATTAGTTCCTTATATAACGCTCTAATCTCTGGATAATCTTTAGGTTTCTGACTAATCATCAATCTAAGATACTCTGCCTCACTCATACATGCACTTTTAGATTTATCTGCTAACATCTTTGCCTCATCTGGTGTTAATCTTAATGTTTTTCTCACACTATAATTCTTATCTGACATAATACTCCTCCATTTCTCCCTCTCACAATTCTTCTTGATTTACCCTAGGGGTACATGGCAAGATACGCATTAGAGACGTCACCTTCTCAAATGCTACTTGCTAGGGGCAAAATCCCCTAAAACCCCTCTTATAATTATTTTGTCTGTCAAAACCGGTACCATTTTTCAATAATACTGTCAAATACGGTACCAATAATTAAAAATGTAAGCGTAATACGGTACCACTTTTTCAGACAAAAATCATACTTTTATATATGGACTGTCAAATATGCAACCCATTTTCCAATATACAGTCAAATGCGGTACCAACATAACAATTTAGCTGTCATATCTGGTACCACATTTAGACTAATATATTTATCTAGACTTTTCTTCTGCAACTAATCTTGTGCCAAATTCTAAGTCATTATAATCTTTCTTAAGATATACATATGGATTACTTAATATATCTTTTTCCTTAAAACTAAAATACTTTGAGTTATCACCTCCAACTATTATATGATCTAAAATAGGTATGCCAACTAAGTCGCATACCTGAATTAATTTATCTGTAAGCATCGTATCTACAGATGATGGTTTTAATGAACCGCTAGGGATGGTTATGTATTAACATAAGCTTTGCTGCATTGGATAATATACTTGTCTTAAGTATTTCTCTTGGATGTGCTATAGTTTGGTCTAATGCACCTACACTTACAAAACTGCAATTAATAGGCGTTCCATCTGTCTTTAGATTAATTACTCCTAATACTTCTCTATCAAGTTCACACATATATTCTCCCATAAGGTCTACTGCATCCTCTGGTTTCATAATAGGATGTTCTGAGATGATAGGAGCATCGTTTACTAATCTAACAGAAACCACATCCATCTTATACGGATTATTCTCTTTTTCTTTCATACTCACGCTCCTTTTCTACCTCTACTTGAATAAAGAAATCTTCATCTTTATCATAAGAATCTATTAAGTTAAATAATTCTTCCATCGTAAGTTCTATACTTTTCTTACTCTCCATACTTCCCTCCATTCATTTTTAGTAAAAGATATAAATTATATATCATAATTCTAATTTGCTCTCTATCTAGATGGACCTTCAATGTCATACCTTCCTCTATTTTCTGCAACCATACCATCTAATCGTTTATTAGGATTATTAGATGCAAGTGATATCTGCTTAGTCTCTTTATCATAGAAATATACTTGATTAGATAATCTATCTTTTAACTCTACCTGGTCCATATTAATACTCTCAACCATTTCCGCTAGTTCCTCAGGATCTCCCATATCAGAAGATATGGCTATGCACTCATGAACACTACTTGGCATTATGTATATATCACTTTCAAATATATCTACTAGTTCATTTAATCCATCTTCATATAACATTGACGAAGCTCCATTTACACCTATATTATTTGATATAACGTACATCTGCTCCTTAGCTGGTAATGTATTAAGCATTATTTGGGCTAATTCCATTGGCATACCATCCTTTGCTAGTATCTCCATAAGCACTTCTCCCATGGGTCTAACTGCTATAGGTAGTATCTTCTTTGTATTTACCTTTGCCATATCATATAGTTGACTTTCTGATAAGCCTAACTGGTCAGCGATGTGGTCTTTAATTAAAATACTAGCAATTCCCTCATCATTTCTATTAACTACCCATCTATATATTATAGATAAATCTTGAAATTCTCTATGAGGTGCATTCTCTAACATCTCCTTATTTTGCTCAGTATTAATTAGTTGAAATACTATATTATCTTTTGCATTTTCAAAATCTAACTCAGGAATTATCTTATCCTTTTCCTTCATAGCTCTTACTATCACACCTGCAACATCTCTTAAAATATCTTCTATGTCCTCTCCGCTTTTATACTGTTCATACATTGTATTTATGTATACTGTAGGTGCAACATTCAATCCACTTTCTTTAGAACGAAAATTTATAGCATCTAATGTTTGATTCACTTTCTCAACCTTATGAGAATCCCACTCCATACTTCTATATGGTTCTGGCACATATTCCTTTAGTTGTTCTTCAACCACCTTTTTAAATTCTTGATACTCCATTAATCTTCCTCCTTTTCTAATGATTTGTTTTTTTCTTCTTTAATTTTCCACCCATATAACCTAATAAAAATGATGATATAGTAGCTATTATTCCATATAAAAACATATTGCTATTATCTCCTGTCTTAGGTGTATCTGTTACATTTTCTAGTTTTTCATCTACTACTTCCACTTCTACTGGATAGTTTTTAAATGTTATCTTAAATACAAGTTTTTCTTTATCAGCATCATACGAAGCATCTATTTCATATACCTCATCAGATTTTTCATAACCTTTAGGTGCTGATATTTCTTTTACATAATATTTTCCAAGTGGCAAATCAGCCTGAAATACAACCTCTCCTTTTTTATTACTCATAGCTATTTCTACTAGTTCATCTGCTTTGACTATTATTTCTCCCTTAGAATTTACTATCTCTTCTTTTGCATATAAACCAAAAATACCACCTTTAAGAGCTTTATTAGTTTTACCATCTATCTTCTTAATGATAATCTCAACCTTTTGTCTCTCATTGGTGATATTCATACCTGCATATACAACATCTGTATATTGATCTATATATGACACATCTGCATCAATTTTTTCTGTATTAAGGATAAATCCTTCTAGCGTACTTACTTCTACTAGATAGTATTTTCCAAGTGGTAATTTATCCATTACTGCTAGTCCATTTTCATCTGTAGTTATAGTTCCTATTAATTCATCTGCTTTATAATAAATTGTATTTAAACCATCTGGACTTACTATATCTTCTTTTGCATATACATTAAACTTAACTCCACTTAGCATCTGCTGCTTATAATTAAATGTTATGTCTAGCATATTATCTACTAAAGCGCTCATTACCTTTTCTGCACTATCTAATACTTCTCCGTCTTTAGTAATTACTATAGTTCCTGTAGGGACTTCATCCTTCATATCTACCTTTTGAATCTCCTCTGTATCTTCTACAGTAAATGTTATATCTTCTGCTTTTAGATACCCCAGTGGTGCTAGTTCTTCCACTAATGTATATGTTTCTTCTACTATAAGTTTCTTTATTATGTGCGACTTACCTGCCTCTGATATCCATGTATCTACTAACTCTCCCTCCTTATTAAACACACTTAATCTTGCTCCTCTTAACTGTACCCCACTAGTTATATCTGTCTTTGTAAATTCAAATGTAGTCGGTATATTTTCAAATACACTAGTATACACTGCCTCTTTCTTTTCGTGACCTTCATATTCTGTCTCATAAATAATAACTTCATCTGATGATACATAACCATTAGGTTGTTTTGACTCTTTTATTATGTATTTTGCAAATGGATAATCTTTTATAAATTCAACTTTTCCTTCAGCATTAGATACTGCTACTTCAAGCAATGTATCCTTTGTTACTATAACATCTCCATCTATGTTACAAATATCTTCATGTGCATATAAACTAAACTCAGCTCCCTCTATCGGTAAATCACTTTCTACATCCACCTTATCTATATACATCTTTACCTTCTGTCTATCATTAATAAACTCTACACCTTCTTTTATAACAGGTGTCTTATCATCCTTATATGAAAATGTTACCTCTTTAGGTTCTGTATCTAATGTATATCCATATGGTGCTTCAATTTCTACTACTTTATATTTACCTAATGGCAAATAATCAATTACAGCTTTTCCTTCATCATTAGTTTCTAATGTTACTATCAAATCCCCTTTTTTATAATAAGTTGTTCTATTACCTTTACTATCTAATTGATTATCAGCTGTATAGATATCTTCTGCTGCATACACTTCATACTTAGCTCCTTGTAGACCTCTCATTTCGTAGATAAATTTTTTCTCTATTTCATCAAATCCAACTAAAACTTCGCCTTTTTTATATAAACTAAGTTCTCCTGTAACTGGTTCATCTTCATACTCTACAGTAATTATTGCATCATTAGTATCCGAATCAATTTCATAAAATGTATTAGTATCTATAGCGACTTCAATAGTCTTATCATTTAAAATATATCCATAAGGAGCAGTCACCTCTTCTATACGATAATTACCCACTTTTAGATTATTAGGTAATATCAAATCCCCATCCTTATCTGTAAAAAATGTTTTATGTGTTTGCTTAGATGGATAAGTAGTAATCATCTGAACATATTCTTCATTGTCCATATCATATATTTTAAACTCTGCATTTGGTACTAATACTGTCTTTTTAGTATATGCATCTTTTTTTATAATACGAAGTTTTGCACTAAATTTTCTATCTACAAATACTCTCCATGTCTGAGGTGTAGACGGATTATGAGTTGTAATATTTACCTCAAATGGCTTTATTGTTTTATAATTATGTGGTGTATCTGTCTCCACTACTATATAAGTTCCATATGGAAGTGGGGTAGTAACAAGATAGCCTTTATCATCTGTATAAAGTTTAGTCTCTCCATTTGCTCCTATCACTACAGGATTTGCCTTATTATAATCATAAGTTCCATCTGCTTTTTTCTTTAAAGATGATTTAAGGTATGCACTAAAGCCTGCATTTTTAAGAAGCTCTGCCTCTGTATTTTCACCATCATCACCTATTTTAATTAACTGAAATGATTGTTTAATTACTTGCTCTTTTGACACTATACTTTTAGAAACTTCAACTTCATTCTCTCCTGCATAGTCACAAGCTATATCATACTCTGTTGTATCTAATAAATAACCTTTAGATGGTGTAATTTCCTTCACATAATAATTACCTAAATATAATTTATCTATATGCGCTTTTCCTTGATCATCTGTTGTTAATTTGCTAACTAATTCTCCTGCGTTATATATGATTCCTGTTTCTCCATCTGGATGAACTATATCATTTCGTGCATATAAACCATAGACCGCACCTTTTAAAGTTGCATCCCCTTGTGGTGTAGCTTTATTTAATTCCTTATCAACTTTATTAATAGTAATATTAGCTAGTTGTTCTTTATTAGATACAGAAACTGATGTTGTCTTACCTGCTTTAATACTAAGTGTAGTCACTTTATCACTTATAACATAACCATTAGGTGCAGATATTTCTTTTACATAATACGTTCCTTGTACTAAACCACTAGTTTTAACTGAACCATCATCTGTAGTAATAACTTTATCTACCAAATCAGTACATTTAATATCCGAATACACTCCATAAGTTGCTCCTTTTAAAGCTACTCCTGTAGTTTCATCCTTTTTAGTAATCTTTCCATAACCTATATTCTCTGTCTTTACTTTTATATATGATTTAATAGGTTCTACCTCTGGTTTTTCTGATATAAACTCCTGATAATCAGATTTGTCAATAATCCAATATACACAACCTCCAACTGTCTTTACTGAACCTACATCTGACTTAAAAGTTCCAAGAGTAGCAGTAGTATTAACAGAAGTAGTATATATAGTCATACTATTTCCATTTTTAGATACCTTAAAACCACTTAAACTAAACTCATACTCGGATAAAGATTTATTACTATCAGTTAAAGTTATCTCAAATCTTTCATTATCTTCATTCCATTTTAGTTCATATGTATCAGCATCACTTTTATCTTTTGATGAAAAGCTAGGCACCTTAGCATTATAAGATTTCTCTATCTTATCTCTTACACTTTCATAATAATCATACGAAGCAGATGCATCTGGTGCTGAATTACATATCTTCTTTGCCGCTGAATCACCACTAGAAGTCCCAAACAAATCAGCCTCAATAATCCATACAAGAGACTGTGTTGCTATAAACTTATTACGCTGTTCTTCACTTGGATAAGTCTCTGATGTTGCATTAAACCCATAATACATACACAGTTCTAACAACTTCTCTTGCTTAGATGAAAGACTAGTCTTTGGACTACTATTACTAGCCATGGTCTGCCCTCCATCTACACTCTTACCATAATTCATACAATAAGCTGAATTACCATCTATCATTGCGTAAAATACTTCTCCATGGTCATAACCTGCCTTTATCTCACTTACTATACCTACTTTGCTAGTGGATGCATACCATAAAGATACATTTGCTTTACTACTTGCTGCAAATGAAACACTAACCCTTGAAAAAATCATTGTAACCATAATTGCTATGGCAACTAAACTTGCCATAAATCTTCTTAAACTAAACTTCATTAAAATCCTCCTCTTAAATATATTGACTTGTTGTATTAAAAAAGCAGGCATGTGCTAGCCTGCTTTTTTAATTTTTATTATTAAGTTCTTATATAGCACTTGGTCTGTCCCTTACTCTGTACTTCATAATACTCCCTCTTTCTATTAATTTTGTGTATGATAAAAGCTACGCATATCATAAGTAGCGTAGCTTTTATCGTTTGCATTATTATATTTAATTCATATTTTTCTTCAGATATTTTTTATTCCTATACTCAGAAACATTTTTTGTGATTGTGTGTTAAATGAATATATTTCAGCATGCAATACCTTAATATTCTTCTTTTCCCTAGCTAATTTAATTATTTCATTTATTAGTCTTCCACCTATATGTTTATATTGAAAAGGCTTTGCAATTACAATATTATTTCATATTTGTAATCTTTCATAATAATATCTATTCCCCTTTTTGTATATATATTCTCACTAACAATTCTTCCACCACATTTCTGAGCAACTCGATTTGAAGCAGCGTTTTCTTGAGATACATTAATTGTTACTTTCTCTGCTCCTTGACTGCGTGCATAATCTATCATTCCTTGAGCAATTTCAGTCGCAAAGCCTTGACACCAAAAGTTTTTATGTACACAATACGCAATATCATATATTTTTTTGTCTTCACTTATCACAAAACTGCATGTTCCTACTCGTTCTAATGAATTCTTGAAAACAGGAATCAAATAACAACATCCATCATCTTCACCTAAGCCTTCTAACATTTTTAAATATTCATCATCAATATCTTCTTTTGCTTCATCAGGTAAATATTGTCCCATTTCTGGATTGTTCCAAATATTATATGCCCACAAAGCATCCTCTTTAGTGAAACCTCTTAACAAAAATCTAGAAGTTTCAATATTGTTTATTTTCATAAAAAACTCCTTTAAATTCAACTTTTCCTTCCTATCATCTATAACCCTTCTTATAATTACGATATTCTTTTTAAATATTTAACCTCATTAATACCTTCAAAATCACTTCCTCGTAATTCATTAGTATTAATAACTCCCATCTTCTCATAGAATTTACATGCTCTTATATTTTTTTCGAAAGTCCATAGATATATTTCTTCTATACCTTCTGTACTTACAACATCTGTTTCTATCTGTTTAAACATTTCAGCGCCTAGCCCAGTTCCCCAAACTTCTTTTAAAGAATGTACTGAGAGAATTTCTGCATATTTTTCATCATCCATATACCAGAAAATTTCTCCTACTGGTTTGTTATTCATATACGCAATGTATAAATTGCCCATACCTGTACTATGTACTCTTTGTAGTATTTCTTCAAATCTATTCTTATCTGCAAATTGATTCAAAGATTCTTCATCTATTAATTCATTAAAAGCAGCCTTCCATGATTGTGACATTATACTTGCCAAATCTCCTATTTCTTTTGTATCTGCCTTTTTAACAATAATTTTATTATCCATAAGTATCCTTTCATTTGTATAATCTATGTCAATCATCAACTTTATATCCCTATGCACTCTATTAACTTTTTAGTTATATCTTTTTTTACTATAGCTGATTTATCACTCATCATCTCCCATATAGGTTCTTTACTATATTCTCCTGAAAAATATCTTCGAGCACATACTATAACATCTTTTATATCCTTAGTTGCTAACATAATATCATAAGCTTCATCAAAAATAACCATATCACATTTAATAGGAGACTTTTCTTCTAAATCAATTTCAAAAAGTTTGATTTTTGCTCTCTCTTCTTCCGATTCTTGCGCCCACCCCGCTTCATATAATATCTTAAAATATTCTAATGTATCAAAATAATAACTGCAATCTAATCTACTAGGAAGATAACTAAATTCTGTTTTTCTTACAAATTCAAATATCCCCTCAACACACCATTTTATGTATTCACGCCATTCATTATTATTTAACTTCACAGATGAAATCATTATTTCTAAACTATTTTCAGATTGTTCTAATGCACTAATAAACTCATTACATCGAACTTTATTACATCTATACCCTGCTTTTAATTTGTCACCAACCTTTAAAAATTGACTCATATGATAAACTTTCATTTTTCTCCTCCATAACTTAAACCTTTACTTTAAACACTTGTCTTATTTTTATCTAATACATAGTATAATAAAACCTTTTTTTCACCCTTTTCTGATGTCTTAATACATCTTTTTATAAATCTAAATCCACTCTTTTCTATTACTCTTTTAGATTGATTATTATAATCAAAATGACTACATATCAAATAATCATAATGTTCATTCTCAAAGCAAAACTTGATAATCCTATTAACAGCTTCTGGCATCAATCCTCTCCCCCAGTGCTCTTTACTTAGAACATAACCTATCTCTCTGCCGTTTAACCCATCGTATTTTTCTCCTATAGCTACTTCCATCTCTTCAAGTCCCACTGAGCCTATAACCTTATGTTTATCCTTCAACTCTAATGCAAATACATTCTTTCCTTTTATAAACATATCTAAAATCTCTTTTGATTCTTCGATTAATGCATGTGGATTCCATCCTGCCATTTGTCCTACACCATCAACTTTAGCATATTCATAAAAATCTTCTAAGTCTGTTGCCTTCCACGGTCTAATTATTAATCTATCTGTTTCAAGTATTACATCTGATATATCAACTTTTGCATTCACCTACAACACCTCTTATCTTTAATTTGTATTTTTAACTTCTTCTCTGTATATAGTTCTTTATAACTTGACTTTTTATACTAATAAAAGCTCCACCTCACGGCGTAGCTTTTATATCACCTATGCCTTCAATAATACATTTTTAATTTCTTCATATTCACCACTGTTAACTAATTGTCCATTTTTAACATATAAAACTTCATCAAACTTGCTCAAATTATCCGCAGTTATATCATGCGTTATCATTATTATAGTTTTTCTAGTATTCATAATTAAATCACTCATACGCCTAGCTGTTTTTACATCTACACCCGAAAAAGGCTCATCCATTACTAAAATATCTACTTGTTGTAAATATAATCTAAAGAATCCAACCATCTTCTTTTCTCCACCACTAAGATTTGTGCAATTACTTATATTATCTAGATATTTATTTTCCTTCATATAACTAGGTAATCTACTCACATCATATGCATTAAACACAGAAATATTATTTTCAAAGTTATCTGAAAAAATAATATCATTTTGTCCCCAATAACCTAGCACTTTCGATTTATCATACTTATTCATTTCTTTACCATCTATATATATGCTACCATTCTCCATTATAACTTTATCCATCATGACATTTAAAATAGTTGATTTTCCTGAACCACTTGCTCCGACTATAGCATACTTCTTTCCCTTTTCAAATCTAAATGAGAAATCATTTAACTTAAAATTATCAAATCTAACACTAACATTTTCAAACTTAATATCATTATTAAATTCTTTTATCATTTCTTTTGTGTCGCATCCTAGCTGAATAATATATGTATAAACCTTCTCTCTTATATCCTTTGTTGAATTTATAGCATCAACATCATATAGCAAAGATTGTAATGGTGAAATAAAGCATTCAACATAACCAAATATTGATATTGCCGTTCCTACTGTTATTTCTTTCTTCATATACATATAAGCTATAAATGCATATACCACCAAATGTATTATATTAGTTGCAATTCCTCCTAATGATAAAGACAAGCACTTCGTCCTACCAAAATCATATCTGCAATCACTTGTCTTATCTAGTTCTCTATTATGATGATTAATAATTGCTTTTCTTGTTGTACCTGTAATAACTACATGATTTTCAAAAAATTCTTTTACTACATTAACGTATTTTCCCATTTGTTTCATATAATTATTTCTTTTATTTGCTAATTTCCTAGCTAATATATTAGGAACAAAAACAACAACCAATGATAATAGAATTAATATAATTCCGATTCTATAATCAATCATTCCAAATATAACAATAGAATATACAACTATCATTATACTAGATTTAATAATATCAATTGTAGGTGTTAAATAATCTTGTTCTAGTGTAGTAATATCATTACCTTGCAATGATATATATTCTCCTACATTCTTTTCTGAAAACTTATTATTATCCATTCTAGCTATCACAGTAAAAAAGTCCTTTTTTAATATATTTTCAAACTTCATAGCTGTCTTCCACACATATTTTTCAGACAAAAACACAGCTATCTCACTTACTGCTATAACTCCAACATATGATAACACCAAAAACGCTATAAAATTCATACCTTTACTCATGGCATTATCAAAAAGTACTTTTCTCAAATAAGGAACAATTGCTATTGCTATCGTATATATTAAATAAAATAATACTTGAAGTACTATATAATTTTTCACCTTATAAATGTATTTTTTCAACTTTATCAATCCTTACATATATATTCTCTCTTATATTTGCTAAAACGCATTCAACATCTTCTCTACTATCAATCTGTATTTTATTTTCCTTAACATTAGTCAATGGACATCTATTGCAAAATCTATTTTTCTCACATTTAATACAACTTCCCATATCCATCCATTTAAGTTCTTGAATTCTTTTTAATTCTAACGAATTTTCCCATATTTCCCTAATTGTATTGTCAAATACATTTCCAACAGAATATTCATACTTAATACACGGTTTTACATTACCCTTACTATCTATTGCTATGTTATTTCTACTTTCTGGACATAAATAATCTTCTTTATTATGCTTTAGAAAATCTTGTCTTTTAATATTATCCAACTTATTTATTATCTCTTCAAATTGTTTCATTGTCAATCTACAATCATTCTTTTCGTTTTCACCATATTTCGGCACAATATCATAATCTATTCTAAATCTTAACTTATTCTCTTTTACATATTCCATCACTGAAATATAATCCATATAATTATATTTAGTAACAATTGTTTTTACTTCTATATCAATATTACTTTCCTTTAGCAAACTAATATTCTCAATAACTTTTTTTAATGAACCTTTAACTCCAGTTATAAAATCATGAACCTCTTCTTTCATTGAAAAAACTGTACATGATATTAATGATATATTCAATTCTTTTAATCTATTTATTTTCTTACTGTTTAGTAATGATATATTTGAAAAAAGATTTACTTTAAAACACATATTACATGCTAACTCAATTACTTCAAAAATATCATTTCTTGAAAATATTTCTCCTCCTGTTAAAGTTAACTCATAAACTCCTAGTTGTCTTAATTCTTTAAAAATATCTACTATAGTATCTTTATTTAAACTTGTACACTTCGTTTCTCCCAGATAGCAATGTTTACACTTCCAATTACACAATGAATTTAACTCTATAATTGCACTTCTTAAATTTTTATTCTTTATACTTAATTCATATATTTTATCCTGTAAATTCTCCATACTTTTCCCCTTTTACAATATAACACAAGGCATATTTATATGCCTTGTGTTAATGAACTATTGAGCTATAACTATATGTGTAGATGATCCACTACATCTACATTGTGTCTCTACTACAGTTCCTGTTTTTTTTGCCTCTGCCTTTTTAATAACTGGTTTCTCGTATTTTTTCATACTACAACGCCTCCTTTAATAATTTATATCTAACATCAGCATGTTGACATGCTAATGTTGATTGCTTATCAATGTTCCCCTCTTCTAACTGAGTTATTCCAGGACATTTAAAACAATACTTCTTCTTATTGCAATCCTTACAACTATTAAGTTGTTTCATTGTTAAATTTCTATAATACTTTAACCTACCTGAATTATTCCAAATTTCATATAATCTCTGTTGTTTTATATTTCCACATAATTCTGAAAATGTATCACATGGATATACACTACCTTCTGAATTAATAAACAATGAATATCTTAACTTTTCACATATGTAGTCTGTATCTAACACATTATTTTTCTTTAATAAACCAAGACTCTCATCCAAAAATATCTTTTCTAATTCATCATCACACACTCTGAGTTTTACATTAGCATCATCTTCTAAGAATTTTTTAGTCACATTAACAGATACAACATGATTTATACCTCTTGCTTGACAATACTTAACTATATCTTTATACTCAAATACATTTAAATTCATCAAAACAGTCTTTACTTCAACATCTATATTATATTTTATTAATAATTCTATATTCTCTAAAATTAGCTTTGTACTGCCTTGTTTTCCCATAATATTATCATTAATTTCTTCATTCAATGAAAATAATGTACATGACACTTTATCTATATATAGCTCAGCTAATTGTCTAACTATATCATCATTTAATAAAGTAATATTTGAAAATAAAGATACATTAAACCCTAACTCTCTTGCTTTTTTTATAATATCTATTATATCTTTTCTACAAAAAATCTCTCCACCTGTTAATGTCAAATTATAGACACCTAATTCTCGTAACTCATAGAATAAATCTGTTATTTCCTCATAACTCAACCCTTTATTAATATGCTCTGGCAAATAACAATGTACGCATCTTAAATTACATACCGTATTAAGTTCTATACGTGCTTCTAATAAATTTTCATTTATGGATGCTTGTCTTATAACATCTGAAAAATCATATGTTTGCTCATAACTCATTATATCTCTAAAACTCCCTCTTCTACTAAACTATCAACTAATTCTAATATATCTTCTGATACAACATCTTCTTCTACATCAAATTCTTGCATAATTTCTTTACACACTTCTCTAATACTACTAGTCATTAACTTTTCCCATATTATCTTTGAAATTCCATCTAGATATATCCACTGACTATTTTTATGGTTAAAAATATATACGAATTCAAGATTTGGCTCAATTTGCCAAGATATAAATTTTGAACATCTAACTCTCTTATCCATTATACTATCCCCTTCCACGTATAAATAACTTTCTTTCCAACCTCAACTCTTTGTTAGTTTATGTTAAAATTTATATTTTGTCAATGTCAATAATCCCCATTTGACTACTTTTCGTATAAATATACAAACTTCATATTACATATCTAGTACTATAATAGCTACGCATCTTGCGTAGCTACATTTTTATTATTCATTATTCAATAAATTTTTTAATTCATTAATCATATCTTCAATAGATTTTACTCTATCCCCTATCCCAGATTGCATCTTGGGTTTCTTTTCTTTAATCAATTCTATTTCTTTGTCTTTTCTCTCTTTTTTATCGCCTATTGAGTAAGCTAATTTAAATTTAAGCATAATATTATCTTTTTCAAGCAACTCCTTATCGAATCCAAGATATCCTTCTCCTTTTACTATTTCATATAAATGCGTAGCACATCTTACTAAAACAAATACAGATTCTCCAACATAAAGCAATTCTTCTTTATCATCTTTTTGTATATATATTTCATATATACCAGCCCTAATTGCTTCTACAAATTTGTCTTCAAAAAAACTTACTTTCATATTCATTAGAATATCGCCTCCATCAATTTTTTTATTACATAAGTATAATATCTTCTATAGATTTATCTAATTATTTAAAACTCACTCCACATATCCGCCATCTTAACTATTATTTCATCCATCGTTGTACTCTCATATGTATCGCCATTATTCTTCTTATTATTCATCTCTTCTCTTTCTTTTTTATTTACTATATTTTGAACATTACCAACCACCGCCCCAAATAACATACTAGTAACCTTCTCCATGACTTCCTTTTCTATTGTATCCTTTAACTCATCATTCATCTTCATTACTTCCCTCTTAGTAACTAACTTCTCCCTATCTTCATCTGCAATATTAGTTAATTCTTGAATCTCTGTTCCTTGTATTATCTTATACAAACATTCTATTATAAAATTAACTCTAGACTTATGTATATCCAGATTAAGATTTACTAGTGTTTGGTGAACTAACAAATGTTTAGGGTTTTTAAGATTAACCCTAAACGTATGCTGTATCGTATCAACTCTTGCCATTATACCTACCTCCCATTTCTCAATGATATTCTTGCTAATGTTTCATATCCTTTTGCATTAGCCTTAACATCATATATATACTTAACATTTCTTATTCTAAACTTTCCAAAGTTCTTTATTACTCTTGCTCCTCCACCAACAAATATAATAGGTGTTGTATCTAAATTATAACCACTTTCTATTAATGAGTTATATACCATATCTGTAAATCTAATCATCTCGCTATCTATTATTTTCTTATACTTATCATCTAATAATGTTGTTCCTGTAAGTAGATATTCTTCTATATCCACCTCATCTATGTCTCTATTCATTAGCCTCATACTTATTCTCTTCATTCCATTCACACACTTAATCAGACCCTCATTTTGAGTATTACATTTAGTATCATCTGGTGCCTTATCTAATATAGGCATATAATCTATAGTCCATGAACCTATATCTACTACCAAAGCTCTTCTGCCAAACGAAGGTATCTGACTTACAACTGCTGCATAACACTGCGGATATACACTAACTCTTAAGATATTCACTGAATATATCTTTTCTTCAAACTTAAATGTTATATGTTCATTCTTTGATAAATACTTAATAAAGTCTGCTTTTTCTTCACTAAATCTAGTAAGTGGTAGACCTACTGCAAGTACTACATCTGCTTCATATGTACCTCGTCTTTTTAGTTCCTTTGCAAGAGCGGCTAATGTAAGAAGATAAAAATTCTCATTCTCTACTTTTGAATCTTTTACATCTAATCTCTTTCCACCGACTTTATAAAACTTTCCTTCATATTCAAGTACATTATCATAAAATGCAGGCTCATTAACTATCTCTTCTATAGCAGTTTTAAAGACTTCATTAACTGTTTTTATATGACTCCATCCGTGGTCTATACCTATTACTTCTATGTTATTCATTGTTCTTATTCCTCCTATTTTCATACTACAATACTGTTTCTACTTATTCCTATCTACTTTTTACTTGCTCTTTGTGCCATTGTTTTACCAATTCTTCTATTAATTCCACCTTTTGTTTCTCTGAATAATCTGATGGAAAGTACTTATTTAACGTATCTGATGTAATCTTTATTTGCTCCCTTTGATTAGGTTTCTCTTCTTCTAATATGTTGTATATCTCATCAATATCTAATCTGTTATGTTGACTAAGTCTCTTTAATCTATTAGCTTGTGATAAGGATGGTGTACATTGTTCCATATCCATTACTGTATATAATTCATACTGTTCTTCTTCATTAAGAAATGAAATTTCAACTGCTACAGTAAATGCAATCTTACCTTCATCAACCATATCTAATATCTTAGGTATAAGATTGGTTAATCTTATATATCTAGCTATTTGATTTCTACTTTCACCTATTTGCTTAGATAATCTTTCATCAGCTCTTTCATTCTTAGTGTTTTTTATTAACCAATTCCCCTCTTCATCAACTCCTTGTTTTATCTCATGTAAACATAAAGTGGGGTTATCTATACCTAACTTTGTCCCAACTTGAGACAAAGTTAAATCATTTCTTTTCCCTTGTCTCTTCATTGCCTCCAATTTCATTTTATAAGCAAATGCCTTTTCACTAGGTTTTATATGTTCTCTTTGCAAATTACTATCAACCATTGCTATAACTGCCTGACAATCATCTAGCTCTCTTACTATAACTGGCACCTCATTTATTCCTGCCCACTCAAATGCCATTTTCCTTCGATGTCCTGATATTAATTCATATCCCTTTCCATTTGGATTAGTTCTAGCTAATAACGGAACTAACACGCCATCTTTTTCTATACTCTCCATAAGCTCATATAATTCTGTATTAATTTCTACTTTAAAAGGATGTTCTTTAAAATCAACTAACTCGTTTAATCCAATATTTATTATTTTATCTTGAAAATTGTTTTTCTTACTTTCTATTGCCGACTGTTGTATCCCTAAGGAACAGTCCTTTTTATCTTTGCTCATTTTTAAGCCACTTCCTCACTTTTTATTATTTTGTTTTAGGATAGAAAAAACCGCCCATTCTCAAAAGCTTGAAAATGAACGGTTTTTATACCTTACTTTTTAGTTTTATAATGAAAATAAATACAATATATTAACTCTACTTTGATGTGTTCCCACACACTATATCCATAACTACAGACACATTAATTCCGTCAGAAATTGATTTTTTTCTTGAAATCTCACCATCTCTTTGGAAGTTAGAAACCCGTCTAAAGTGCCTAAATGAAAGGATTTTTACATATCTACCTTCTGTAGTACACACACAGTCTCCACATGTCTTGTTTATCGAGATAAAACTATTTATTATTACTTATCTTTATTTATTGTACTATATTTTTATCTGTTTTCAATGATTTTTAGGTTACTAAATACCTTTTTATTACTTATTATTATTTATCGTTATTTTGTTTTACTTGTTGTATGTGTACATTTTGTGTACATTGTCCACAAAATCAAAAAGAGTACATTAAATCTAGTACTCTTTTAAATAAATCCTTTACATACTTTTCTAGCTCACATTCACTCATATTCGAATGCCCCTTTACAAAAATGTCTACTACACTTTTTATTAATTAAATCATATTCTAACTTTATTATCCCAAATTTCTCTTTTTCCAGTTCCTCCTTGCTATTTGTAACATACAAATTTTCACATATACCCTTATATTCTTTAAGAACAGTCTCCTTAGGTAAATCTTGTCCTTTATATAGAGTTGTGCATACTTTTTCACTATATGTTACATATTTAAGAAGTTCCTTAGATTTATCCGTTCCATGATGTGGTAATTTTAAATAATTTAATATTAGCGGGGAAAACTTACTGTATACATTGTCTATTATTTCACCTGTCATATCACCAGTAAATAAAAAACCCGTTTGACCTAATGACATCAAAAACGATATAGAATAATCGTTAGGTCTAAATTTTTGATTCATTTTTTTTCTAATAATATTTGATGGTGGTGTATAAACTTTCATTTGTAATAAATAGTCCTCTGTCCCCTTTCTAAATACTATATCTTCAAAGAGCATCATATCTTTCCCAGTATCTGCAGTATAAACTCTTTCTTTTTTAACTTGTTCATTCATTGTATTATATATCTTAGCCAAACCTTTTCTTTTGGGTGGATCATAATCAAATACTCCCTCTGGTAACCATATTCTTGTATTACTTCCACTATATGAATTAACTATTTTATCTAATCCTTTAGAATGATCCGTATCTGGATGTGACCAACATATAAAATTTAAATATTCTACATTATTCTTTTGTAATATATCAATTGTTTTATTTATATATTTGCCCTTTCCCCTTATTTCATAGCAATCTATAACACCTGAATATTTCACATTATTATCTACTTTTATTAATATTACAATAGACTCTCCTTCATTCCTATAACCTATCGTATATATTTCTACAATCAGACTGTCTATTATAAAAATTGGAGTTCCTTTCAATTGATTACTCGACATTATTAAAACTCATAACCTTTCTTCCTTCTCTATAAGTATGTACCTCAATAGTAGAAGTTCTTACATACTTTTTTTTAGGTGTAAAAATATATCCTCCAACTCTTTTATCATTCTGTATTTTTTTATTATCTTTTGCAACAAATTGTATCACTTTCTACCACCTTTTTCTCTTTTCTTTAGCATCTTATTTAAAACTTTATGTTTATTACTATTTTGATTAATATTTTGCTCATTAGGTGTTACCCCAACTATTTTTTTATCACTAAAATTTCTATTACATAATCGCACTAAAAAATCTCTAGTTAATGATTTTAGGTATATATCATCTAACATATTATTCATTCTTTCTAAATAAGTATCAAAATCAGCTTGCTCCAATAAGGAATTTTTTATAATCTGACTATCATCAACATACACTATATAATCTAAAATAATTTGATATAACTCTTCAGATGTATGTTTTTTCTCATTATAAGCCTCACCAAATTGCATTTGCGTATTAAATTCAACATTTACTTCTTCTTTATTTAAACGAATATTCTTATCACTAAATATAACCTCTTTCATATCTAGTTCATTTTTAAACATATATTCTGGAAAAACCATTTGTGAAAAATATTCATTTAAATGCTCTAACTCTCTCAAGTAACAAATATTTACCTTTCTTACATACATCTTCATTGGTACAAAATACCCTGATACTTTTTTCAATGCCATTATCAACAATGTGAAAATACCCGTATACTTTTTAATACTTTTATAATTTTCAATTTTATCTGTAATTTGAACACAATCACTAGCTATGAGTATTTCTGTCCCATTTTTGTTTGCATATCTACAAATTGGATTAATAAAATCCACTAACTTTTCTCCTAAATTTTTTTCCATAAAATCATATTCTACTTTTTCATCAAAATCTTCATATATAGAAAAACCTCTTTCCAACAATTCCCCCCTAATAGTATCGATTCCTTCTAATATTTCATTTTTTCTCAATCCTCTAAAAAATAGTTTTAATTCTATTTTTTTCAAAAAAGAATTTTTCAAATTCTCTATTTCACTATTATTCATATCTCTCACCTTCCATAATTAAGCTTACTATAAAATATAAACCAATTTATTCCCAGCATAGCCCTCATAAATAATCTTATCTATTAAATCGGTCATTACTTATACTTTTTACATACTACTACATTATATTTTATTATATATTTTTTTCAACTCAATATATAAAATTTTATATTTATTTTATATATACTTTTTTAATCTTTTCATGAATTTTTAATGATAAAAGCATATTAATAATTATTAACATGCTTTTATCATTTATATCCATTTTTTATTACTATTTATTCAAATACTTTACGGCCACCCAAGAATTAATTCCACCCAATAGAGCTTCTTTTACATTCTTATGCGTTTCTACCTTCTGTACTTGATATTTCTTCTTTAGTACACTATCTGGCACTTTTTTACCTCTTGTTTTAGCTAATCCACCATATACAGCTCCACTCTTTATACAAACTGTATCACCTTTTTTTATAGTATTATCCTTTACTGTAGTTTTCTTAAGCTTAAATTGTGTAATAATAGCATTTGCTATACCTTTGCACATTTCATCTTTCTTTTCGCTATATATTTTCATATCATCTGCATCATCTATAAAGCATGTCTCCAATAAAGCTGAAGAAGTTCCTGCTGCTTTTGCTTTAGATATTACTGTATAATTCTTTCTTTTAACACCACGATTCTTTAATCCTTGTTTTGATAATTGTTCAAGTATCTTATACTCAACTCCAACTGTCTTTTCAGCTATCGTAACATATATTTCTGTACCTATAGTTTTACCATTACCTTTTATGTCTCCAACTGCTGCATTAAAATGTACTTCTAATACATAGTCATAATCATTAAAGTCAACTTTCAATGATTTATTTTGTATATCCTTATATGCGTTTCTTTCTGTAGGATATAGCGTTACTGTTGCATATCCAGTTAAAGCTTCCTTTATCTTCTTAACCATGTATATAGCTTCATCTGCTTCTACTCCTAGTTTTGTACTTGCACCTGGATCACCTGCTCCATGACCACTGATTAATAATATTTTCATATATCTTACACCTCTTAAAGTATTTTATTTTTTCATCTTTGGTCATAAAATCACTATTTTTTCAAAAATCGTTCCAAAAAAGCAACAAAATGTATCATTTTTATCATTTTTGTTCTGTTTTTATAAATTACGTTTCATTTTAGGATTTGTCGTGATAAAATTTCATACTTGTTTCTAATGTGCTTACTCTCGATTTTAATTCCTCGATTTGTTCACTATGTCTATTCAAACGATTATTTTGAAATTCGCTATCTTTACTCAACGCATCTATGTTATCATTTAGTTTTTGAATAACAATTCTTAATTCATTAATAGGCTGTACAAATTTTAATACTGTAACAACAAACCCTAGAATCGTTGAAAGTGCGATTACTCCATAGCCGATTAATTGTGCTTGCTCCATAACTCCACCACCTAACTATTAGCCTTGCGTTCAAGTGCTTTTTGAGTGATGTCATTGTCTTTCCACCAAGCAACTAAAGATGCTGCTGTGGTAAATATGAACGATATTACTTGCGTTAATTCTTCATTATCAATAGGTAGTGGAGACTTACCAAAAATGGCAAGTCCACTATTTACTATTGCTAAAACTAAGCAAGCTGTCCTTGTAATTGTTCCTTTAGATATTTTTCTTTTCATAGGCTTATACCTCACTATTTAAATAGAACTTTTATAATATTATCAGTTATTCTTTCTAATACTCTATATGCCTTTGCACTTGAATACTCGCAAGCTGTAGCAATACCACCATCACTTACTGTGCAATATCCGTTTTCTTGGCAAGTGCCATCATCACGAACGGATAAGACACCTATCATTCCTATTGCAGACCACTCTTTTCTTTTTGCTCTTTCTTCGTATGGTTGATTAGGATTATACTCTGGGTTTTCTTTGTACTTAGTACCAGTTTTAGTAATTATTTCTTCTTCTCCTGTTTCTGAATTGATAACTGTTTCCTCATACTCAAATGTTTCTTCAATAAATCGTCCGAACTCGTCATAAATGTATCTACCTCTCCAACATTCGTCACCATTACCAATTATGCAAGGCAATCCGCTTACAATTCCTAGAATATAATCATCTGTTGCATTTGCTTTTCTAATTTTTTGCTTTTCATCAAATGTAACAAAATATCCTACTCTATCTTCGTTATCTTCGTTACCATCTACCCATTCAAAATATTCTGAATAGTCTGCTCCAGTGCTTATTGCTGAAGCTCCAGCATAAATTTGGCCATTATAGTTAACTCTGAAAGCATTTGCTCTTGTCGAAGATGTACCATTACCAATACACAATGCTGTGCCACTTATTCCACTACTCGAACCCATAGTTGTATTTATGTAATTGTTATAATGTCCTGTCACTAGCTGATATTCTAACCCAATATTGTTATTGCCAAATACATTAGTTGTTGGTGTATGCAAATTGTTTTCGCCTGCAACAATACTTTCAAACTTTACTTTACCAATTTTCTTAACATTCCTTTGTTCGTCTATTGCAATCATTTCAGTATAGCTATCTTCTTTAGTATCACCATATTGTTTGAAATCTCTAAAGTATTGACTTCCAGCAACATAATATCCACTTTTTAGAATAAGCACACCTTTATATTTTACAAGGTCTACTCTACCCATCGCTTGATATATAGAGCCTTCTTTAACCCAACTTGTTCCATCAAAAGCATACAAATGATTAAAACAGCTTGTATTTGAGTTCCATCCACCTGCTAAATATATTTTGTTATTCCATACCGCACAACCTGCTTTACCAAATTGGTACGAAGAACCATTTAAAGGAAGTGTTCCTGCGTTTTCCCATGTGTCTGTAGCAATCTTCCACTTAATATGATACCCACTAGTACTTTCTAAATAAATTAAATGTAACTCTCCTTCATAAGTCACCGCTACGCCTGAATAACACGCATACGGCAAATTATTTTTTTGTGTCCAAGTGTCTGTTTCTTCATCCCATATATAATGTTTTTGTGCTTCAGTGCTCCCATTACCACCGAACATATGTAACTTGCCCCCATAGGAAGCTATACACGCTTGTGAAGAACCTTGCGGTACATCGGCTAACTGTGTCCATGTATCTGTTTCTTCATTCCACTTGTAATGTTTACTACCATATAACACATGAAGTTCATTAAGGTGTTCTGTCGCAATTTTATATTGTCCATTAACACTAAAAGGCATGTCAGCAAGTTCTACCCAATTTTTTGTACTTTCATCCCATTTATAATGTTTTTGTGCACCGTACGAACCTTCTGCTGAACCTAACGCATGTAACACATCATTCACAACAACCACTAAGCCCGGTGGATATGAGTAAGGAGTAACTGTAATATCTGTGCCAACCCACCCCTCAGCTAAAAAACTTATTTCTTTTACATCAAAACTATCCAATGTTGCAATTTTTTCTTCTTTATAAAACGATAGTGTAACATCCCTATAATCTCCGTTTTCGTCTTTCACTTCTAAGGTGTTATCTTGATACCTTATCCCATGCAAGCCTTCTTCTGAAGCTACACTTTCCTCTAGATGCTCTGCCATAGTATCTAGCTTTTTATCAATAGCATCCAAATCCTTGAACTCTTTTATGGTTTCTACAGCCTCTTCCACTTCTGCTACAGTTTCATCAATAGTTTTTTTAGTAACTTCTATTTCCTCTGATAGAGTATCTGCTGCTTCCAGAACTGCATTACCAACTTCTATCGCATCTGACAGTTCCTGTTCTGTTGTATCAATTTCATTAAACTTTTTTATCAAAGACTGATATTCATTCTCACTTGTCATTCCGTTAGCTGTAATTACTGAAGTATCTACTTTTAAATTAAATGTCCAACTGGCTATGTAACTATCTAATTCATAAATAGATATTGCACATTCTACTATTCCTGCACATGTTGTCATTTGCTCTGATACTTCTGCAGTTACTAGATTATTTACAAATGTACAATCATTAAGTATCTCTGTCCCATCTGGTTTACGACATTCTATTCTTACAGTAGAGTTTTCAGCTATGTTATATGGCTCACCATCGTTCAATAGTGCTATTAATAATTGCCTTTTTTCTCTATCGTATTGTTTAACACGTATAGTCTTCTCAACAGAGTATCTAGCCAAATCAAAGACCAATTTTCCTACTATCATTTTTCATATCACTCCTGGTAGAATTTTTTAAGGAAATTTCCTAATTCAATTTCCTGATTCTCTTTCGTAATACAATTCCATTTTATTCTTATAGCCCTTGCTGCAGTCTCGATATTAATTAATTTATGTTTACAGCTTACTGTATCTCCTAAATTAACTTTCTCTAGCTGGCTATAGTTCTTATACTCTTCAGTAGTTGATAATTCAACCATATTGACTTTGTAATTTACTAAAGGTTTATCTATATTTTCTTCAGTAAATTTCTTTCTGCAAGCTTCCCTTAAGGCTTCATATAAATGTTCTAATGTCCCATATCCAATTTCATCTTCAGAACAGTCACTTTGAAGTTTAATATCATCAAAGTTAATAAATTCTGATTTTACTATTGCATAGTCATTTACCAAGTCACTATCTACATACACTTCTGGAAGCATATATCCATTGTAAGCAGTAGGAATTATTCTTGTAACAACATTCTCTATTGATATATCCTCTTCTATTTCAGTTAGATTATGACCGAACTCTGCTCTAAGTCCTTTATCTTCTCCTAACTGTTTCATAACATATAAATCATAGTTATTATAGAGTCGTTCTCCACCCCACACAGATAGAAAACTATCTTTATCTGCTGCCAATGCACTTATTACATTTACCTTTTCAAGTGTTAAGCTATTAACATCTTCAATATCTGAATATGTTGTAATAACACTATCTTCAAATATCTCTGCAAGAGCTTCATTACCTTTCTTATCTGTTATAGCTTTATTTACTATAAATTCTCCTATACTATCAAAGAATACATGTCTTGCATAAACCACTATCTTTCCATTATTCTTTTTAGTATTATATATTCTAAATAATTGCTTATCTGAATATGCTGTAGGTGTTGCTATAATATTATCATTAACAAGATATTTCCATCTGCCCTCTTCATCATATTCATGTTCCAATTCTATTTGGTTAATCCCTTCTAGATCATATTCATGAATACAACTTGATGGTATTAATGTCATATCTCCATTATTGATATAATTTTTATTATCTTTAACATATACTTGTATCATATTGTTCTCCAATTAGGTGTTATATTTAACACAAAGCCTTCACTTACAGAAATATCATTGAATCCGTTCTGAAGAATCAAACTATCATATTCTCCAGCAATAGAACTGTTTGCTATATTATTTTGTTTGTCATAGCATAGCCTTGCTTGTGATAAAATAGTTAATTCATCTTCAATAGTGGCCACTACAGATTTTCCATTAATGTTTAACATACATTCTCCATTTCCAGTAATTCTATACACTGGATATGTAAATTCATATGGATTATATAATGTCTCTGAAGTAATTTCTTTTTCAATTAATCCATCACTTCTGTATGAATATGGCTCTACTTTAAATACAACACTAAATTCACCTTTTCGTTTAATTTTTCTTTTCACATCACTCATAGTCACAGTTTTAACATTATAATAAAATTCTGGATCATCTGACATTATCAATTTCTTATCTTCTTTTCCAAATAACCAAGTTCTTATTTTTCTAAGCTTGTCTGTGAACTCATCTGGATTACATGCAAAATTAAAATCAACGGTTATTTCTATATCACCATAAGTTCCCTTATCCTTATGTAATTCTCCATCCCTACCCTCTATTTTTATAGCTTCTATATCCTTAACTGGCGTAGGAATGTTTGGTCTACTAATTATTGAACATTTATAATCCAAATTTGATTCATTATTATAAAATATATGATATGTAGCCCTCATCAGCACACTCCTTTCGCCAAATTATAATCATTTTTATCTTTAGTTATACCATTTACTACTTCCTTCTTTACTTCTTTAGCAATAACCTTATTATCCAACGTAGTTGTATTGCTTGTGTATACAGTTACATTTATAGTGCTATCATCTGTATACTGTTGCGTATTAATATTACTATTAATAGCTTCTACTTGAGATAATTGATTAAGTTCCGTTATTGGATTTACTAAAGGAACTGATACTTCTTGAATTGCAGTATTTACAGCTTTTATAGCATTACTTGCAGATGACATTATGCCATCAAAAAAGCTTGTTAAATAACTTTGGAATCCTGCATTTTCTGATTCTATACCTTCCTTTAATCCAGTAACTATTCCTGCACCTACTTTTACAGATGTTTCTTTTGTAGTTGCTCCTAATTCCTTAAGTGATGCATTATAATCTTTTTCTAATTGATTTAATTCTTGATCTGCAGTCTTAACTAAGCTTTGTATTTCTTCAGCACACTCAGTTCTAAATTGAGCATATTCAACTAATGCTCTATTGTTCGCTAACTGATTTTTACCTTCCCATAATTGCACATACTTAGTTAATTCTTCATCTGTCATAGCAACCAATGTTTGAATATCAGCTAATGCACTAACACCCATGCTCTGCAATTCTTCAAGAAGTCCTGTATTCATTCCTTCTCTACTACCTAATGTTCTTAAAGCAGTATCCCAGTCATATAATGCTTGTACTTGTCCTTCTAGATTAGTTAGTAAATCTGCTGCACTCTTTTCTGTTGTTGATGAAAATGCATCAAATAATGACATTGACTGAGTAATTGAATTAGCTCTTGATTTAATTGCATCATCATACTTATCTGTAACTGCTTGTATGTCTTTTATAAGATTCTCTTTAACAGAACTTACCTTAGATGCATAATCATCTTCAGCTTTCTTAATCTGCTCATTCAAATTATCTCTAACCGTTTTGTATTCAAGTAATGCATCCTTATAACCTTGCGTACCTTTTTTCATTGACTGCACAATTTTATTCCAATATGCTACTTCTGCAGTTAATGACATATCATTATACTTCTTATATGTATCAAGTCTTGTTTTAGCCGAATCATAAATAATTTGAGCATACTCTGCTGCTGTAAGTTTAGCCTTAGCATATTTGTTTCTAATACCTTTTATTCCACCTTCAGCAAATTCCTCACCAATTTCTTTTTCTGACCTTTTAGATGGCGAATGTATATCTAAAGCTTCCTTTGCACTATCAACTATTCCACCAAAAAATCCTTTTATATTTTTTGTAAACTGTACTTTTGCATTTTTTATTCCATTCCATACACCATCAATTATGTTTTTTCCAATTGTTTTCATTTGTGTTGGAATACTCTTTGCTCCGTTTACAACACCATTTTTTAATTGAGTAGCTGCATTCTTTCCGGAAGATAATAATTGCGTGCCAAACTTTTTAACATTGGTTATACCACCCTGAATAGCCGACCATATTTTCCCTGGTAATTCTTTTAGTGAATTATACGCATTGTTTACAAAATCTCTAAATTTACCATTATTATTATAAAAATATGTAAATAATCCAGCGAATGGATTTATCAAAAACAATAATATAGAAGCCCAATTATTCTTAACAAAATTTATAACTGTGTTAAGAACCTGATTTACCTTCGTTCTAAATCCTGTACAATTATCATAGGCTAAATTAAATCCACCAGCTATTGGATTTACTAATAATAATAACAATGAAGCCCAATTATTCTTAACAAAACCTATAACTGTATTTAAAATCTGATTTACCTTCGTTCTAAATTCTGTGCAATTATCATAAGCTAGCTTAAATCCACCAAGTATTGGATTTGCTAAAAACAATAAAACACCTTGCCAATTTCCTTTTACAAAATCAATAAAACTAGATAATCCACCTTTTATATTTTCCCAGGCATTTATAAAGAAATTTCTAAATCCTTCGTTTTTCTGCCAAAGTAAAGTTATTGCTGCAACCACAATACCTATTCCTGCTGCTATCCATGCTAAAGGACATGCCATAAATGCTACATTAAATAATGACTGTGCTACCGTAGCACCTTGATTAACTAGTTGATGCATTAACACTGCTGTTCTCAATGCATTAAATGCTTGAACAACTGTTGTTATTAGTCCCGCAACCTTAAATACTGCAAATCCTACTCCTATTCCTAACAAAACAGATTTAATAATTTCACCATTTTCAGATATCCATTTAAATCCATCAATTACCATTGGCAAAGCTGCATTTGCAAAATCTGTCACACCTGTAACTAATGTTGCAAAATTCTTAGCAATACCATCAAACACACCATCTAATGCACCATTTTTTATACTTGTAGTCATATCAGATACATTTTTTGTAACTGAATCAATTGCATCTCCAATTGGCTGTTTAAATTTATCATAAATAGCAATTCCAAGTCCTTCTAGACCTGACTGAAATATAGTAATTTTCCCTTTTACATTATTATTTAATGTTGCGGCCATATTCTCAGCTGCACCTGTTGAATCATCTATATATCCACTTAATTCATCAAATCTTTTTCCAGAATTAGCTAATAAGGCATTTGCACTCTTTAAATCAACCTTATTAAAAATAGTATTTAATACTTGTGTCTTTTCACCATCTGTCATTTTAGATAATTTCCCATCTAAATCTTGGAAAATTTCATTCATAGGTCTAAGTTTACCTGAAGCATCATATACATCTAAACCTAATTGCTTAATCGCTTTAGCAGACTTATCTGTTGGTGCTGTTAATGCTAATATAATATTTCTAAGTGCTGTTCCACCTTCAGAACCTTTTATACCATTATCTGCTAATATACCTAGTGCAGTATTCATCTCTGTTACTCCACCATTTAACACCTTAGCAGTTCCACCAACAGTTAATATAGCCTCACCTAATTGACTAACATTTGTATTGGACTTTTGAGAAGTTTTAGCCATTTTGTCTACAAAACTTTCTGTAGTTCCTGCTACATCTCCAAGTGCCGACATAGAATCAGTTACCATATCAGATGCCGAAGCTAAATCCATACCACCTGCTGCAGCAAGATTTAATACTGTAGGAAGTGTTTCAACCGATTTATCTACATCATAACCAGCAAGTGCAAGATAATTTAATGCTTCTGCTGCTTCAGATGCACTAAACTGTGTTTCTTCTCCACACTTCTTAGCTGCATCCTCTAATTTCCTAAAACTCTCATCACCATTCTGTATCTGTTCAACAGTAAATCCCATAGTTGCTGCAACTTGTGACATTGATGATTCAAAATCCATACCTACATGCAAAGCAGCCTTTGACACATCAATAATAGCATCCTTAATTTTCCTAAGTCCTGCTACTATCAGGTCTGCAGCTACACTACTTTTTAGCAAATCTCCAAAAGTAACAGCTTTTTGCCCTGACTCTTGCATTTCTTTACCTGTATCATCAAGTCCTGCTTCTACTTTTTTCAATGAAATATTTGCATCATCTAGTTCCTGTTCATACTGAATTAATCCTGCCTTACTTTCATTTAATTTAGTTGTAGATTTATCAATGGCTAAAGATTGACTAGTTATAGCTTGTTCATTCTTTTTCAATGCCTCTTGCTTTTTCTCTAGTTCCTCTTTAGCCAATTTAGTTGCTTCATTATTCTCTCCCAGTTCACTCTTATTCTTCTCATAAGCAGTAGATAGTTTTTCTACCTCTTCTTTAAGTTGAGCATTTTTTTCTGTTAATTTATCCATTCTCTCTTGTTGAGTAGTTAAGTGCTTTTCTTGGGATTCTATGGACTGTTTTTGTAACTTTATTTTTTCAGTTAACTCAACTATTTTTGCTTTATAAACTCCTGCTGAATCGCCTGCCAATTTTGCTTGTGTTGCGCTTAATTTATATTCACTGCTAACACGTTTCATTGACTCAACCATAGCTCTCATCTGTTGTTGGAAGCTAGATGTTTGAGCAGTGACTCTCATACTTGGGCTTGCCATTCAAATCATTCCTTTAAGCTTTTCTCCAACTCGATCGAAAAATGAATATAATCCAACAAGTCTACTGCATCCGAATCTAAACACTCCTTATAAGAATTACCTATATTCTTAATTGCAATATAAATAATATTATCTAGATTCTTAGCATAGTTATCCCAATAACTTACCTCTTCATCTTCTATATATCCATTTTCCATGTCATATTCATCAAAAGCACTCTTCTCAACTTCTACACCTTGTGTACCACCTAATAAATTACTTATTTTACGCATTTTACTATTCAAATGTGCATCAATAATATTTACTATTTCTTTGTATACAAAATATATTTCATGCACCTCTAGTACATCTAGATCTAAATCTTGAACAAATATCTTTATCATAATTGAATACAACATTAATAAATCGATTTCATCTTCCGTCACATCAATTTTTTGCATTATGTGAATATATTTTTTATATTGATATACGTTTATCTTGCCTATATTTATTAATTTCCCATTAATCTTCAGACCTAGTTCAAAGAATCCATTAATATCGAATTTTTTTTTGCTACATCAGTCTGTAAATTAACTTTATTCATTACTTCAGCATTTATTAATGAGAAATGGAACATTATCTCTGGAACATCCAAATCATCATTAATATCATCAACTGTAAATGCATTATCATAAACAAATACAATAACTTCTACCATATCATCCAAATCTTCTTCTGTAAAAATCATTTTATCTGGATCATCTTTCGTTATCTTCTGATATGTATCTCTAAACTTTGCATATTTCGTTCTACTTATTTTTTCACAAGTATATTCTTGTCCTTTTACTGTTATCTTCATTACCTAATCTCCTATTCTTTAAAGGGGACATACTCGTCCCCTTATACTCATCTACTAAGATGTTGCTTCGTTTCCTGCTTCTGGATTTGTAATCTCTTCAGGATACTCTTGCACTTCTCCAAACCAATTATCAATTGCTGCTTTTGCATCTGTATAATCTTCTAATAATTGGCTCTCATCAACTGTAATAGCATATAATCTCTTCTTCTCACCATTTACAATGTCCTCTTTGTTACGTTGATACATAGTAAATGTGATTTTTTCTGACTGTGGTGTTTTCTTATCCTTAATTGTTTCATAGCTCTTTTCTGGTCTAGAAGCAGTTCCACAGTAATACCAGTTAAACTCATATTTACCGTTAGCTTGTTTTGCTCTAAAACCTACAGCTATCTCTTTAGCCTTATCATCACCTGATTTTAATAAATATCCTTTATTATAAAGACAGTCAAATAATAAAGCCTGGTCTCCTGGAGCTAACCTATTAACCTCTACTTCAATTTCAACTTTTTCAAAACTATCTACAGTATCTTCTACTGCATCATCTGAATAGATATCCTCTTTAGAAAAATTTTCTTTTACTGTAGCTGTAACTGCTCTTGCTAATCTTACAGGAACATCTGCAGCATAATTATTACTATCATTTGTAGTAACTAATGCTATTGCTAAATCCTTTAAACCAACAATACGTTTTCTTGTAAGTGTTTGCTCATTCTCTTTTAATTGATTCATGATAAATACCTCTCAAAATTATTCTTCAACTTCAAACCTAACTCTTAATGCTATATGATACAATTTATTCTCTGCCTCATAATCATTGTTACCTGTTATGTATTCAAAGTTTGCTTTCTTTAGTAATGCTTTAACTTTCTTTCTAAGCTTTTCACAAGATTCCTTACTCCATATATCAACCTGCAGATAATATTCTGTATCTTCATTACTAT
The DNA here is from genome assembly GCA_015057455.1 of Lachnospiraceae bacterium. Lineage (GTDB taxonomy): Bacteria > Bacillota > Clostridia > Lachnospirales > Lachnospiraceae > SIG301. The sequence continues at coordinate 20,711 of SVEH01000023.1, read as the reverse complement.
CATCTGCAAAATTAATATCTGCATCATTTAAATATATGAATGTAATATGAGTTTCATTTAGATCTGCATCATACCAACCTTCAAAAGCTTTATAGTCAGTTATAGATAATATATTCCCAATATATTTTGTTAAATTAAAATCATCTTCTGCTTCACACTCTTTAATAATCTCTTCAACTTTAACAATTTCATCCGAAGTTAATTTTACTTTACTCATCCTAATACCTCACTCAAAGCTTTCTCATATTCTCTACTCATAATAGCTTGCATCTCATCTTGTGAATTCTTTGTTGCATCTCTTATAAAATGCTTTGCTGTTTGATGTGGTGGTTCTGTAGATGTTCCAAACTCTTGAAATTTCATATAGAAATGCTCTGACCTATCACTTCTATCCCATCCGACAACACCAGATATTCCATAATCTTTACTTTTAGTTACCTTTTTAGGAACATTATCTCCAGCGTGTCCACTTGGTCTAGCTCCTTTTCGTCCTGACTTTGAATTGTCAGATGAATAAGCTCTGCTTTTTATCAAGCTAACGGTCTCAGCATGTCCTATTTCAACAGCTTGTTTTATAACTTTTCTATTAATCTTTTCAAGACTTGCATCATCTACAAATTTCTCTAATTCCTTATATGTATTTTCAAATGTACTAAAATCCATTTTTATGAATTCCAACTAAACCACCTCTTTAGCTTTAATTGTCACTCTCTTATTTATTTTTATTCCATAGTCAACATGAATAATATTAAAATACCTGTCTTCCCAAACTATTCGATAATTCTTGGTATTGAGATTTTTTATCTTCTTACAATACCTAGTCTCAAAATTAAGAACATTCTCCAATTTTGCAGATAAAGCTTGATAAAGTTCCTTGCCGTATAATGACTTAACATCAACCCATGGTCTATAGTATTCTTGCCATTCTTCCTTTCTTACTCCATCAACTATTACATCTGCTTTCTTCTCTATCACTATATACATACTAATCACCTATGTTAGATAGCACATCTAATATACTAGATGTTATCCTATCATTCTTAAGTTCTTTTTCTGTTACACTACCTCGATTATCATACATATCATTAAGTAACTTTTTCATGAGAAGGTCAGCTAAATTCTGACCTTTCTCATAATCTTTATCACTACTGTAATTCTCACGTTCTTTATAGGCGGTTCCAACAAGTCTATCAATTAAAGCTTCTGCAGATACGATTAAGTTTTCTATTAACTCATCATCATCATCAAACTCAATATGTAAATGTTTCTTTACATCTTTTAATTCAATTGACATACGCTATCACACCTTATGCTTTAGGAATTAATACCTTCTTAACGTATCTATCATCTAATTTCTCAACATCAAATCTTTCTTGTACCTTCAATGCTGTTTCATCAGATTCAAAGAATACTGATTTATCTGTAGATACTGTATATCCTTTTCTCTCAAAGAACTTAGCCAATGCATATAAGTTAACTACATAGAATACATAATGTCCTTCTGGTGATACTACCTCTTCATTTGAAAGAGTTTCCAATACTTTCTTCTCATAGTAATCTACTCCATTAACATTCTTAACTAACTCAAGATTTCTACCTTGTTTATCTTCTTGAGACATAAGATATACATATCCTTCTAAGTTAGTTATTGTAATTGTCTTTGCTCTTAATGCTGGTAATGTTCCATCAATTGCAGCCTTAATGTCTTTATGGCTTGTACCTGGTACTTCTGTAGCATTTTCAGTTACTATAGTCATTATTTCTTCATTTTCAGTATTAACTGATGCTTCTGCAAAATCTGGTTTAATTACTTCATTAATTATGTCTATTGCTTCATCTTCTTGTAGATCATTTGCAATAGGAACTAATGAACCATAGTTTTCAATATCATATGGAACATCTTCTGTATTAGCTACTTCTCCAGTTAACTTAGTACCTGATTTATACTTAGTTAACTTCTTTCCACCTATTCTAGCAAATGGCATTTTACCATGGTTAGAACGAGCCTTAACAACATGACAATGCTTTTTAAGTGAAGGGAAACCTTCTCTTAATATTTGCATTTCATTAACAAACTCTTCTGGAAGAACAGCTGCATTGTTATCAATACTAACTGCTGCTCTTTCTTCATCTGTTAAAGATTCTTTTCCTTTAAGAGCAAATTTAACTGCTGCTCTCATTTCATTTACAACATCTGCTCTACTTCTGCCTTCCTTTTGACCTTCTAAACTTCCTTTGTCAAACTCTGCTTCAGCTTCAGCAACAGCTAATAATTGAGTAAGCTTTCTTTTCTCGTTTAAAGCTTCTTCAGCTTTATCAGCATCTCTGTTTTCAATATACTTGTTTATCTCTTGTGTTTTTTCGCTAATTAGACTTCTTAATTCTTGTACTGTCATCTCTAAGCACTCCTATTCTCTAGTTGAATATCTATCAACCTAGACTCTTCTTTTATTTTTTGTATTCTTAATTCATCTTTAGTTGATTCTATATAATCCTTGTAACTTCTACAGCTTATATCTGAAGAACCATAAGCTGGAAAAGTACATGGACTAACTTCATATAAATCAGCCTTTATAATACTTCTCTTGTATATAGACTTTCCTTCATATTCCACTTTGCTCCATTTGTCTTCTTTCGCTCTGAATCCGAAAGAGCTTCCATCTACATCGCCTCTACTAACACTTTCATATGCATCTGTTCCCCATGTATTGTTTGGCAAATCATCCTCATATTCTAATCCTTCTGTATTATTTGAATTAAATCTCAAAGAATCATTCTTAGTAGAGCCTAATGGTTTAGCCATATCATGATTCCACAGACACTTTATTTCTGAACCTGCAGATTTACAATTAGCAATACTTTCATCAAAAGCACCTACTGCAAATTCTTCTAACCATTCATCTCCCCATCTATCTCTAATCAATGTAGGAGCATTATATTTTAGTGCATAACCACCTATTTTTCTTGATTCGTTATTATCTGCAGAACCTTCTCTTATCTCTATTGTATTGGGAAAATTTCTTCTCTCTAACGCATCATTCTTTTTTTCTTGTGACACCTTACTCACCTTCTTTCATAACGTTTTTTCCTAAATCTTTCATCTTTAGAACACCAGCATTTACAATTAAGTCATCTCCACCCTCTTTTTTATTCTTTCTAAGCATACGTCTTCCTTCATTTGGTGAATATACACCATTTGAAACATAGCCTGTTATAATTTTCATTTGTGTCTCTGGTGAAGACCTAAGTATTACATTAGTATTGAATTTAAACTGATATCCTTTTCTACGTTTTTCTTTGGTAAGTAATCCATATGTTACTTCCTGTTCTATGGATTCATATAGAATTAATAATGTATCTACTAAGAAACTAACTTGTTGTTGCTCTAACGAATTATTATTAGTATCTTTTAGATCATTTAATTGGTGCATTTTTATTCCAAATAATGCAGCTATTTGAGATATGTTCATTCTTCTAATTTGTTCAAACTGTGCATCTGATAAGGATAGATTAAGTGACGATACATTAAATCCTGCAGGTACAGTAAATATTCTCTTTGATTTAGAGTAAATCCTATTGAACTTTTCTTGTATTTTTTTAATACCTTTTTCTTCCTTTATATCCGATGTAAGCTGAACTACAACTTTATTAGTTAAACCTGAATCAAACAATGTGTTCAAGTAATTCTGTGATTTAATATTAGTATCAATTGCTGACTTTGCTAAATCTCTAATAGAATGTGTATTAATACCATCCAAGCTAAAACCTTTAAATATTAATAATTCTTCATACAATGCTGTTTGAACCATAGATGTGCCTGCTACAGTAAAATCAACTAAAACTTTATATTTTAAATTAGAATTAAGTATTCCTGCATCATCAATTGTTATTCCAGTAATTCTTATAGGATACAAGCCTACAAGCTCACCTTTCTTATACATCTTGTATAACCCTGATATACCATCATGTTGTCTTAAGGCCTCTATTGTCTTCCAACAGTCAATTGCACTCATATAAGGATTAGGTCTTAAAGATATTAATTCAGATAAATCATCATCTATTATTCTTTCTATTCCATCCTCTGTTTCTCTTTCTAGGTATATTGGTGTTTTACCAATTGCCTCGCTTATTATCTTAATACATGTTAAATATGTAATTTCCTTTAATGCAGAACCACTATATGATGTATAGTCTACACCAAAAGCTTTTAAAAATAATTTTTCTTCATCTGTTAACGATGTACTATTTTCTTCACTTTCTCTACGTTCTACCATTTTATTTAAAAACATAATAACTAACTCCTCGCAATACATACTGCTGCAATAATCATCTCTGCTGCTACAACATAACAACCACTATAAATATTAATCCTTAATGTTGTTAATGCTATAAGTATTAATGCAAAAAGTATCATTGCATCTGTAATTATTATTTTAAATTTATCCTTAGTTTCTTTAGTAAAGCTTATTTTTTTCAACTTTGGTCTTTTAAACTTTATTTTTCTCATAGCCTCTCCTACAATTTATCCAATTCAGCTATAGGATCATAATGAGTAATTCCATTTTCTTCAATTGCTAGTAATAATCCCATAAGCATCGCTACAATACCATCTATCTTAAATTTAGATTTCTTCTTACTGTACTTAACACCCATCATTTCATCATATACAGCTATACAATTCTTGGCCATAAAATTAAAACATTCATTCTCTGCGATAATAATTCTTTCATCTACAAGTAAATTCTCAAAATCATTTATTACTTGTGTCATTGTTTTAGTTCCCTGTCCAAGTGGAACAACATCCCACTTATCTTCTAATCTATTTATTATTGTCTGAGAACCCCACATATCGAATCCTATCTGTTCTATATCAAATGTTTCATCAATTTTATATGCATCTTCTAAGAAATGCTCAAAATTAACATATCTTCCTTCTAATGCAATTAGATCACCTTTAGATATCCAATATGAATAAGGTATATTGTCTCTATGTTCTCTCTCAACTACTGTATCTTTAGGTGTATATAGGTAAGGCACTATTATAAACCTTCCTGTAAGTTCTTCATAAAATACCAGGACAAATCCTGTAATGTCATTTTTAGAACTTAAATCTAAGCCACACCAACACTTACAACCGTTTAATTGTTCTACATCAATTTTCCTAGTGCATTTATTAAACAAATCCATGTTAATAGCACCTTTTTCATGGTCGAGTGCTACATGTTGGTTCAAAAACATTCTTCTAAACATATTCTCTTGCATTGGCATTAATCGAATTCGTTTCGCATAGCTTGCCAAATCTTCTAATTTTCTAAAAAATCCTAAAGCTGGATTAGATTTATACCATTGTGACTCATCCTCTACATCACAACCTTTATCAGCTTCATAGATTTTATAATAAAATGTTTCATCAGCCTCTTCACCAGCTTCTATTTTCTTAGCCATATTATAAAGCTGCATCTCTGGATTAGATGGATCTTCTCCTGAAGAAGCTGTTGTTATTGTAATTAGTAATGGTTCATCCCAAGCACCTTGACCAGTTCTTAACTTACCATACATCTCATCATTTTTAGCTTGATGAATCTCGTCTAGCACAGCTACATAATCATTAAATGAATCTGCATTATCTGCATCTGATGATAAAACCATCAATGTATTTTTGTTATCTCTTCTTACAATTGTCTTTGTAGAAGATGTTATCTTGCAATATTTTCTTAAAGTCTTGTTGGTCTTTATAAAATTTTCAATTGTCTTATACAATTCTCCTGCTTGTTTAGTTGTGTTGGCCGTGAGAACAAATAACGCACCAAATATACCTCTCTGACAGAAAAACAAATATACAATTATTATTCCTGCAAGGAATGACTTACCATTCTTTCTTGGAATATTAATATGAGCCTCTCTGTGTTTCCTTCTTCCATCACTTCTACGTTTTACACATAATATTTCAGTTATAATCTCAAACTGAAATTCCAACAATTCAAATATTTTACTTGTACCCTTATCATTCTTTAACTTCTTAGCAAATTTAAATATCTTCCTTGCTTCGTCTGCATCATAATAATATTTATCAGAATTCCATTTAACCTCTAGTTTCTTTATCCAGTTCTCACAGAATAATTCCTCTTTAATCATGAGATATCATATCTTCCATTTCAGGATCATATCCTTCATTCATAATAGATTCCCTCATCCTTCGTCTTGATGCAGGTGTTAAGCCGAGCTCTTTAGCCCATGCCCTCATTTCCGTTTGAGCTTTATTAGAAATACTAACTTCTGGTCTTTGCTGCACATAACCATTTTGGCCAACTTCCATCGTGTAACCATATTCAGCTAATATTTCCTCGCACCTCTTCCATTTCGCATAGTTTGTGCAATAAGCTTCTAATGCTTTTAAATCTTTATCTGTAAATTCTTTATTCTCTGCTACAAAGAGTTTTGCTAACCTTCTCCACTCTTTCTTTGCCATATCATCTAACCACTTCGGACATGGTTTTGGTTTATTTGGGTTATCCATCTGACTCCCCCCTATAGTAAATTTAGCATTTTTTCTCACACAGAGTTGGGGCGCGACTGTGGGCAACTATAAAAAAGTTTTTTCATCCCCCCTACCTTGTAAAATGAGAACGAAAATCCTTTATCCATCATGCCAACAATGCCAAATCGTTTATTATAAATTCATTATGGAACTTCATAAGCATTGCTTTAAGTTCATATTGTGTTTGTCTTTTAATGTGATTATTTTGATCATACAATTCATGTATTGTTTGATGATTGGAATAAGTTAATCCAATAACATTATCTTTAGATATTCTTAAAGAATAATCTTCTTTAAGTTCAATGATATGATGATATGTATCTGCTGCTACTATCTCTCCATATTTGTAATATGCATATATATATAAGCATAGTTGCTTATGTGCCAACATCTCTCTGAATCTTAACCATTCTTTACTATTATAAAACCTTTGTCTTATAGCCTCTTCCTGGTCTCTCATTCGCATTGCTTTATATAACATATGTCTGTTGTAATCAGCATGTCTACTACAGTACTGCTGCCCTGCATCAACTACCTTGTGACATGCTCCGTAACTACATAATTTCTTTAACATCTATCATCATCTTCCTTTATAGTGCTGTCCTAGATTTCAGACAGCACTCGGAGGTTTAAGTAACTTATCTTAACAAAATAAAAAAACAAGAGTAGACCTGTAAGGAATCGTTACCTTACAGAATTCTTCTCTTGTTTGTTTAAATTGTAGCACAAACTTTTAGGAGTTTCAATAATATTATGCCGAGTTTTGTGATATGTTTTGCAAGATTTTTATGCATTTTTTTCTTTGGTAAAATCTGCTACCTATTATTCTTCATCAATTTCAGTTATTTTTAATATCAATGGTAAGTTATATAATCCGCACTTTCCTTTTATCTCATATGTATGCACTTCATCATATTTATCACAAGCGTCCATTTTCATTAAAATAACAGCATCTTCTTTTATCTCTGGATTATTGAGTTTAACATTAAAACCTTTAGAATAATATATTGCTGAACACGTAAAATTTCTTCCTTCTTTCCATATAACTGTTTTAGATGAATCTTCAATATGTATATCATATAATATTACTTCCGATGCCATATTTTGTGTAACATTTTCTATTTCAAAATTTATCTTTGATGACTTTCCGGAATAACCACACATTTTAACTAAAAACTTAGGCATATTACTTATTAATTCACGTTCCTCAATTAGTTTTACCCTTTTATCAGCTTCTGCTTGAATAGATTTATTTTGATATAGTGTTAATGCTCCTAATATTGTAGTTCCTAAAAAAGACAATACAGCGCCATAATAAGCCAGCATATCCTTTTCATCCCATGCAACCTTAATAAATGGATATTTTTCTCCTAGCCAATACATATAATGAATCAGCACAGGTCCTATGAAAATCCCTATTATTAATAATAACAAACCTATTCTGAATGATTTTTTAAGTTCTTTATCGATTTTAATCATCATATCTTATCCTTTCGTATATTAATCTTATTCATCTTATCATATCATATATTTAAAATCCATATTTAACCTAGGTCTATTATATTTGATTTACATTATCATATACATTTCAATTTCTTTTCAATCTATTTAATTTTTTCCAAGTTTTTGGTTTTGGGCATATTTCTACTGTTTCTCCATTACTTACCTCATATCCCAGACTACAACCATATGGCTCTCCTGACAACGGATGTCCATCTGTTACTGCTGCTAAACAACCTTTACATTTTTTCTTTCTCATAATCTTCCCATTTTATACCTCTCTATTGCTAATATTTAGCATTATCTAATAACCACTCCAAAACTCTACATCCACCTACATACAACACTTCTATTACTATTGGTAGCCATATTGGTGCAAATACCCACCACCAACTCCAACTAATTATTCCTGCTAACTTAAGTCCAATTAATAGACCTATTAAGAATCCAAATAATTTCATATCATCATCCTTCCTCTAGTCCTTCCAATTCCAGTTCATTTATATGAAATATATGCGAAATTCCATCTATCTTTCCACCTACAACATCATCCGAGATTATAGGAACATCATTATTCTCTCCATTTACCTCTATTCTTTTTAAATATTCTACTGCTGCTGGATTTCCTTCCATAACCGTCACCATCCACGACTTTCCATGCCATAAATTTATAGCCCAATCCTCTATCAACAAGTCTGCACCACTCATATCCTCTTTAAAATAATTTAATCCCACACCATTTTTCACTTTAACTGTTTTACCTGCATATTTATATCTTTCTCTCATTACTTACTAATCCTTCCATTTCTCACTTTACCATTTTTCTCATCTATTTTTCTAAAACAAACATATTGGAAGAGAGGGAACTAAATCTCTCAAATAAATATAAGGGGGAATATATTATGAAACTACTAACTACCATAGTAGATATATTTGAGTTAATCACAATCTTAGCAGACTTAAAAAACCAAATATATTTCATCATCCTAACTTTAATATGTATCATTAATAAATACATACGTTAGTATATATACCGGAGAACATTCTCCGGTATATATTTTGCTTCAAATTTCACAATAATTCCTTACTCTATATAACTCAACTGCTGCTTAATATCTGCAGGTATATTTTTCTCCCACACATAACTGTTCTTCAGCATATAATTGTTATATGACGATGCAGTCTTATTAGCTCTCATCTTTGCTTGTTCTGCCCAGGACTTTTTCTCATCACTATCTGCATCCTTGTATTGTTCATATACTAACTTATCTGAATTATATGATGACATCATTACTCTGCATGTATCTTCAACCTTTTTCAACACTTTATAATTAGTATTTTCATTTACTTTTTGATTTGTATAGTCTACTTTATTCATTGCATAGGTAAACCAACCATTCACACTACCAACTACTAAAAATGCTACTAATGCAACACCTATAATTGTTCCTATGATTCCACTTTTAGACATACACATTACCTACTTTCCTATTTTTAGAATTGGTTTATCTACTTCAAATGGTATATCTGAATACAAGTAAGTGCCTGTCCATTCTATATACTTACCATCTGTCGTAAAGAAAAATATTCCCTGGTCATTTTCTCCATATGAACCATCTACATCCGCTAACCACTCATTTTCCACGCTATACGTTTGTGATGTTTGCTCATAATATTCACTATCTGGTGTTAAATAAGAATTTAAACTTGATACTTTTCCGTCTACTACAAATTGATTTAATATCGCTCCTGACTCTGATATTAATACTATGTATCCTAATGGCTTTTCAATTTCACACTGTAGTGTATTAGCTTTTTCTCTTTGCCCATTTACCCAATATGTTCTCTTGATTAGGTTATATCGTTCTAATGAATAATCTATATCTGTTGGTGTTGGTTGATTATTTGCTAATTTGTCTGCTACATTTTTTGTATTCTCTTTATCAGAGTACGTTGAACCTGCTGCTTCACTACAACCTGTTAACAAAAATGCTGCAACTAACATTAATAAAATTACTACTACCATTATCATACTTACTATTGATGTTCTTCTTTTTCTCATTTCTATTTCCTCACTTTCATTTTCTACTACATTCTTTTGCAAAATTTCCTAACATCTTTGTACTATACTTCTCTTACGTTATTCTTTGTCAACTTCCTCTGTACCTTGATATTATTATTTGCATTTACTTCTAGAATAGCTTTTATATTCTTTCCTGTATCAATTGTTATCTTTTTTATCTTTTCTCTTGATAACAACTCAACTGCTTCACACATCAAACTAGATACATCTGGGAAATCTTCAGCAAAATATTGCTTTACTACCTCTTTCCCCCTTTCAACTTGTGTTTTTATTCTCTTTTCTTTTGTTGCCTGAAAACATTTACAATCTTCTGTTGCTAATAAATTTAGATATTCTTCCTTACTACTTGCTCTGACAATATCACCTTCATATGCTTCTACCATATGAACTTGGCCACAATATATACAACTTCCATATTCATTTACATACTCATACTCACATTCATCTTTTTCTTCAATACTTTTATCCTCTTCATTAACCGCATTATTCTCTATTACTTCTGATACCTCATTCTCTACATTTTCTTCAATAACTTCCTTAGACATTTCTTATCTTCCTTTCTAAACACTTAGTATTTTTACATTTTTCACATATCTCTCCACAAAATCCACGATGTTGTCTACTTTTTCTCTTTTTGTGTGGATATTCATCATCTATAATTTCTAATTGGTTTATAGTTCCGTTGAAATATGCCTTAATAACTTCTATTGCATTATCAGCTTCATATACTACTAATGCTTTACCCCCATACTTATTAATTGATTCTATAAATTCTCTTTGTGATGTTGTTGCTTTATTTTTGCCTGCCTTTAATTCTATGTATAAATTGCTATAGCCACTCTTAGCTACAGGAATACATATATCACTAACTCCACACTTCAGACCTTCTCTCTTTAATCGTCTTCCGTTGGATGCAGAACGCTTACCCTCATTTGGGATATGATACATAGTTTCTAGACCAGGATATTTATTCGCGTTCCAACTAGCCCACTCGAACACAACTTGTTGCTCATTTGATTCTGACACTTTATCACTTCTTACTTTTCATTAATTTAAGATGTTCATCTTTTATCATTTGTCCAAAATCATCAAGACTCATTTGTTCATCCATGTGTTCTCGTCTGTATTCAATAGCTTTTTGAATTGCTTCATCCATACATTTACTAGATAATGCTATTCCATTCTTTAATCCATCTTCATATCCATAACTCTCACTTCTTGATGAAACTTTATATAGATATTGGTCTAATTCTTCTCTTTTCATGTTCTTTATCTTTCTGTACAATGCTCTTTCAATTCCAAAAGATGTTTTTTTCATTCCTTATCAAGTCCTTTCTTTGATGTGTTAATTTTTATTAATGTATAAGCAAAATATGGATATCCTGTACGTTCATGTATTCCTTCCCTTGTCATATCTTCATCTATGTAATATTTGCCCTGGAGTTTTTTTGGAACTACTGCAATTCGGTTATACCAACCTTTGTTTTTTACAATTTTCTCAACTAGAACCACTGGCTGTTTCATATTTCTAGAACAACACCATCGTTTCTTTTGCATAGCTCCCTCTGTTCTGAAATAATTTGATGACTGCTTAATCAAATAATCTGCTAATGCTGCATAGTTTGGATGCTTGTCTAAATAATTAAAATGAACCCTTCCATAATTCCATGTATGCATTATTTCCCTTTCTCTTACTCCTTCAGGTACATTAATCACTAGATGATGATGTCTCGCTCCTTTCTTGCCTACTTCCATCACACTTACATACTTCAATACACTATTTGCTTTTTTATATACTTTTCTTAACTCCCTTAAGAATTTATTTATATGCTCCCTCATCTCTTCATTATCCTTTGGTCTTTTCTTAGGATCGTAATCAAGTACTATATGCACATCTCCATATCCAAAATTACTATTTATCTTCCATCGTAACTTTTGAGCTGCTACTCTCTCATTTACTACTAACTGTTCTTCTTTAGTAAAGCTCTTTCTCTTATCCCTCTTCTTGCACTTCTTACCATATCTGCTACTATAATACTTTCTTATCTCTATCACTTGTCCTGTTTTGACCATCTTATATACATATGGCATTTACACTATTCCTTTGTCGTTAAGTTAATACTTTTAACAAGTCATAAAGAAGGGCGAAATTCCCTTTAAAATAACGCATTTTTGGCACTTTTTTATTTGACTTTTTTTATATTTTTTGCTATACTAAAAAAGTGTTTAACACGTGAATATATTCTTAAATTAAGCAGTGACCAAAAGTCACTGCTCTTGCTTTTTCTAGACTTGTTTTTATCATCTGTGAATATTCCTTATTTAAAAATCTTAATAACAGACATTTCATAGCATGTCCTAACTTCTATTAATGGATTACCTACTTCGTCTGTTCCAATTTGCTTGTTATACTCTCTTGATTGCATTCTTCCTAATAGCTCTATCTTATCTCCAACATTCCATTCATTATGTATATCCTCTGCTACATTATTCCAAAACACTGTTGGGATATAATCTGACCCATCTTCACGATTAATTGCTATTATGGCATCTACAATCTTTATTCCCTTAGGTGTATCCCTAATGTCTAATTTCTTTGCTATAAAACCTGTTACTTTGACTTTATTCTTACATTTATTTTCCTGTTCAATAACAATTTCATTTGCTAGTACAGTTACTTCTAATTTATTTCTTTTATCATTTTTCTTATTTCTTGTACGAACTTCACCCTTTATAGATATAATTTGTCCTACAATTTCTTTTCCCTGTTCCTCAAGACTTGATAAAACATCAAATGCCTTAGAAGCACCTGAAAATGTAATAGGCAATATATCACTATTATTACTTAATCTTGATACATCCAAATACATCTTAAAAAACTCTATTCCATTCTTAACACTTACTACCTCTGGATATGTCTTTACTATTCCTGTTAATTCTATTACTTGATTTCTCATATATATTTCTCCTATGTCCTTTATTTCCCTTAACTTCCAAATATGACTACTTATATTTCCTTGCAGCTAAACTACCTTTTTTTAACTTAATTGTAATCTCTAAATCTTCATCTATTCTCTGTCCCATATAAGGCTCAACAGATACTATTTCATCGTGAGTATTATATGCTCTTGCTGTTGCTTCATCCCTTGCAGGTATTAATCTAGAAATTACTTTGTTATCTCTTATAACTCTAACTACAAATTTTTTCATCACTCTTATTCTCCAAATCATACTTTTCTTTAAAAATAGGCATCATAACTCTAATTCCTACTGTAACCTTATCTAAATTATCAGTATTAATAACAAATAATATATGCTGCAAAAACTGTCTTGCAGACATAGTTTCTAACATATCTTTACTTATTAATTCACTATCTAAAGAATCATAACCTATTTTATATACTTCAGACTGTTTACACTCATCCACTAAATCATCTAACATACTATAAACTCTCTCTGACAATGGTTTATTTTCTCTGATATAACATTCAACTTCTCTTTCAATAAAGAAATCTGCCGCCTTATCGTCGATTCCATCATCCAATGTTAAATTAAATAAGAATTCGTAATTCATATCCTTCTCCTTGTAATTTTCAATTTTTAATAAGCCTTAATTTATTTTTCATCACCCTCTTTTCATAATCTATTAAACTAATTGGTGTACTATATTCTTTTATCCTTTTATCACGTATACAGTCGCATGTTTCTCCAGGATCTAAATTAGCACCACAATTACTGCACTTATTAAAATAAGCCACCTTATCATCCTTTCTTACTACCAATACATAAAATCAACACACCATTTATTATCATGAATAATACATGTGCTAAGAAGCTATGTAATAATTTCTCTATTGTTATTAAATCCAAATTGTATTTATTTACTGAAAAAAACATCATTAACCATGACATCACCATTACTGCCTTTAATATTATTTTTATATCTCTTCTACTTGCCATAATACTTCTCCATTTCTTTCAGATATGTTGTTCTACCCTTAAGATTTAGACTCTTCTTTTTCTTGCTTTTCTACAACTATTCTGATGAGCAACATATCTAAGCTCTTTACCTAAAAACTTCAAGAATAAATACTCATCAGCTACTTTGACAACCTCTGCTACATATTCTGATAAAGGCGTTCCATTATACAATTTGACTCCATTATCAACATGTACCAAATCCCCTTTTTGAAATTTCATTATCTTTCTCCTTCCTGTATATTGATATGAGAACCACCAATATTAGCAATAGCTAACATTTTAACATCATCTGGTTTTGTCAAATCATATCCTTCATATTTCTGTAGGAATTCCTCTAGGGTAGATTTTCTTACCTTATAGCTTCCTAGTTTAAGTACTGGTAATAGCTTATGATTTATCAATTCATATACATAAGCTTGATTACAATGTAGTAACTCTGATACTTGTTTAACTGTGAATAACATTTCTTGCATCGAATGTCCCTCTTTTCTTAAATTTATATTTAAAATCTATTGATTTTCTTGAACCAACTTATCACTAACTATTGGCAATAATAATCTTGGTATTGACCACATATGCATTCTTGTAGGTGCCTTTACAATCTTCTCTAACATATCCGCATAAACATCCATAGCAGACATATTATCTATTTCAATTGCTCCAATATATTTATCCATTGCAATTTTATTGCTAGATCTTTTGTATATACCTGTACTTCTACACTTATCTGCGATAAAATGTATTTTTTCTTCTATTTCTTTTGTAAACGAAAAGGTGTTGTCCTTTTCCTCATAACATAAAGGCATATCCAATAGTTCTCCAACAAGCTCATCTATGCTTTTTTCTTTCTTTTGTTCCATACTTCTCACTCTCTTTGTTTTATTCTATTTAATTGATAATTTAACTTTTTCATGATAAAATTCCTCGTGAAAGGTGGTGTTATCATTATGTCTAATATACAGCTAACACTTACAGATGCTGAAGCAGCATGTATTTGTGGGGCAGTTAGAGCAGAACTTCATGAGCTACAAATGGATTTAAAAAATAGTAATATTTCTAAAAGCGACAAATTAGAAATACAAAACTCAGTTGAAGCATGCACTAGTATACTTATTAAACTATCTACTGCCGACCCAAATGCTATTTATCTATAAGTATTTTCATGCCCGTCATTTTGACGGGTAATTTTTTTCTACGATAACGACTACAATAATATGTATTTACTTTAATCTTTCCATTATCATTTCTTATTATCTTAATGTATGGCATTGTTCTACCTCTTTTCTTCTTTATATACACTGCTCAAGATTTTTTAGTAATCGCCCAACTACTGGAATTGATATTTGTTCTCTTATTAATTTGTTTATAAAAAAATTTATTAAAACAGAGGTCTTGAGCAGTGTTTGTTAAATATGCATAGGCATATTAACTAACTAAATTTATCAAATTCATTTCTACAAGTTTTTCTTTAAAAAACTCTGTATTAACGCCTAAAGCGCTACATATCTTAAAGTATTCTAATGTTTCTATTTTTCTTCTTTCATTTAATATGTCATTAAATGTATTTATTGGCATATTCGCTTTCTC
Organism: Lachnospiraceae bacterium; assembly: GCA_015057455.1. Taxonomy (GTDB): domain Bacteria; phylum Bacillota; class Clostridia; order Lachnospirales; family Lachnospiraceae; genus SIG301. The sequence continues at coordinate 5,022 of SVEH01000023.1, read as the reverse complement.
TGCAATTCTACTTTGTATTAATCCCTTGTCATTTATGTAATTTTTTATAACTGTTCCTAACATACAAACCTCCTAAAATATTATACGGATTTTCCGTTGGTAAATTGATACTACTACATTATTTCCGTATTGTCAATAAGTTTTTACAGAAATTCCGTATTTTTTTACGGATTATCCGTAAAAATTAGTTGATTTTCAACGATATATATGTTAGTTTCTTATTATGAAACAATTAAAATTCAGAAAGTAGGTGTTAATTTGACTTCCATAAGGCTAAATATCCAAAATAATATTTATAAATACCGAAAAGCCTCTGGTATGTCTCAAGCCCAATTAGCAAAAGCAATAGGTGTAAAAAACTCTACTGTATCATCTTGGGAACGTGGAGCTAATGCTCCAGACATTGAAACTCTATTTAAAATATGCACATTATTTAATGTGAAAGTTGCCGATATGTTTGGATGCGATACCGTAGATAAAGACGGAAAATTAATTGTTTATGGTTTTGAAAAAGATTTAGTTATTTCATACAGAAATGCAGATGAATTAGATAAGACCATTGTTCGTAGAACATTGAAACTAGATGATGTTTCCCAAAATCAAAAGAACGCATAATATCCAAATCTAATAATGTTATTCATGTGGATTTTTAATTTTAGAGTATAAATAAATTTAAGGTGTACAAAGATTTTATAGGAAGTGATTAAAATGGATTTTAATGATAGGTTGAAAGAAATTTCTGATAGAGTACAACATACTAGTCTATCAGATGAACAAATCGAATATAGTGAAACTATATTTGAAAATATTAAACATATTAATGAGTATGGTCAAGAATTTTGGTATGCACGAGAGTTACAAAAAGCTTTAGAATATACCGAATACAACAAATTTGTTCCTGCTATTAATCGTGCTATTAAAGCATGTGAGCAAAGCGGAAATGACATTTCTATACATTTCGCCCAGGCGAGCGAGATGTTACAAATAGGTAATGGTGCTAAACGAAATTTTCCTAGCTATAAATTATCTAGATATGCTTGTTATCTTATCGTTATGAATGGCGATTCAAGGAAACAAGTAATAGCTCTTGGTCAAACATATTTTGCTGTAAAAACAAGACAACAGGAGTTAATTGAAAACTACAATCAATTATCTGAAGATAGAAAAAGACTAGCTATCAGACATGAAATGAAAGAACATAATAAGTCATTAGTTGAAGCTGCTCAAGGAGCTGGTGTAATAGAGCCTAAAGATTTTGCTATTTTTCAAAACAAAGGCTATCAAGGTTTATATGGTGGACTAGGTCAGAAGGATATTCATTCTCGCAAAGGACTAAAAAAATCACAAAATATATTAGATCATATGGGCAGTACAGAGCTTGCTGCTAATCTATTTCGAGCCACTCAAACTGATGAAAAACTTAGAAATGATAATGTTCAAACTAAATCCGAAGCTAATAAAGTTCATTATGAAGTTGGCAAAGCTGTAAGACAAACTATAAAGGAACTTGGTGGAACTATGCCAGAGGATTTACCTACACCGGAAAAAAGCATTAAACAAATTGAACGAGAAGAAGCAAAAAGGCTCAAGCAAATCAATACAATAGAATAATTTGTAATTAATATAAATATTATTCATAAATACATAAGAAAAATCCCCTGCTACCAACAGGGGACATTCCTAACAATGCAAGTGCAAGTATATCACTCACATTATTCACAGTTCAAGAATAATTATATGTGATACATCTTGTATTTGCAAGGTGTATTTTTTATGCACCTTTTTATTAAACAGTTTCACAGTAATTTGCTAGGGACATAAATATCCTTAGCAAAATAGAAAGAAAGAGGTAGATAATATGGCAAATGTATCATGTAGAAAAAGAGGTAACTATTGGCAATATCGTTTTGATGTTGCTAGAGTAGATGGAAAAAGAAAACAAATAAGCAAATCTGGATTTAAAACAAAAAAGGAAGCTTTAGCTGCAGGTATTAAAGCTCTATCAGAATATAATAATTCTGGAAATGTATTTGAACCTAATACTATAAGTGTATCTGACTATTTAGACTACTGGTTAGACACTTACTGTAAAATGAATTTAAAATACTCAACTCAACAAGGTTATATAAATATAATCAATACGCATCTTAAACCAAAATTTGGTATGTATAAACTAAATGCTTTATCTGCTGCATCCATTCAAGAATATGCTAATGATCTAAAAATTGAAGGTTATGCAAAATCTTCTCTTACAGGTATCATATCTGTATTATCTTGTGCATTAAACTATGCAGTAGAACCACTACATTACATAGCTTTTAATCCTTGTACATATGTTAAATATCCTAAATATACAAGAGACACAAAAAAAGATAAACGCTTTATAATCTCTCCTGAAGACTTCAAACGAATACTTGAGCGTTTCCCCGAAGACTCAAACTTTTATATACCTTTAATGATTGGATATTACACTGGATTAAGAATTAGTGAAACTTTTGCACTTACTTGGGATGATATTGATCTAAACAATAAAACTATATCTGTAAATAAGATAACTGTTAAAAGAAACCATGGCGTAGAACCTAGACGAGTCACTAAAGTTAAAGGAACAAAACAAGAACATTCAGATTGGTACTTTGGAACACCAAAAACTTCTACTTCTACTAGAATTGTACATATAGGTGATACATTATGTTCTGCTCTCAAAAGAGCAAAAGCAAATCAAAGAAAAAATGAACTACAATATGGTGAATTTTATACTAAGATATACAAACAAACTGTAAACGATGAAAAAGGAGAACCAATAACCAAACTTATAGAAGTTGAGAAATCTATCCCTATAAATCTTCCTGTAGTAGATTTAATATGTGTACGTGAAGATGGCCATATGGTAACTACCGATTCATTTAAATATTGTTCTAGAGTTATTCGTCATGAACTACAAATTGCTTTTAATTATCATTCACTTAGACATACACACGCAACACTTTTAATAGAAAATGGAGCTAATGTAAAAGATGTTCAAGAACGATTAGGTCATACCGATATACAAACAACATTGAATACTTATGTACATAATACTCCTAATAATCAACAGACCTCTGTTGATATATTTGAAAGATTGATAAACTAAATTAAGAAAGAAGGCACTGAATAATCAGTGCCTTTCCTTTTTAAAACTTTTCTACTTCATCTGGATATACCCACATAGGGAATGCTTTTAAACCATAGTTTCTAGCAATGATAAGTTTACCATTTTTATCTCTTCTATATGGTCTAAAAATAAGAACTTTTCCTTCATCGTTCATCTTCATAGCATTGCCTCCTTTCGCAACAATTTTAAAATTTTCTTGCGAAAGTTTACCGACTATGCTATACTCAAGGTGTCGAGACTTGAGCGATAGTCAGTAGACTTTCGCTTTGCCAGGTACTTTGTATCTGGCTTTTTTATTTATAATTAAATCTCTTAAAAGAAATTAATTATCCTATTGTCTATGTAAATATTATTATTAGTTAATAACATCCTTAAATTTAATACCCATTTCTTTAAAATAATCTCTTAACAGCTCTTTAGCAAATAAATCAGCTTGCAATTCGGGCTGACGTTCCTTAGGTACATTTCCTCTTGCCAGACCAACCATAGAAATATCATGTAAAAAATAATGACCTATTTCATGGGCAAGTGTAAATAAATCACTTGGATTCCCCTCTTTTGCACCATAATATACATCCTCTCTTATTATAATTTCATTAGAACTTGTATTAGCTCTGCCATAAACTCCTGGCATATCTTTCACTGGAACTACTTGAAAATTATAATCTTCATCCATCTCATATAACTTGTTCTCAATAAATTTTACTAAATCCAATTTGCCATTATATGAAATTTTTATTAAGCTTCTAATTATGCTTGCTAATTTCTTAATTGTACATTTCTTAACTGGTCTGGCTATAAAAAGCATATATACCTCCTAAATTTCTTCCAAAAGTTTTTTAAATACCCTTTTTTCTATTTTTTTAATATCAACATCTTTAACATCAAACTCATCAATATCTAATGTTTTAATTTTTCTCGCAAAACTCAACATTATTTCTTTTTCTCCCATGTTATAAGATGTAATATCTATACACTCACTATTAATAGCTCTATATATACTATCTTTTAATTCACTAACCTGTGATTCATTTATTCTATACAACTCTTGTATTTTTGTTTCCCATTCTTTAGGTGGTTTTTTCTTACCATTTTCAACCTGTGATAAAAACGCAGCTGTCACTCCCAATTTCGCAGACATATCTGCTAATAATTCATCATTATCAATCCTTAATTTCTTACAAAATCTCCCAAAATCCGTTAATCTTGCCATATTCAACCTCCATAAAACACATACATAGTTTCACACTTCTATGTCATTTTAACCTCGTTGGGTAAATTTGTCAATGTGTTTTTTGTAAATCAATTACAATTTCCAAATATAGTATATTCTTATTTTTAAAAAAAGTCAACGCAAAATTCATCAAAATTTGCGTCGACTTTTACTTTCGTTAATAATATCTTCTCTTTATTAAGTTGACCACAACTTTATAATTTTGTGGTCAATTTGTGGACAAACCACACTTTTTTCACTATTTAAACTACTAAAATCCTTTATTTTCCTTGCGTAGCACACACACAGTTTCCACATGGGTCGAGTTAATAAGGTTAATGTCATCAGTTGGCGGAAACATATCAACTCTCCCTGTTGTCGGAAACATATCCATATTATACTGCCCCCTAATTTAATAATCAATTTCTCATCCCTATAAATTGGAAGTTGTCTCTCTGGTAAACTGAAATTTTCAATTGTTCGTCAAATTGGAATTTATTTTAAGCTATCACGTTTTACCTTTTTAAGTCTTACTATCATTACCATAGGAATTTCTTTGTTGGTTTTGAAACATTCTTCATAAAATCCATCAATGACAAATCCAGCTCTAAAACAAAGGTTAAAAATATCTTGTATGGAACGATGATAATAAATC
>SVEH01000022.1 GCA_015057455.1 Lachnospiraceae bacterium | reverse complement strand
GCATCAATTCTTCTACCATGGTCAGACCAAATACCAGAATCTTGCAAAGTAAAGAAATCACAACAAAAGTAATTATTATACTACTTGTGCTGTGATTTTTCTATGCGTGCTAGATTTGACGCTTACTAATAAAGAAAAGATATATATGATTAATAATAAAGAAAATGCTATTTTGATAATAACTCTTTACTTCTGTATACAATGATGAGATAACTCATCAAAGTATAGCTGATATATATTTAACAGGTGGTAAATTTGGATTTGGTTATATTGATGTTACAGATGGTAAGCACGGAAGAAAAAGACACGCAAATATAAAGTCAATAGAGGATAGAAAAATAGTAGAAGAAGTATTAAAGACATATGTAGGGAATATGTGGTAGAAGAAAGTTTTTATTAATTTTAGAAAAATTTAATGACATTGGAGGAAATTGACATTGACTTGTGGGGGAATTCAAAATAAACTAACAATGTGTTAACACAATAAAACAAAAATATATAAAGAAAAACGAAAGAAAAAAATATCAGGAAAGGCAGAAAATATAGGATATACAGATTCTAGAATTTGTATTTATTTATATGAACATAATTTGTTAGGATTGCCTTGTTTTAAACAAACTTTGGTTGACGTTAAAAGTATGAAATAAAACTAGAAAAACTATGACAGTAAAAAAAGGTGGAACAGTTTATGTTGATAGTCCATCAGTTTTGACAGAGTAATCATAGAGAGGAGAAATCTTATGTTAAGAACTATTACCTATGATATTATTGCATTAGCAATAGTATTAGTTTATATTTTTTCATTTATATTTATCTTAAAAGATTCAAAGGGAAAAGGGATGATACATATTGTTATATGGTGTATAGTGAATTTCTTTTTTCCTATAGTGGGATATTTTGTATACTGCATGTATACAAAATATTCACAGCAAAAAGAGTGTTAATCAAATATAGTAAAGGAAAATAAACTGCTCTAGTAGGGGCAGTTTATTTTTCTTTACTTTTGTAGCTAATGTTGATTCTCTAGATTGGAAGAACTATGGAGTAGAGAATTTAATCAACACAGTAGTAAATCATAAAAACCTAGGAAATGGTTCGATAATACTGTGCCATAATGGAGCAAAGTATACAGCACAGGCACTTGATAGTATAATAAAGGGATTAAAAGAAAAGGGATATGAGATAGTGCCTATATCGAAGTTAATATATAAGAAGAATTACCAGATGGACCATGAGGGTAGGCAGAGTGTGGTAGAGGGAGTGAAAAATTAAGTATTTACCAGATAAAGGTATTATGTTAATATAAAATTACAATAGGATAAAGGAGAGGTAATATGCCAGAATTAAGTAGATTTGAAGGAATAATTATAAAACTTCTTTTTAATGATACAGTACAACACAATAAGCCACATGTACATGTTACATATGGAGAGTATAAAGCAGCAGTAGCTATAGATGGAGAACTTTTAGCAGGTTCATTACCTCATAAACAATTAAAGATGGTAGTAGGATGGTTGGCTCTTCACGAGGAGGAAGCTTATGCGGCATGGAATAAAGCAGTTCGTGGAGAACATTTTGATAAGATTAGACCATTACAGTAGAGAGGTGATTTTATGTATATTGTAGATGGAATATGTTATGCTAGTAAAGAAACAGATGAAATAGAAATAATAAGTGTTAAGCCATTAGAAGACAGAATGATTCTTATACAATTTTTAAATGGAGAGATACGATTATTTGATACGAACTTATTGCAAGGTCCAGTTTTTGAAGCATTAAAAGATGAAAATATATTCAATGATGTTAAGATTGATAACGGAGTTGTGACGTGGATGGATGGTGATATTGACTGTGCACCAGAATATATGTATGAGAATAGTTTTGAATACAATGGCATTGTTGAATTCGATTAAAATGTAGATGTGATAAGCTAGAAAGGTATGTATTTTTCTAGCTTATGTTAATTAGATAAATCAGAATTTATCTTACAGAAACGGAGATGGAAAAATGAAACTGTTGATACTGATGGGAAGTCCAAGACTTCACGGCAATACTGCCGAATTGTGTAAACCATTCATGGAAGAGCTGAAGGAAAAAAATACCGAGGTGCAGTATATCGAACTTGAAAAAATGACAATAAATCCTTGTAAAGAGTGCTATATCTGTCAGGATGCAGCAGGTGAGTATGGGTGTGTACAAAAGGATGACATGATAGAAATAGCAGAAAAAATTTTATGGGCAGATACTGTTATTTTGGCAACTCCGATTTTTTCTTGGTATTGCACAGCAAAGATGAAAGCTTTACTTGACCGTCACTATGGATTTAATAAATATTATGGAAGTGCTGAGGGATGTCTTTGGGAAGGCAAAAAAGTCGGTATTATTGCCACTCATGGATATGATGGAAACTATGCGACCGAACCTTTTGAGGTGGGTATCAAGCGGCTTTGTATGCATTCCAACCTGAAATATATCGGTATGTATTCCGTGCAGGATAACGATAATCTCGTGTCATTCCAAACTCATGAAGCAATTGAAGGCGTAAAAGCCTTTGCACGAAGAGTTGTTGGCGAACAGGCTTAAATTTATTTACATAGCACCGTTTGTCAGATAGACAAATTCCAATTTATTTACATAAAAGATATTAAGATACTGTTATATTAGGCAGTATCTTTTTCTCTACTTTTGTATCCAATGATAATTCTCTGGGTTGGAAGAACTATGGCGTAGAGAATTTAATAATGTATTTATATCAAAGGCTAATAGATACAAGTTACATTAAAAAGAATTAGTTATGTATAGATTAATAAATGCAATAAAAAGAGTCAATTATTTAAAAAGTATGTGAAAGCTATACAAAGTTGTCGAATGTATATATGGGAAATACTAAAGAATGTTGAGATGATAAAGGAGATAGAGAGTATATGCTATATAATCCGAAAGATGTAAAAGTTCGTGATTCGTCCATAGAGTTACTTAGAATTATTTCTATGATAATGATAGTTTTTCATCATTTTGCAGTTCATGGTGGATTTGAGTGGAAAGAATCATACACAGGGATAAGTCGTTTTTGGCATAATTTTATTACTATGGGCGGAAAGATAGGTGTTAATGTATTTATTCTTATATCAGGATATTACCTTATTAATTCCAAAGCAAATTCAGTTGATATAAAAAGAGTTATAAAATTTTGGGGACAGGTATTTTTCTATTCTGTAATAATTTTTACTGTATTTGGTGCATTAGGTGTTGTGGATGTAGGAGCAAAGTCTATTATAAAAGCATGTTTTCCAATAACATTTTTGCAATGGGGATTTGCAAGTACCTATTTTGTATTATATTTGTTACATCCTTTTTTGAATAAGTTTTTACACAGTATGGATAAAGGTATGTATCAGAAATTCATTATACTTATTGTTGTATGTCGTTCAATCATACCTACAATTACAACAGTATTATTTGAAACTAATTTGTTACTGTGGTTTATTATACTTTATTCCATTGCAGGATATATAAGATTATATGTTTCAAACAATGAGCATAGTGTGAAGTATTATGTGATATTTTTGATATTTTGTTCAATTGTAACATATTATTCTACTATAGTTTATATAATATTAGGAAGTAGATGGGATTTTTTTGCATCAAATGTTACATATTTTTATGGTGAAGAAAAGATAACAACTTTATTAATATCTGTTAGTTTGCTTATGATTTTTGTTACATTAAAAATGAAGTATAATAAGTGGATAAATATTATAGCATCTGCAACATTTGGAGTGTTTTTAATTCATGATAATAATATTATAAGACCACTTTTATGGGGAAAATTATTTAATAATGCTAGGTATCAAGAGAGTGCATTAATAATTCCATATTCCATTATGGCAGTGGCAGTTGTATATATTGTATGTACATTAATTGATTTGTTAAGGCAACAGATTATTGAAAAACCAGTTATGAAAATTGTAGATTGTAACTTAAATAAAATAACAACAAGTTTAGCAAGAATATATAATGTAATAAATAATTTTATATTCGGAAAAGATTAGTATGAAAAAGATATAAAGTAAAAGAGGCTTTTAGAGAGCCTCTTTTAGTAATTCTGTATAAAAATACAGTGTATAATTGTAAATTCTTATGGAATGAACGTTTTGCTAAGGATGTGTATCTTGCAGAAAGGAATTTAAATTACTATTGTATATTACGAAATATGCCGAAAAAAATTAAGGTGTTAAGTTCATATGAAAAGGTGATTAGAATGAGGAAAACTATTAGTCAAAAGATTACAGTAGTTGTAACAAGTATAATAATTGTATTTGTTATTATAATTACATGTGTTGTAGGGACGCTTGTATTTAATAAAATGGTGGAAAGAAGAAAAAGTGAACTGCAATTACAAGCAGACAAATATACAGTAGAAATAGATTCATGGGTTAGGGAAAAAATGTTGTTAGTGGAACAAACAGCAATAGACTTAATGTGTGATAACGATTTTCAAAGACCTAATGTATATAAAGTCTTAGCTGCGCATATAAAGAATGATCCAGATGTATTTAATTTATATTTATGTACGGAAGATCAAGATATTATTATGAATGACAAGGATTTAGAAAAAGTTGTACTTGGAGTTTTTGACCCTAGAACAAGACCATGGTACATAACAGCAAAGGATAATGGAGCAACAATCATAGAAAATCCTTATAAAGATGAAACAACACAGAATATGTGTACAACGGTAGCAACACCTATTTATGATAATTCTGGTAAATTATATGGTGTATTAGCAGCAGATATTTACATGACTAAATTACAAGAAATTATAGATGGAGTAGTATACGAAAAAGGAACATATGGCTTCTTAGTTGATTCTTTAGGAAATTATGTAACACATCCTAATGAAAAATATAATCCAACTCCAGAAAAATCAATTGCAGTTGTAGATGTTATGCCTAAATTAAAAGGATTATTATCTGATCCAGGTAGCAATATAATGGATATGGTAGATTATAATGGCAAAAAGAGTTATTTTTCTATGGCTCATTCTGATGCATCAGGATGGAATCTGGGAATAGCTGTTCCATCTAGTATTGCAACAAGTGAAGTTATGTCTTTGGTATTAGTACTAGTTGTAATTATGGTTGTGTTCATTATAGCTATTGTATGTGTATTGCATTTCTTATTAAAAGTGTTAATAAAGAAAATTTTAGAGCCTATTGAGATATTAAAACAGTTAGCTATTGGTAATTTCTCTGATGAGGTTATGGACGATAAAGGTATACTTTTAGATGTAAAGGATGAGGAAAAATTAATAAAAGTTGCAACTGTTAAAGTAAAAGACAAGATGAAAGAAATTATACTTACTACAAAAGGCGAAGTAAAAAATTTGGACGAAATAGCCCAAAATACATTAGATAAAATGGATGAATTGAATAAAAGTATAGAAGATATTAATAAAGTTGCTGGTAGAGTAACAGGAGATATGAATAGTACTCAAGAAATTGTTAAGAATATAGGAATTTACAGAGCAGATTTAGCAAAAGTTATTAGCTTTGTAACAGAAGAGGCCAATGAAGCAGCAACGCAGACAAGAGAGATGCTTATAAGAGCTAGAGATATGTATGAAACATCATATAATTCTAGTGAGCAAGCAGAAAAATTATATAATAAGACAGAGATTGAATTAAAACAAGCTATAGAAGATAGTAAAAATGTAGAACAGATTAAGAATCTTACAGAAGAAATCTTAGCAATAAGTTCACAAACTAATTTACTTGCACTTAATGCTTCAATTGAAGCAGCTAGAGCTGGTGAAGCTGGTAAAGGTTTTGCTGTAGTAGCTGATGAAATAAGAAATCTAGCTGATAATACTAAGTTAGTAGTAGATAAGATAAATGGTTTAACTCAGATTATACATACAAGTGTTACTAATCTTTCAGAAGGATCGAAAAATGTGTTAGATTTTGTTAATGAAAAAGTTAGCACTGATTATAAGCAGATGATAGAGTTAGCTAAAAAGTATGAAGATGATACAGTTATATTTGATAGCATAGCTTCAAATCTTGGAGCTTCAACACAAGAAATGTTAGCTAAAATGGAAGAAATTTCAGAAGCAATTATAGATATAACTGGTTTATCTAATGATGTAGAAAAGGGAATGAGTGACATTGATAATTCAATAATTGATTTGAATTGTAATTCAAGTGATGTAACAGGTAAGTTTGCAGCATTAGCACTTTTAAGTGAGAATCTGAATACATCCGTAAAAGAATTTAAGGTGTAATTAATATTAGATACTTATATTTTAAGAAAGGATGTTAAAGATGAGAAGAACTATTAGAGAAAAGTTAACTATAAGAATAGCATTGTTGGTAATTAGTTTATTTGTAATTAGTATGTTTGTAATAGTTTCAATTGCTTCAGATAAGCTAATTATAGAGCAAAAAAAGGGATTGCAAAGTCAAGCAGATGTATGTGCAGAACAAATAAATACATGGATTAATAAACAAATTATTTTAGTTGAACATACAGCAAAGCAAGTAATGTTAAGTAGTAGTTTAGAACCTGAATATATAAGAAAAATATTACAATCACAAATAGAAGGACATGATGAATTATTAAACTTATATTTTGCAAATGAGAGAGATAAGGTTGTTATGTCAGATTTTTCATTAGAACAAAAAGTGCAAGATGTAATTAAGCCTACTACAAGAGATTGGTATATACAAGCAAAAGAGAAAAAAGGAACTATTCTTCAAGCTCCATATGTTGATTCTACAACAAATGAAATGTGTATGACTATTGCTGCACCAGTGTATATAAATGATAGTTTGCAAGGCGTAGTTGGTGTAGATGTATTATTAACAAGTGTAAATGAATTAATAGAGAATATTGAGTATAGTAGTGGAGCATATGGTTTTTTGGTTGATAATGTAGGAAACTATGTATGTCATATAAATGAAGATTTTAGACCAACATCAGAAGGTGCTACTTCTATATTAGATGCTATGCCAAGTTTGAAAAATATTATTGAAGAGCCTGGTAGAGAAGTGGTTTATACAAAAGATTATAATGGTGAACAATCTTATATAGCAATTTCAAGAGTAACTGATGCAGGATGGGATTTGGGAATGACAGTTCCTAGTAAGAATATTCAACATACGATGAATGTAATGTTAATTATAGCAACAGTAATATTGGTTCTGGGGTTGGGTATTATGACATTCTTTATAGGAAGATTTATAAAAAATATGTTGGAACCAATAAATATTTTAAAACGATTTGCTACAGGAGATTTTTCTGATAACATAGTAACAGAAGGAGCTATTCCTAAAGAATTTAAAGATGAAGAAGAGCAAATTAGAGTTGCAACAGCTCAAGTAAAGGATAAGATTAGAAAAATAATTGTTACAACTAAGGAGGAAGCTAGTAGCATTAAGGATATAACATTAGCTACTTCTGACAAGATGGAAAATTTAAATGATAGTATCAATAATATACATAGTGTAGTACATAATGTTGGTGGAGAGATTGATACTACACAAGAGTTAATAAAGTCGATTGGTGAATCAGGTGATGAATTAGGTAAAGTGATTGGTGGGGTTACAGACAGAGCAAGCCAAGCAGCTATGCAGACAAATGAGATGTTAGTTAGAGCTAAAGATATGATGGAACGCTCTGTTAATTCTAGTAAGAAAGCAACTACTCTTTATAGTGACACAAAGAAAGAATTAGAGAAAGCTATAGAAGATAGTAAGAACGTAGAACAGATACGAAACTTAACAGAAGAAATATTAGCAATAAGTTCACAAACTAATTTATTAGCACTTAATGCTTCAATTGAAGCTGCTAGGGCCGGAGAGGCTGGAAAAGGATTTGCAGTAGTAGCAGATGAAGTTAGAGTATTGGCAGATAATACAAAAAAAGCTGTAGACAAAATAAATTCAGTTACAGGTGTTATTCATGAAAGTGTAATAGAGCTTTCATCAGGTTCAGAAAAAATACTTAAGTTTATGAATGAAAACGTTGTAAAAGATTATGAGGGAATGATACAACTTGCTAAAAAGTATGAGGATGATACAGAGGTATTTAATGGTATAGCATCTAATTTAGGAGCTTCATCACAAGAAATGAAGACACAGATGGAAGAGATTAGAGCGGCTATATATAATATAGCTAAGATTACAAATGATGTAGAAGATGGTATGACAAATATAACATCCTCTATAGATGTATTAAATAGTAGTTCAAATGATGTTAGAAACAGATTTATTGAATTAACAGGATTGAGTGAGAATCTTAATACAACTGTAGAAGAATTTAAAATTTAAGGATATTGTTATGCATATAAATGAGGCTGTGAGAAATATTTAGTATAAAATGTTTTTTACAGTCTCATTTTGTTTCATAAGTATTTTCAATATGTGAGGGTCATTTTTATATAAAATAGTTTAAAAATTAAACATAGCATAGAAGGTATAAATTAGACAGATTTTTTTATCGACCTACCCAAAGTTAGACAGAAAATCTAACATTGGGTAGGTCGGTATTTGTATGCTGTTCTATATCTTTGTTAGTATGCAATTAGGTAGTGGAATTGGGAATGGTCCAAATACATTCGTTTAAATAATAAGTTATTATAATGGGACGTAATATATTATCTATATTAATCTTACAATGGAATTCTATCTGATTGGTAAAACTACGACGTATCCAATAAGAGTCTACTTTATAGCGTTGACTATTGATACCAACATATAATGGCTTAATATGTCCGTCATCATTAAATGATGCAATAACAGGTATAATGGTTATAGGCAAATAATCATGAGAGTTAATTGAAAGAATTTGACTCATAATAAATCACCTAGTTTCTTAAAAATATTGTTCAATTTAAATCACTCCTAATAGTATAAAATCTAATATTTTACTTTAAAATAGTTTTCTTGCTTGAAATAAGATAATCACTATGATATAATTATACACGAACATACATTCGAAATCAATAGGGAGTTGAAGATGAGTTGATGTCTAATAGAACATATATAGCAATTGATTTAAAATCTTTTTTTGCATCAGTAGAGTGTGTTGAGAGAGGTTTAGATCCATTAACAACTAATTTAGTGGTAGCAGATGCAAGTAGAACAGATAAGACTATATGCTTAGCAGTTACGCCAGCGCTAAAGAGTGTTGGGGTTCCTGGTAGACCACGATTATTTGAAGTTATACAAAAAGTTAGAGAAGTGAATATAAATAGAAGTCAGAAGTTGCATGGAAGGAAATTTAATGGTACATCGTTTAATGCAGTAGAGTTAGCAAAGATTCCAGAATTGGAGCTTTCGTATATAGTGGCGTCACCAAGAATGGCCTACTATATGAAATATAGCACAATGATATATGATATATATCTTAAGTATGTTGCACCAGAAGATATGCATGTTTATTCAATTGATGAAGTATTTATGGATGTTACAGCTTACTTGAATATATATAAGATGACGGCGCATGAATTAGCTATGACCATAATAAGAGATGTGTTAAAGACCACTGGTGTAACAGCAACTGCAGGTATAGGAAGTAATATGTATTTATGTAAGATAGCTATGGATATTGTTGCAAAGAAGATGCCAGCAGATAAAGATGGTGTACGAATAGCTGAGCTAGATGAGATGAGTTATAGAAAGTTATTGTGGAATCATACGCCGCTAACAGATTTTTGGAGAATAGGTAATGGATATGCTAAGAAATTATATGCCCATGGAATATACACTATGGGAGATATAGCAAGATGCTCTTTAGGAGCTGAAGATGAATTTTATAATGAAGAATTATTATATAAGTTATTTGGAATTAATGCAGAATTATTAATTGACCATGCATGGGGATGGGAGCCAACAACTATTGAAGAAATTAAGAATTATAGACCACAGAGTACAAGTATAAGTTCAGGACAGGTATTGCAATGTCCTTATACGGCTGATAAAGCAAGACTTATAGTAAAAGAAATGACAGATTTATTAGTACTTGATATGGTAGATAAGCATTTAGTAACTAATCAGATGGTGCTTACTATAGGGTATGATAGAGAAAGTTTAACTGATCCAGTTATAAGAAGTAGATATAAAGGTGAGATTACAACAGATCATTATGGTAGATTAATACCTAAGCATGCCCATGGAACTGTTAATTTGTCATGTGCAACATCTTCAACTAGAATAATTATGGATGGAGTAATGGAGCTTTATGATAGAATTATTAACAAAGATTTATTGATTAGAAGAATTAATATTGTAGCATCAAAAGTAGTGTATGAAAATCATACAAAGGAAGAAACTAGTTTTGAACAATTGGATTTATTTACAGATTATTCTCAGTTGGAGAAGAAGAGAAAAGAGGAACGTAAGCAGTTAGAAAAGGAGAAGAAGATACAGCATGCTATTATAGATATACAGAAGAAGTATGGTAAGAATGCTCTTTTAAAGGGAATGAATTTTGAAGAAGGTGCTATGACTAGGGAACGAAATGGACAGATTGGAGGTCATAAGGCATGAGTGGATATTATAAAGATGAATATAGATATGATGATATTATTAATTTGCAACACCATCAGTCAAATAAAAGACCACATATGTCGTTGCATGATAGAGCAGCGCAGTTTGCACCTTTTGCAGCTTTAACAGGACACGAAGAAGCTATAGATGAAACAGCAAGACTTACAGATAAACAAGTGCAGTTAGATGATATACAGATTGAAAGTATAAATCAAAAATTATATGAGATAGTTAATGGTAAAGAGAAAGAAAGAAGAGTATCAATTACGTATTTTAGTCCAGATAAGTTAAAAACAGGAGGGTCGTATTTAACAGATATAGGTATTGTAAAAAAAATTGATGATATTGAACATAAGGTAATTATGGATAATGGAATAAAGATACCGATGGAGTATATACTGGATATAGATTGGTAGGTAGAAGATTATAATAGTGTTAAGAAGAATTCTTTACAAATTAGAGAATTTATTATAACACTATTATTTTTTTAGTTAAATTCTACGAAATAAAATAGGTAATAGAATAATTATGTCTTTTTATAATATAAAAAATCACAGAAAATTTTGAAATTGCTAGTTAGGAGAATGATAGATATGAAGATTAGCGGTTTATATGAAGTATATTTTAGTCCGACAGGGCATACAAAAAAAGTTATAGATGTTTTTAGCAAAGCGTGGAATATACCTAGAACAAAAGTAGATTTAACAAATATGAATGTGGAATTTGATAAGTTTGATATATATGATGATGACTTATGTGTATTTGCTGTACCTTCATATTGTGGAAGAGTGCCAGTGACAGCAACTCAGAGAATAAAGCAAATGAAAGGTAATAATACACCAGCAATAATTATAACTACATATGGAAATAGACATTATGAAGATACATTGTGTGAATTGCAAGATGTTATTGAATCAAAAGGCTTTTATGTAGTAGCAGCCTTAGCTGTACCAACAGAACATTCAATTGTGCCAGAAATTGCACAAGGAAGAATAGATGAGGAAGATTCAGCAAAATTATTAACAATGGCTGTAGCTGTAAGAGAATATATTGCAGAAAAAAATGGATTTAATTTTGCTAAATTAAAAGGTAATGATACCTATAGAGAATTGAAAAATATGGAATTAATACCATCGGTTGCTGGTAAGTGTATTGATTGTGGAGTTTGTGCAATTAATTGTCCTGTGGGGGCTATTCCACTAGATGATACAAAAGAAACTGATGAAACAAGATGTATTTCATGTATGAGATGTGTCACATATTGTCCTGCTAAAGCAAGAATAATGCCAAAAGCAAAGATTAGTGCAATAGCGTCAAAATTAAAAAAGGACTGTGAAGAAAGAAAAGAAATAGAGATATTTATTAACAGTAATACAGGTAATACTATGACGGCTATGGAAGCTAAAAAAATGAAGAAAAATACTGCACCTGTAGTAAGTAATGTGCCGTCAATTGGAGAAAATTCAGTTTCACAAATGGGCAATAATATTATGTCAGAGGCAGGGGATATATCAATGAATGATATACCAACTGCAGGTATGTTGAATACAATGAATGATATACCAACTGCAGGTATGTTGAATACAATGAATGATATGCCACCAGTAGGTATGCCAAATACAATGAACGATATGCCACCAGTAGGTATGCCAAATACAATGAACGATATGCCACCAGTAGGTATGTCAAATATAATGAACGATATGCCACCAGTAGGTATGCCAAATACAATGAATGATATGCCACCAGTAGGTATGTCAAATATAATGAACGATATGCCACCAGTGGGTATGTCAAATATAATGAACGATATGCCGCCAGTAGATATGTCTAATACAGTGAAAGATATATCAAATATGCAAGGAGAAACGAAGGTATCGATGGTGGAAGGTACAATGCCAGAGATGGAAGAGTTACCACAGTTAGAGATGCCAAGTATGATAGATAATATGGAGGCACCAATGGTGGGAGAAACAATGCCAGAGATGGAAGAGTTACCACAGTTAGAAATGCCAAGTATGATAGATAATATGGAGGCACCAATGGTGGGAGAAACAATGCCAGAGATGGAAGAGTTACCACAGTTAGAGATGCCAAGTATGATAGATAATATGGAGGCACCAATGGCGGGAGAAACAATGCCAGAGATGGAAGAGTTACCACAGCTAGAGATGCCAAGTATGATAGATAATATGGAGGCACCAATGGCGGGAGAAACAATGCCAGAGATGGAAGAGTTACCACAGTTAGAGATGCCAAGCATGATAGATAATATGGAGGCACCAATGGCGGGAGAAACAATGCCAGAAATGGAAGAGTTACCACAGTTAGAGATGCCAAGTATGATAGATAATATGGAGGCACCAATGGCGGGAGAAACAATGCCAGAGATGGAAGATATATCACAATTAGAGATACCAAGTATAATAGCTAATAGTGAAGAGGATAAGAAATTAGGAGATTTTGGTGCATTTGATGATTTGGTATTAGATCCGATACCAGAGCCAAGAAAGTTTAATGTTAATAATATTGTTGATAATAAATCAACAGCAACTATAGATGATGTTCCTGAATTTGAGATAAATGGGGCACCAGAAGTGGAAGGACCAATAAAAATAGAAATTCCACAAGATAAAATATTACCACCACCAGTAAGCACAGATGACGAGAAACAAGAAGAAAAAGTACAAACGGTTAATATTGAGGAATCAAAACAAGAAGAAAAATTAAAACCTGAAGAACAAAAACAAGAACCACATCTAATGATGGATATAAAACCAGGATTACAAACTGTTCCAGAACATGGTTTAGGAGATGTTGTTGGAACTGGTTTAGGAGATGTTCCTAAAGTAGGATTGGGAATGAGTGCAGATAGCGTGGGATTACCTAGTTTGGATGAATTGAAAGTAGAACCAAAACAGGAAGAAGCTAAGACATCATTTGAGTTAAAAATGGGAGATTTAGTTGATATTGTTAGTTCTACAGATGATGTTAGCTTAATGGATATTGAAAGTGAGAAAATATCATTAATTAAAGATGAAGATAATGATGGTGTAGATGATGATTTATTAACGCCAAGTCAAGCTGCAGATCTTATGAAACTAGAAGATATAGTACCTACTCAAAAGGTAGAAGAAAAGAAAAATGATGTAAAGCAAGTTGATAGTATGGCAGATAGTTTATTTGATTTCTAGACAATCAAATTTTATTGGAGAATAGAGATGGAAAATAATCAAATACATAATATTTCACATTTAATTAGTAAAGTAACTGATTCATATAATGGAATGATGGATATAATCAATAATATAAATAGTGTAATGAATAAAACCAAAATGTTATCCATTAATTCATCTATAGAAGCATCAAGAGTAGGAACAGACGGAAAGGGATTTGCTGCTATAGCAAATGACATAAGTGAATGTTCAGATGTCACTCAAAATGCTACTAGTGAGGGTAGGAAATATATGGAAACATTAAATGAATGCATAGGGAACTTATTAGGTGTGAAAGTTGCTGATACAGCTTATTATACAATAGAAAGAATAGATAGGACATTGTGTGAATGTAAAAGCGATATAGTAAGTTGGGCAGAGTTAGAATGTATAAAAAAGTATCTAAAAGATAAAACTACGGATAATAAGATAGTAGGAAGATTCTTTGAAAAAACAGTAGAAATTAAGAATATCTATAAAAATATAATTATTACAGATATTGAAGGGACTATACTATACGCTGTAGAGAATAGTGACAATGTAATAAGACAAAAGTTTATAGATAAAAAGTGGTATAAAAAAGTATTAAGAAAACAAGAGTGTTATATATCAGAACCATGCTTAGATACATTAATAGATGAGCAAATAATAGTATATTGTATGCCTATAAAAAGCGAAGATAATCAAATAATAGGAACAGTTATAAGCATAATAGATTGGAATCAAATAATAGAAGATTTAAAACTGGTAAAAGTAAGTGAATTAGGAGAATTATATTTAATAAACAACAATGGAGATGTAATTGCATCTAATATAGAAGAAAAAATAGAAAAAAATCTTACAGAAAGTATGAGTGTAGCAAGAAAAGTTGTAGACGGAGAAGAATATGGATATGAGATAGAAGTCAGTAATGGAGAAATAAAAGCAATTATAGGCTATGCTCGCTCTGTTGGCCATTTATATTATGAAGGTAAAGGGTGGTCTGTAATAATAAGAGAAATTATAAACAATGTAAGTTAAAAATCAAATAAACTATAATTTGTAGATATCTACAAATTATAGTTTATTTGATTTTGAGCGTATAATTTAAAGTTTTTTTTATAGCTCATTTTATAGAACAGTTTAGAAAACTTGCATACAGAAAATAGGAGTGGTATTATAAGAATTAGTTTGGATAAAAATGTAAGGAGAGGTGCAAGATGAGTAATATATTTGAAGTAAAACCATATGAAAGAAAAGTATATTATTATGAAACTGATAGAATGGGTATTGTACATCATTCAAACTACATTAAATGGTTTGAAGAGGCAAGAGATGATTTTATGGACCAAATTGGTTGTCCATACGATCAGTTAGAGGATGAAGGAATAATGATTCCAGTACTTTCAGTATCTAGTACATATAAGAAGGCATTTGGTTATGCTGACACATTTGCAGTAAGTATAATACCTAAGGCATTTAATGGTATAAAGTTTATGATGGAATATGAAGTAAGACATAAAGAAGAAAATGAAATATATGCAATAGGACAGTCAACTCATTGCTTTTTAGATAGTAATATGAGACCTATGTTGCTAAAGAAACAAAAACCAGAATTATATGCTTTACTTGATAGATATTTTATGAGTAATAAGATATCTCAGAAGGATTAGATAGAATACAAGTATATAATCAAATATAAGATATATAACCAAATGTAAAAGAGATATATAATCAAATGTAAGACATATATAATAAAAATCTTTAAAAAGAATGTAGAATATTGTATACTATAGAAGTTAGAAACATAAAAATACATAAAGTGTAGATGAAATACTAGAACGGAGGCAAATATGAAAAAAACAGTAGCATTGATAATGGCTATAGTTATGTTTGTAACTATGGTGCCTATAACAGCATTTGCAGATCAAGCAACAGTTGTAACTATAGGAGCAGATTTATCACAACAACAAAAAGATATGATGTTTAAGTATTTTGGAGTTGAAGCTAATAAGGTAAATGTTATAGAAGTAACTAATGCAGAAGAAAGAGAATATTTAGAGGGTGTAGCAACAGAGGCACAGATAGGTAGAAAGACATTTAGCTGTGCATATATTCAAGAGACAGAAGAAGGTAATGGAATAAATGTTAAAATAGCTAATCTTAATATGGTAGATTCAGCTATGATAGCCACAACATTAACAACAGCTGGTATATACAATTGTAATGTTGTAGCTGCATCACCATTTGAAGTTTCTGGAACAGGAGCATTAACAGGAATATTAAAAGCTTTTGAAAAAGTTACAGGTGAAGAGTTAGATGAAGAAAAGAAAGAGTTAGCAACGGAAGAACTTGTAGCAACATCTGAGTTAGCAGAACAGTTAGAATCAAAAGATTCAGCAACTGGAATAATAACTTCAGTAAAAGAACAAGTTATTGAATCAGGAGCTACTTCAGAAGAAGATATTAGAAAGATAATTAAAGCAGTAGCAAAAGCTTATGGAATAGATCTTACAGATGAGCAAATAAAGAGTATTTTAAAGATTATGCAGAAGGTTGCTAAGCAAAATTATGATTATGAAAAAATTAAATCAACATTAAAAGGTATATCTACTAAGGCAGCAAAAGATCTTGATATTGATTTGGATTTAGATATAGATATTAGTAAAGAAGATGCAAAGGGATTTGTTGCAGTTGTAGGTAAGTTTTTCCAAGGAATAGGTGATTTCTTTAAATCTATTGGTAACTGGATAGCAGGATTATTTGGCGGTGGAGAGAAAGAAAAGGCAGAAACTACTAATAAAGATAATACTGAGACAGAGAATAAAGATTTGGGAATTCTTAATAATACAGATGATTCATTACTAGGAGATGGAGCAATTGTTAACTCAACAGATGAAAGTACAATTAATTCTGATACAGTAGTAGAATCAAAAGAAGAACAAACAACAGATTCTTCAGATGAAACAGACACAGGCAATGAAGATGGAGCTGAAGTACAAGGTTCAGAGGGAGAAGGAAGTACAGGAACAGAAGGTAATGGTAGTACAGACTCTGAGGGGGAAGCTGCATCAGAGGCTTCTGAAGCACCAACACAAGAATAGAAGTTTGAAAAGAGGGTATATATGATATCAAGTTCATCAAATAAGCAAATTAAATACGTTTTACAATTACAACAAAAGTCTAAATTAAGACATGAGAATAAGCAGTTTGTTGTTGAAGGTATAAAAATGTATAATGAGATACCGTCGGATAAAGTTATAATGACTTTTGTAAAGGAATCATTTTACAATGATAATTTTCAAAAAATGATTAATAATAAGGTATGTAATTATGAAATAGTATCCGATAAAGTCTTTGATGGTATGTCGCAGACAAAGACACCACAAGGAATACTAGCAATAGTAAAACAACCAGAATATAATTTTGATGAAATAATTAAGAAAGATACATCTAAGTTACTTTTTCTTGAAGATATTAGGGACCCAGGTAATATAGGGACAATGATAAGAACTGCAGAAGGTGCTGGATTCGATGGAATTGTACTTAGTAAAGAATCTGTAGACATGTTTAATCCCAAGGTAGTTCGTTCTACTATGGGAGCAATATATAGAGTGCCGTTTATATATGAAGATAACTTTGTAGATGCTATAAAGAATAAATATATAGCAGCTGGGTATGATTTGTATGCGGCACATTTGGAAGGGGCAGTATCTTATACAACTATTGACTATTGCAAAAAAACGGGTATAATAATTGGAAACGAGGCTAATGGTATAAGTGATAAAGTAGTAGATATCGCACAGAATATGATAAAGATACCTATGGAGGGACAAGTTGAATCGCTTAATGCGGCTGTAAGTGCGGCTCTTATAATGTATGAGGTTTATAGACAGTCACATTAGGATTCATATAAATTAAGTATATTTACATAAGGGAGGAAAAAAGATGAATATGACAATAATATGGTTGTTAGCCTTAGTGATTTTACTAATAGTAGAATTTTTAACACTTAATTTAACGACTATATGGTTTGCAGGAGGAGCATTGGTAGCTATAATTGCTACAGAGTTAGGTGCTTCGCTAATGGTTCAAGTTATAGTATTTTTAGCTGTGTCATTTTTAGTATTGTTCTTATTAAGGCCATCTGTTACTAGATATTATAATAGTAAGAGAGAAAAAACTAATGTTAGTGCTTTAATAGGAAAAGAAGCTAAGGTGACAGAAACAGTTAACAATAAAGAAAACACAGGTGTAGCTATTATAAATGGCCAAGAATGGACAGCAAGATCTAAGAATGATGAAGAGATTATTGAGGTTAATACTTGGGCTGTTGTAAAAGAAATCACAGGTGTAAAATTAATTTTAGAAAAAAAGAATAACAAGGAGGGCAAATAGAATGCCAGGAGTAGGAATAGTAATAGCAGTAATAGTAATAGTATTAATTGCATCATGTGTAAAGGTAGTACCACAAGCACATGCTTATATTTTAGAAAGATTAGGTGCATTTGAATCAACTTGGGAAGTAGGAATTCATTGGAAATGGCCTATAATAGATAAGGTTGCTAAGAGAGTAACATTAAAGGAACAAGTAGTAGATTTTCCACCACAACCAGTTATCACAAAGGATAACGTTACAATGAGAATTGATACAATTGTATTTTTCCAAATAACAGATCCGAAGTTATATACTTATGGAGTAGATAATCCATTAGTAGCTATTGAGAACTTAACAGCTACAACGCTTCGTAACATTATTGGTGATTTAGAGCTTGACGAAACATTAACATCAAGAGAAACTATTAATACTAAGATGAGAGCAGCACTTGATGTTGCAACTGATCCATGGGGTATAAAGGTTAACCGTGTTGAGCTTAAGAACATTATGCCTCCAGCAGCTATTCAAGATGCAATGGAGAAACAAATGAAAGCAGAGCGTGAAAGAAGAGAGGCTATCCTTATTGCAGAAGGTGAGAAGAAATCAACAATCCTTGTTGCAGAAGGTAAGAAAGAAAGTCTTATTCTTGAAGCAGAAGCTGAGAAGGCATCAGAAATCCTTCGTGCAGAAGCTAAGAAAGAAGCTACAATTAAAGAAGCAGAAGGTAAAGCACAAGCTATCCTTCAAATCCAAAAGGCTAATGCTGCAGGTGTTAAATTCTTAAATGAAGCAGCACCAGAAGAAGCTGTAATTAAGTTAAAGAGTTTAGAAGCATTTGCTAAAGCTGCAGATGGAAAAGCAACTAAGATTATTATTCCATCAGAGATTCAAGGTGTTGCAGGTTTAGTAAGTGGATTAGCTGAAGTAGGAAAGAATAATTAGAATTATATGGCCCTCTGTCAATTTCTGACAGGGGCCTTATTAAATTTGAGATTTGCTCAAATCTAAAGGAAATCTAAAGAAAGAAAACATTATGTGAATTGTATTAATAAACAGTAGGTTTGTTGAAATACAAATTGATTTAGTTTAAAATTAGAAGTATCAAGGGATGTTATGCTTACAAAATGTAGTGTTGTATAGGTACTTTGAATGGGGGATATATATGAAAAAGGGGATTAATAAAAAAGTTTGGAAAGTAGCAATTCCAAGTTTATGTGTTGTATCACTATTGATGGCTATGGTAATTCAATATAGCTCAAAAGCATCTACAGAGATGGAAGCAACAGGTGAAGCAATATCAACAATTTCATCATATGAAAAAGAAGGATTAACAACGTATATTGGATATGGATATAATGTTGTTGAAAAAGATTATATTAATGCAGATGATGTATCAAAAACAAATACTATATTTAATTTAGTAGATAAAGAAACAGAGAATGGTACATTAAATGGAATTAGAAATACAGACATAATTATAGATAATGCATCAAACGATGTAGAGACTTATTATATAAGTGCTCGTACAGTAGAAGGTTTTATAAAAGAGTTTAATACTAAATTTGGAGCTAAAGCAAAAGTTACAGATAAGGAAACATGGGCACCATTTTCAATGGGTGTAGCAGCAGAAGCTTCAGCATCATTGAATAAAAAGAAATCAACTTTGAAGAAATCTGAGTATGTAAAAGATGTTAGGGAAGTAAAAACAGGAACTGCTATCTGGGCATTAGATGAATGTGATTTTTATGATTATTTAACAGAAAGCTTCAAGAAAGACGTAATGACAATGGAGCCTGTTAAATTATTTGAAAAATATGGAACACACTTTTTAAGAAGTGTTGAGCTTGGTGGTAGATTAGAGATAAATGCATCAATAGAAGCAGATTCTACTGAAAATCTTACTAAAGCAGTTGCTTCTTTTAAAGCATCAATTGACTCATCAACAAAGGAAAAGAAAAATCCAATGACTACAATTATTGCTAGCCCTAAAAAAGAAGAGGGAGCCAATAATAATGGTGGCAATAATGGAGGAAATAACAACGGAGGTAATAATAACGGCGGTAATAATGCTGAAAATAATAGCGAGCCAACTAATGCAGCTAATGAGGGACAAGAAGAAACTGGAGGCAAGAAGTTAGATAATGCTAGTATAGATTCGTATACAGATTATAGCTTAGATGAAGTTTTAAGACATGCAACTATAGAACTTTCAAGTGATTGCTATGGTGGAGATGCAAAAGACTTTACTTCTTATATTAATACAACAGTAAACGGAATGTTAAGTCCAGAAAATGCTTTAGGTACAGAGGTATTTGCAGGAAATACAGGTTTAGGTAATGCTTATGCACAATGGCTTGATACAATAAGCGCAAGACCAGCATTAGTAGATATATATGATCATGATTCATTATATCCTATTTGGAAATTACTAGATTTCTTTGCAGAAAATGATGAAAATCTTAATGTAGAAGACATAATGGCTAGAAAAACACAGTTAGAAGAAGCATTTGAAAGATATGGTCAAGATAATTATGACACTATAATGAAAGGTTTAACTGATGGAAAAAATGATTCTATGTTTGCTAAAATGGAAACAAAAATAACAGGTGTTAAAGATGGATATTCATATAATAGAAATAACCAGCTTGATGACGATGATAAGGCTATACATGACGGATATAAATTAGGTAATGTAATTGTTACTAATTCAGCTAATAATGAAGATGGAACAATGAGTGCTAATTCAGATAGTTTACAAGTTATGTATCAATTAACAGAAGATAAAGATTGCTTACAATTAGGAACAACAGTAGAAAAAAGTCATACATTAGTTTATGATTCACACTTGTTAGGTTCAATTAATGGATATGGTAAAGTTATAGATAAGTGGATGGTTAAGGAAGGTGCATATTATGTACAAATTATTTATAAAGACCAGACATCTGTATCAGCATATAACAACAATGTATTCAAGAATAAGCATAATAATGATTCGATTGTATTATTTGAAACAGATGAAAAAGAAGTTGATAGTCATGGCGGAATAGATAAGATAAATGTACTTGTCTTATATGAAACAATGTCTACAGGAAAATATGGAATGAATAAATTCTACAACTGGCTAGAAGAAGGAACTGTACAATTTAAATAAAGTATAATTTGTAGGTTTTATAGGCTCCGCGCAAGTGGAGCCTATATTTCTGGTGACGCAATAATACGGGTTCGAATATATATGTTTAATGGACGTTCTCACTTGACGTCGCACCTAGTGGCTCTAAGTTCTTTCGGCGCTAATGCTTGAAATCACTAAGTGCCAAGGAGCTCAGACACCATTTAACATACATATTCGAGCCCCTTTATT
Source organism: Lachnospiraceae bacterium (assembly GCA_015057455.1). Lineage (GTDB taxonomy): Bacteria > Bacillota > Clostridia > Lachnospirales > Lachnospiraceae > SIG301. The sequence goes on along the minus strand of SVEH01000022.1, from coordinate 41,144 downwards.
ATATGTTGTCTACTGAGAGATTTAGATGAAATATATAAGAATTTCTAATATATAAAGCTATAAAATAAGTGTGTTTATTACCGATTATATATGATAAGAAATGACTATTTATGATGAAATGTAACTTATGTTGAATAGGTAGGATGGTAATTAATAGATTGATAATTAGTAAGGTATGAAGTGGGAGGGATTATATGGCTATTCAATTTAATTCAAGTGATCAATTTAATAATTTTTTTAATACATCATTAGGTAGAAATAAAAATAATGGGACTTTAAATTTGTTTAATAGTATTAATCTTAATGATTATAATTCATTAAAAACAGGAACTTATAAGAGATTGTTATCCTCATATTATGAGAAAGTTGATGGCGATTCTGATAAAGGTACAACTGATGTAAAGGATAAATTATTATCTAATATTTCTGGTGTAGATGAGGTTACAAAGGAAATTTCAAAGAGTTCTGAAGCATTAAGTAATAAAGTATCAGATTTAGAAGAGTATAAATATGAAGAAAGTGATAGAAATAATATTGTGAAAGATATAAAAAGTGTAGTTTCTTCATATAATAAAGTATTAGATGGAGTGGACAAGGCTAAGGACTCCAATTTGACTACAAAAGCAAAATGGATGACAAACTATACAAAAGACTTTGAAAAAGATTTTAATAAAATAGGTATTACAATTGAGAAAGATAATAAATTAAAAGTAGATGAAGAAACATTAAAAAAGGCAAATTTAGATGATATGAAGAAATTATTTGTTGGAAAAGCATCTTTTGGTAGTAATCTAGTTACAGTATCAGGAATAGATACATATTTATAAAATTAAATAAACTATAATTTATCGAGCTCTTGGCCCCTGTCGTTCCGACAGGGGCCTTGTTGCGGTATTTTTAGATGAATGTTGTAGAATTATAAAATAAATTACATAAATATAATATAGTATGTAATAAAGTTTTAACTAACATATGCAATATATAGTTGGATAATTATTACAAAAGATGTTAACATATGACAAAAAATATATAAATATTGGAAAGATGTTTGAAATTAAGGAAAAAAACCTTTTAAACCAATGAAAATATGCATAAATGTGAAAGAAAATGCATAAAAACAATTAATAAAATATATAATTCTTTACAAAAATATAGAGCAAAATATGATAAATATGTCCTATTTTGGACTTAAAAATTACAAAAAACTTGACAATTGATTAATAAACCGATATAATTAACAAGTGTCAGTTAACAAAAATGTAACAGACATACAAAAAATGTTAACAATTGTAAATAAGGGTTGCAAATTGTTACTTAATTTTTGAGACAACAAATAAAGAAAGGATTTAATCATGTAAGTTTTAACTTGGGTGATTAGAGAGGTATTATGAAAAAGGGAAACATATTAAACAATAATGTATTAATTGTAGGTGCGTTAGTAATCAGTATGGTAGCTGGATTAGCACAAAATTGTAAGTTCTGGAATCATGATAACAATGAAGTAACTGTTGTAAAAGAATATAAGTATGAAAAATCAGTTAGTGTTGCATATGATTCAGTTCATGTTAGCAAAACAGTTAATAATGACGTTGTGAAAGATGTTGATAGGGTTGAAGTAAATGAAGAACAAACTGTTAATGAAACAAAAGCGACAATTGATGTAACAGCAGAGGAAAAGAAAGAGAGCGTTTTATACGATTCAAAATATAGTTTAACAGTAAAAGAAATTATTTTAGAAGAAAAAATAGCTAAGAGCGAAGAAAAGAAAGAAAAAGAAACAAAGAATGCATTAGCTAATATTGGTAATACAAAAGTAATTGTAGAGCTTGTAGAACCAAAGGTAATAAAGCCAGTTGTTAAAGCAACAGCAGTAAAGAATGTAGTTAAAACAACTACAACTGTTAAGAAACCAGTTGCAGTAGCAAAGAAAGTTGTTGTAAAACCAGCTACAGTGAAAAAAACTGTTGCAACAAAGAAGGTTGTTGCAAAACCAGTTGTAAAGAAAACTACAATGAACGCTTCACAAAAAGATGTTATGTATCTTGCATGTATAGTTTTTGCTGAAGCAGGTGGAGAAAGTTACCAAGGTAAGCTAGCAGTAGCTAATGTAGTTTTAAATAGAAAGAAAAGTAGTAGATATCCTAACTCAGTATATGGAGTTATATCTCAAAGAGGTCAATTTGGACCATTTAGAAATGGATCATTAAATAGAGCTATAACAAAATATCAACAAGGATATTTCTCAAGAGGAAATAATGGATATACACAATCTTTAGCAGCAGCTAAGGCAGCGCTAAATGGTAGTAACAATATAGGTAATAGATATTCATTTAATACAAGTGGACCGGCTAAAGCATTAAGAATTGGACATCATAAGTTCTGGTAAGAAAATATTTATTACAATGAAGAACATAGGATAATAAAAAATCACATATTGGTGATATGATTTTAAATATAATAAACAATAATTAATACATTATAGGTCAAGTTTTTAGATGATAAACTTGACCTTTTTACTTGATATGGAAAATTATTTTAGTTATATTAGTATTTACAGTAATTATAATTCGGAGGATAAAATGGATAGTGCAATAAAGGAACAATTAATAGTGGCAGGATATAATACAATATTTATTTTAGCATTGGTAATTGGCATAGGTTTGTTACTTAATACATTTAAGATGAAAATCTTAGATTTGCTATGTAAATTATTTGGAAAAAAAGTAGGCGAATTTATGGTCAACAGGCTAACATTTATTGGCGTAATACATCATGAATTATCTCATGCATTTATGGCGTTGATATGTGGAGCCCAAGTTACTGAAGTGAGCATATTTAAGTTTAAAGGTGACACTCTTGGTAATGTAAAGTTTATACCTAGAGGACCAAAGATGTTTAGAGATTTGCAAATGTGCTTTGCAGCATTAGCACCAGCAATTTGTGGAATAAGTACATTGTATTTGATGTCATATTTTATAAATATGAGATGTGATTTGGTTTGGTGGGAATGGATAATTTTAATATATATAGAATTATCAGTTTTATTACATATGACATTAAGTAAAGTAGACATAAAAGCGGCTTTTAGGGGAATGTTTACTACATTGACTATTATATATATAATATTTTTCTTTACAAAGTTTAATTTTGTTATAGAATTAACTGAAATGGTAAAAAGTTTTAAAATCAAAGTATAAAGATGATCTGTTGGTGAAATTGCATAAAATAGTAATGGATATACTATTAATATTGCTAATTGAAGAAATGTAAAATATATTATAAAATTTTAGTTAGGTTTTTGTAGTTTTTTGAAGGGAGCTGTATAACTAATATGAAGGGGAGAAGGTTAGTAGCTTTAGTTGGTGTTATAACAGTTTGTTTAGTGGCTAGTGTAGTTACTATAAGTGTTAAGGCTAGTAATACAAAGTCATTAGATTCAGTTAATAAGGTTAATGAATATGATAGTGATATAGATTTGCAAGAGGGAGTCAAGTACGCAACGGATGAAGTTAGCAATGGAGCTATATTTCAAGCCTGGTGCTGGTCTTTTAATACAATTAAGGAGAATATTCCTAGTATCAAAAAAGCAGGATTTACTGCTATTCAGACATCTCCAATACAAGAATGTCGAATCGGAGAAAATAATTACAATTATTCCTTAGATTTAAAAAATTGGTATTATACATATCAACCAGTTGATTTTAAAGTTGGAAATTATCAAATTGGTACAAAGGCAGAACTAGAAGCATTATGTAAAGAAGCTGAAAAGTATGATATTAAGATTATTGCAGATGTGGTAATTAATCATATGTCTAGCGAGTGGAAATATATAAAGCCTAATATGCAAAAAAGAGAATACTTTAATACTAATTATGGAATTTCAGATTGGGAAAACAGATATTGCATAGTAAATATGGCTTTGTCAGGTTTATGGGATTTGAAAACGACTAGCAAAGATGTTCAAAATATAATAAGAAACTTCTTAAGGGAATGTGTTGGTTTAGGTGTATCAGGTTTTAGATATGACTGTGCAAAACATATAGAGTTACCAGAAGATGAAGGTTTTGGTAGTGACTTTTGGCCATATATAACTGATAATGGTGCAGAATTTCAGGTGGGAGAAGTTCTAAAGGGTAGTACTTCTAGATATGATAAGTATGCAAAATATCTTAACGTTACAGCAGCAGAATATGGCGAAGTTATGCAAGATGCTTTGAGGTATAGAGATTTTTCAGTAAAGAGATTATTAGATTATAGAGTGGGTGTTCATTCTAGTAGGGTAGTAACATGGGTTGAATCACATGATAATTTTGCTAATGATGAAATGGATTCTGTATGGATGACAGATGAAGATTTAAAATTAGGATGGGCTGCTATAACTGCTAGAGCTAATACAACAACATTTATGTTTAATAGACCTTTAGGTGCAGGTGGAACTACGTATGATAGCAGGTTTCCAGGATTGTCTAAAATTGGAGATAAAGGCTCAGATTTATATATGGACGATGAAGTAGTTGCAGTAAATTATTTCAGAAATGAAATGGAAGATGAAGATGAGTATTTAAGAAACATTGGAAGCAATCAAGTATTAATGATAGAAAGAGGTAACAGAGGTGCTGTTATAATTAATGTAAGTGATGAAGAAAAAACAATTGATGGTGCAACAAGATTAATTGATGGTAGCTATGTTAACAGAACAGAGAATAAGAATATATATAGGGTCGCTAATGGAAAGATTAGTGGAATCGTTCCAGCGAGAAGTGTAGTTGTTATATATAAATCAAAGATAGAATCAGTTGGAGAATATATTGATATTAAAAATTATAATCCTATTGTACAAAATTACTTTGTAGGTAATTCTCATAAAATAACATTAATTAAATCATATAATATTAATGCATCATATGAAATTAATGGAGCGGAAAAAGGAGCATTTTATAACGGCCAAAAAATCGATATTGGCGATTTATGTGGTAATAATGAGACTATTGAAGTAAAGATTAAAGCAGAAGATGCTGAAGGAAATATAGATATTAAGACATATTATTTTACAAAAAAGAAATCAAGTGATGTACATCATATAAGGTTTAAAAAAGATAATAGCCTTGTAGATAATGTATATTGTTACATGTATGGTAATTATGGTGAAGTTGCACAGTGGCCAGGAGAAAAAATGAGATGTTGTGGTGATAATATGTATGAAATAATTATTCCTAGAGATCCGTTTAATCCACCAATGTATGTTATTTTTAATGATGTGGCTAACCAAGTACCTAGTGGAGACAAAAAAGGATTTAAATATGAGAATTATTCAGAATATAATGTTTATGGGCAAATAAAACCAATAGAATAAAGTTTAATGATATGTAAATAAATAGTTTATAAAGAGTTTAAATGGGGCTGTCATCAAATGGTAGCCTCATTTTGTTGTGCATAGGTAAGTATATAAATATATACTAGTATGATTTTTGTGAGAATTATATTAATAAATAGGACCAATTTACCGTATGGGTGGTGCTAAGATTACCATTATTTGGTGACGATTTAATATGCGATGGTAACGATGTTTTATGAATCTTGAAGTGAGTTAGGAGGGTAAAACATGGCAGGCTTTTGGAGGGACTTCGCAGGTGGATTCTCACAAAATTCTAAAGAAGACACTAACAGCGTAATAGAACATGAATTTGATGGAAATGCACAAAGTAGTATAAAAAAAGAGTATGTTAGAGATGAGAATTTAATAGTTGGGAATGAAGCTGAGGATAAACATGGGGATGTAGCACCTGTGGTAAAAGAAGTGAAGGAAAAGGCTACAGAAGAACCAAAAGAAATAAAAAAATACCGAAAAGATGGGACATTAATTACAAACGAAACAAAAAAGGATGACGAAAGTGTCATAGAGGAGGATAAAAAGAAAGGTCAGGTTGAGGAAGAGATGGAATTAAACAATAGGACAATAATAACAAAGAGTACAATTATTGCGGGTAATATTTCAACAGAAGATGACTTGATTATTGAGGGCTCAGTTTGTGGTGATGTTGATTGTAAAGGAAAATTAACTATTAGTGGTGAAGTATCAGGTAATGCAATTGCAAAATCAATTAGCATTAATACTTCAAAATTTGAAGGTGATGTTAGAAGTGATGGTAGAATTGAGATAAAAGAAGGAACTGTAATTATTGGAAATATATATGGTGATGAAGCTTTAATATCAGGAGCAGTAAAAGGTGAGATAGTTGTAGCTAATGGAGCTAGATTAGAAAAATCTGCAATTGTTAAAGGTAATATTAAAGCAAAATCAGTTCAAATTGATAATGGTGCTGTATTGCAAGGTTTCTGTGAACTACAATATGATAATTTAGATTTAGATGAATTATTTGGAGTAGAAGAAGAGGAAGAAGAGGAAGAATACAATACAAGTGGTATGACATATAAAGATATGGTTGCTAATATGGAAGAAGAAGAAGGCGCTGTTTCTTTAGAAGAAGAATTTGAAAAGGAACTTGCGGCTAAAGAAGCTTTGGAGGCAACACAAGCAGCTCAAGAACAAGTAGAGGAAGACATTGAACCTGCTAAAGTACCAGAGATGATAGAAATACAACAGCAAGAACCAGTTGAACTTCAAGTAGAAGAGAAAGAAGAGGTTGCTGAAAATCCTGAAGAGGTAAGAGAAGCATATATGCAGGAAATGGAAGATAATTATTCTAACTTTATGGATCAACTTCAAATGGATGCAGAAAGCTAAAATAAGTAAAAAAAATATTGATTATTAGTCATTTTAGGGATATAATGGAAAATGACTTTGGGTTTATATAAAAGAGTCGCTAATGCGGCTCTTTTGTGTGAAATAGATTATGTTAGAGCATACAATATTTTAAAACATATAATACTTTAAAATATATAACATATAGTATGTTAAAATATATAGGACATAGGGTAATAGTTTTAAGTTAATTAGTGAATATATTTGAAAGGTTTGGTATACATGGCAGAGTATAAAAGAGTTTTACTTAAGCTAAGTGGAGAAGCTTTGGCTGGAGAGAAGAAGACAGGTTTTGATGAAGATGTTTGTAGAGGGGTTGCAAAACAAGTAAAGCAACTTTTAGAACAAGGAATTGAAGTTGGTATTGTTATAGGCGGCGGCAATTTTTGGCGTGGCAGAACAAGTGAGAATATAGATAGACCTAAGGCAGATCAGATAGGTATGTTAGCAACAGTTATGAACTGTATATATGTATCAGAAGTATTTAGATCTGAAGGTATAAAAACAGGAGTTATGACTCCGTTTATTTGTGGAAACATGACAACTTTATTTAATAAGGATGAAGCATTGGCAGGTCTTACACAGGGTAAGGTAATGTTTTTTGCAGGTGGAACAGGACATCCATATTTTTCAACAGATACAGCTACTGTATTAAGAGCAATAGAGATTGAAGCAGATATTATGCTTTTAGCTAAGGCTATTGATGGTGTATATGATAGCGACCCAGCAATTAATCCAGATGCGAAGAAGTATGATGAGATAACAATTCAAGAAGTATTAGATAAGAAATTGGCAGTAATAGATTTATCTGCAACAATTATGTGTTTAGAGAATAAGATGCCGATGTTAATATTTGGATTGAATGAAGAGAATAGTATTGTAAAAACTGTAAGTGGACAATTTAGCGGTACGAAAGTTACATGCTAATTTAAATATATATTTCAATTAAAAGGAGAAAATAATATGATATCACAATTTGAATCAAAAATGGAAAAAGCAGTAGATAATTTAAGAGAGGAATATGCTAACATAAGAGCAGGAAGAGCTAATCCTCATATTTTAGATAAAATTAAAGTAGATTATTATGGACAACCATCTAATTTACAAGCAGTAGCTAATATATCAGTTCCAGAGGCAAGAATTATTCAAATTCAACCATGGGATGCAAGTTTAATTAAAGATATTGAGAAAGCAATATTAACATCAGATTTAGGACTTACACCTTCTAATGATGGAAAGATAATAAGATTAGTATTTCCAGAGTTAACAGAAGAAAGAAGAAAAGAACTTGTTAAAGATGTTAAGAAAAAAGCTGAGAATGCAAAGGTTGCTGTAAGAAATGTAAGAAGAGATGCTAATGATGCATTTAAGAAACAAAATAAGGCTAATGAAATCTCAGATGATGAGTTGAAGATGAATGAAGATAAGGTTCAAAAGATTACAGACAAGTATGTTGGTGAAATCGATAAATTAATGGAAAATAAATCAGACGAAATTTTAACAGTGTAGTTTTATTTACATAATAGTCTAATATCCCACAATTAAGACAATGTTAGTCAAAAGTGATTGTGGGATATTGTGCTATAAGAATGTAGAATAGAATAGTTCTAAAATTCTATTCATTACAAATGAAATATATAACAAATGACACAAAATAAACACAAGTTTAAAGTATAAATTATAAGATATGAATAGATATGTGTTTATAAAGAAAAAGTACTAAAAGGAAGGGAATATGTATATTTAACACAAATATGCATATGTAATATATTATGAGTGACGATAAATTAAGAGATGGACTTGTTGTTCCAAAGCATGTAGCGATTATTCTAGATGGTAATGGTAGATGGGCAAAGAAGCGTCTTATGCCACGTTCCATGGGACATGTACAAGGTGCTAAGAATGTAGAGAAAACATGTAGAGTGGCACATAAGTTAGGTATTAAACATCTTACAGTATATGCCTTTTCTACTGAGAATTGGAAAAGAGACAAAAAAGAAATAGATGCTCTTATGAAATTATTAGGGGCATATTTGGATGATTGTATAAGAGATAATGAAGAGAATAATATGATTGTAAAGTTTATAGGAGATATGACTCCTTTTAGTGATGAACTAAAAGAGAAGATAGATAAACTAACATTAATTTCAAAAGATAATACAGGACTTAATCTTAATATTGCAATTAATTATGGTGGTAGAGATGAAATTGTTAGAGCAATGAAGAAGATTACAATGGATGTTCAAGAAGATAAACTATCCATAGATGATATTAACGAACAGTTGGTAAGTAATTATCTTGATACAAAGGATATACCAGATCCTGATTTACTTGTAAGAACAAGTGGAGAACAGAGATTGTCTAATTATTTATTATGGCAACTTGCATATGCAGAGTTTTATTTTACATCAGTACATTGGCCAGATTTTGATGAAGATGAATTAATTAAGGCAATTGAATATTATAATACAAGAGAAAGGCGTTTTGGTGGCGTTAAGTAGGTGAAGAAATGTTTTGGACAAGATTTAGAAGTGCAGTTATATTAACGGCTATAGCTTTAGCTGCAATAATTATAGGTGATTATTTGTTATGGGGTATTTGTTTATGTATCTCAATAATTGGTGTTAGAGAATTATATAGAGTATTTAAAATAGAGAATACATTATTAGGATATGTTGGATATGGTTTTACATTAATATGGTATTTGCTATTAAATTTTGATTTAGGAAACTTATCTCAGATGTTATTAATAGCTATGATAATGGTAATTATGTGCGTGTTTGTATTTACATATCCAAAGTATGAAACAGAACAAATAATGGCTTCAATATTTGGTGTTATATATGTGGCTATGATGTTATCATTTATATACCAAGTAAGAATGTTGAATAACGGAATCTATTATGTGTGGATTATATTTATAGGTTCATGGATTTCTGATACAGCAGCATATTGTGTGGGAATGCTTATAGGAAAGCATAAATTATCACCTGTAGTTAGTCCTAAGAAATCAATTGAAGGAAGTATAGGTGGAATTGTAGGTTCAGCATTGGTTGGAGCAATATATGCTTTCATCATAAAAGATAATTTAACTATGAGTTTCAATCCTGTCATAGTAATAGCAATTGTAAGTGCAGCTTCAAGTGTAATTTCACAAATAGGAGATTTGGCTGCCTCAGCAATAAAAAGAAAACATGATATTAAAGATTATGGAACATTAATTCCAGGACATGGTGGAATTCTTGATAGGTTTGATAGTGTAATATTTACAGCTCCAATTGTATATTATTTGATTTATTTATTTGTATATGAAATTAATATTTAATATTAAAGTGCTATGTTTATAGTGTGATAAATTAATGGTTAATGAGTTTATGTAAATAGAGAAAAGTTAACACAAAAAATAAGGTAGGATATTATGAAGAAAGTATCAATTTTAGGCTCAACAGGGTCAATTGGAACACAAACCCTTGAAATTGTTAGAGATAATAATGATTTAGAGGTTGTGGCATTAGTTGCTAATAGTAGCATTGAATTATTAGAAAAGCAAATAAGAGAGTTTAAACCAAGATTAGTTGCAGTTTATAATGAAGAGAAGGCAAAAGAACTGCAAGCAAATATTAAGGACTTAGATATAATAGTTCTAGCAGGAATGGATGGAATGATTGAATGTGCAACTGTAGAAGAAGCAGATGTAGTTGTAACGGCAGTTGTTGGAATGATAGGAATTAGACCAACTATAGAAGCTATTAAGGCTGGCAAAGAAATCGCATTAGCCAATAAAGAAACATTAGTTACAGCAGGACATTTGATAATGCCTCTTGCAAAAGAACATAATGTTAATATATATCCTGTAGATAGTGAACATTCAGCAATATTTCAATCTTTAAATGGGGAGAACACTAAAGAAATAAAACAGATATTACTGACAGCATCAGGTGGTCCGTTTAGAGGTAGGAAAATAGAAGAATTAGTGGGGATTCGTCCAGAAGATGCATTAAAACATCCTAATTGGTCAATGGGAAGAAAAATAACAATAGATTCAGCAACTATGGTCAATAAAGGGTTAGAAGTTATTGAAGCTAAATGGTTATTTGATGTAGATTTTGATCAGGTTAAGGTTGTTGTACATCCACAAAGCATAATTCATTCAATGGTTGAATATATAGATGGTGCAGTTATGGCTCAATTAGGTATGCCAGATATGAAATTACCTATTCAATATGCATTGTATTATCCTGAAAGAAGGATTATGAATAATGACAAATTAGACTTTTATAAAGTATCAAACCTTACGTTTGAAGAACCTGATATGGATACATTTAGAGGACTTAAACTTGCTTATGAAGTTGGTAAGCAAGGAGGAAGTTTGCCGACAGTATATAATGCAGCTAATGAAAGAGCTGTTGCAATGTTTTTAGATAACAAAATAGAGTTTTTAGATATTTATAGAATAATTGAAGAGTGTGTTAATAATCATAAGAATATAGATAATCCAACACTAGAACAAATACTAAAAACAGAAGATGAAACATATGCTTATATAGAAACGATTGAGTTATAAAATTTCAACTGAAAACTCAATTGGATTGAAATATGAATATAGAAGTAGTTGTTATAGTAAATACATTATACAAAAGAAAGCAAAAAATAATAAAAATGTATGATAGGACATACGGAATGGAGAATTTATGAATACAGTGATAAAAATCCTTATAGCAATTTTAGTATTTAGTGCAATTGTAATAATACATGAATTAGGACATTTTCTTTTGGCCAAGAAAAATGGAATAGGTGTAACAGAGTTTTGTATAGGTATGGGACCTAAACTTATAGGAAAAAAAGTAGGCGAAACAACATATGCCATTAGAGCATTACCACTTGGTGGAGCTTGTATGATGGTAGGTGAAGATGAAGCTAGTGATGAAGATAACGCTTTTAATAAAAAAGGTGTATGGGCAAGAATGTCAGTTGTAGCAGCAGGACCAATATTTAACTTTATATTAGCTTTTTTCTTAGCACTAATTCTAGTTGGTTTTAAGGGATGGGACACAGCAGATATAGAAGTAATAAAGGATATGCCAGTTGCTAAAGCAGGTATTAAAGATGGAGATGTTATTACTAAAATTAACGGAAAAAGAGTGTCTTGTGATAGAGAAATTATGTATGCGTTATATTTTAATCCAATAAAATCTGATGAACCTATAGAGATAGAATATAAAAGAAACGGAAAGAAATATACGAAGAAAGTTACACCAAAATTAATAAAAGAATATTCAATAACAGGTGTATCAATTATTGAAAAAGATGGCATGGGTGTTATAACAGATTTAGAGAAAAAGTCACCATTTCATAAAGCAGGTATAAAGAATAAAGATATTATTGTTGGAATTAATGATGAAAAGTTTAAGAATGTAGAAGAACTTTCAGATTATTTGAATAATGAAAGGTTAAAAAAAGAGATAACAGTTACATATAAAAGAGGCGACAAAGAAAAAACTGTAGATGTAAAGTTAACAGACAAATCATATTCAGAGCAATATATGCTTGGTTTTACATATATGGATGATAGAAATAACGTTAATGCACTGGAAACTATAAAATATGCATTTGTAGAAGTTAAGGTACAAATTAATATAGCAATCCAGTCAGTAAAATATTTAATTAGTGGAAAAGCTAGTGCAGAAGATATGTCTGGTCCTGTAGGAATTGTTAACTTTATAGGTGATGGATATGAAGCAACAAAGAGTGCAGGAGTTGGAGCTGTGTTACTTCAACTAATTGATATAACTATTCTATTAAGTGCTAACATAGGTGTAATGAATTTACTTCCACTTCCAGCACTAGATGGTGGTAGATTGTTATTTATGGTTATTGAAGTAATTCGTAGAAAGAAGATGAAACCAGAGGTAGAAGGAATGGTTCATGCAATAGGACTTGTATTGTTATTATTACTTATGGCTGTAGTTTCATTTAATGATATTAAGAAAATATTTGGATTATAATATAGGATTATAAGATAAGTAGGCAGACAATGCATAGATGGCTTTGTCTGCTTATTCTCTAAGGATTAAGGATATTAATTAAGCATGTAATCGGTTAAAGTACTAATTGATTAAAGTTTGAAAATATTAAAGTAAGAGAATAGAAACATCTAAAAAAATAAGAATTATAAGAAAAGGAGGAAAGTGTGGATTGTATACAGTAAAGAGTTATAAAATTCACGCATAGATAATATGGAAAATACAATGTATAGAAATAAAACTAAAGTTATAAAAATAGGAGACAGATTAATTGGTGGAGGAAATCCTATATTAATTCAATCTATGACAAACACAAAAACAGAAGATGTAGCGGCTACAGTTGCTCAAATAAAAGAATTAGAAAAAGTAGGATGTGAAATTATAAGATGTGCCGTACCAACAATGGAGGCTGCTAAAGCTTTAGGTGAGATTAAAAAGCAGGTTAATATACCAGTTGTTGCAGATATTCATTTTGATTATAAACTTGCCATTGCTGCAATAGAGGCGGGGGCAGATAAGATAAGAATAAACCCAGGTAATATAGGAAGTATTGATAGAATAAAAGCAGTTGTGGATAAGGCAAAGGAATATAATATTCCTATTCGAGTTGGTGTGAATAGTGGTTCTTTGGAAAAAGAATTAGTAGAAAAATACAATGGTGTTACTGCACAGGGAATAGTGGAAAGTGCGTTAGATAAAGTTAAGATAATTGAGGATTTAGGATATGATAATTTAGTTGTAAGCATTAAATCTTCAGATGTATTAATGTGTGTTAAGGCACATGAGATTCTAGCAGAGAAAATTAATTATCCATTACATGTAGGCATTACAGAAGCAGGAACAATTCTATCAGGAAATATAAAATCATCTGTAGGTTTAGGATTAATACTAGGACAAGGGATAGGAGATACAATAAGAGTTTCTCTTACTGCTAATCCTTTAGAAGAGATTAAGTCTGCTAAATTAATTTTAAAAACATTAGGACTTAGAAAAGGTGGAATAGAAATTGTATCATGTCCTACATGTGGAAGGACTAAGATTGATTTAATAGGACTAGCTAATAAAGTAGAGAATATGGTTCAAGATATAGATAAGGATATTAAGGTTGCAGTTATGGGATGTGCAGTTAATGGTCCAGGAGAAGCAAAAGAAGCTGATATAGGTATTGCAGGTGGAGTAGGTGAAGGATTAATAATTAAAAAGGGTGAAGTATTACGAAAAGTTCCAGAAGATAAGCTATTAGATGAACTACGAGAAGAAATTCTTAATCTCTAATTTTAACAAATAAAATAGTCTAAAAAGTAATAGAAAAATATAGCCATATGGTGTAGAATATAGAAAGTATTAGAGAATGGCTAGGAAGTGTAAAGGATGGATAAGAAGTTTTTTCAAGTGTTTGAAGGCTTAGAATTGCCTAATAAATTGCGTGATTTATTTGAGAATGTAGATGTAGAAAGAATAACTATTTCAAAGTCTACCAAGATGATTAATACACATATATTTAGTAAACATATAATTAATAGAGATATGATAAAATCCATGGAAAGCTGCATTAATAAGCAGCTTTTTCGTGGTGTAGAAGAGAAAGTAAGAATATTTGAAAGATATGAATTTAAAGATTTATATGGTGTAGAGAATGTATGGGATACATATAAGGATAATATAGATTCTATTATGAAGGATAAGGGTAATATTATATATAGTGTTTATCGTGAAGCAGATATTACCTTTAATGATAATATAGTTAATTTTAATTGCGAAAATAGTTTTATTGCGAAGCAAAAAGCTAATGAGTTAAAGAAGCTTGTTGAGTATATATTTAATGTAATGTTTGATTATGATATTACAGTAGAATTTGAATTTAATAAAGAGGTAAAACATAAGAAAAATACATCACTTTATGGTGCTAGAGAAAGTGTTGATAATTATAATACTCAGAATAAAGAAAATTCATTTAATAATGGTGGAGAAAGTTACAATACTGGTGGACAAGATAATGGAAATATAGAAGGTAATGTTGATAATTCATCAAGTGAAGTACCATGGTCAACGGATGATACCACTAAGGTTGCCACAGGAAATAGTAGTAATACTTTAGAAACTAATAATGCTAAAGATAATAAAGCAAATGATAATAAAACGAAAGATAGCAAAACAAAAGGTACAGATACAAAACAGCCTGCGAAGAAGACGGCGTATGATAAGGCTCGCATGGGATATAGCAAACTACCAGATGACCCTAATATATTCTATGGACGTAATTTTGAAGGTGATGTTACATCTATAATTGATATACAAGATGAAATCGGTGATGTAATAGTAAAAGGTAAAATTCTTAACAGTGAAGTTCGTAATATTCGTAATGAAAAAGCTATTATTACATTTTCATTTACAGATTTTACAGATAGTATTACATCAAAGATATTTATTAAACAAAGTGAAGTAGAAGACTATGAAGGTGCCCTTAAGAAAGGAAATTATATAGAGATTAAAGGAATAGCTGTATATGATAGCTATATTAGAGAAATATCTATAAGTTCAGTAGTTGGTATTAGAAAAATCCAAAGTTTTGAAACTTTTAGAATGGATGATTGCGAAGAAAAAAGAGTTGAATTACATGCTCATACTAAGATGAGTGATATGGATGGTCTTACAGATACTAAGGCTTTAGTTCAGACTGCGGAAAAATGGGGACATAAAGCAGTAGCTATTACAGACCATGGCGTAGTGCAAGCATTTCCAGATGCAGCACATGCAAAAAGCAAGGATTTTAAAGTTATATATGGAATGGAAGCTTATCTTGTAGATGATGTAAAAGAATTAGTATCTAATTCAAAGGGACAATCATTACAGGATACTTTTGTTGTGTTTGATATTGAGACAACTGGTTTTGGACCAGTAAAAGATCAGATAATTGAAATTGGAGCGGTAAAGGTAACAGAAGGTAAGATAGTAGATAGATTTTCAACATTTGTTAATCCACAGGTGCCTATTCCATTTGAGATAACTAATTTAACTGGAATAACAGATGCCAATGTAGCTAATGCTGAAACAATAGATGTTATTCTACCACAATTTTTAGAATTTTGTAGGGATGCAGTTTTAGTTGCTCATAACGCATCTTTTGATGTTGGGTTTATATCTAAAAAGGCTGAGATATTAGGATTAGAAACAGAATTTACAGTAATTGATACAGTGGCTTTAGCTAGGGTATTATTACCGCATCTTAATAAATTTAAACTAGATATTGTTGCAAAAGATTTGGGAATATCTTTAGAAAATCATCATAGAGCGGTTGATGATGCGACGGCAACCGCCGATATATTTATTGTATTTTTAGGTAGATTGCTAGAAAAGGGTATAGAAAATCTTAATATGCTTAATGAGATGGAGAAAATTTCGGCAGATGCCATAAAGAAAATGCCATCTTATCATGCCATTATTCTTGCAAAGAATGATATAGGTAGAGTTAATTTATATAGATTAGTATCCCTATCTCATATTGAATATTTTGCAAGGCGTCCAAGAATACCAAAAAGTCTATTAATGGAGAATAGAGAAGGTTTGATTCTAGGCTCAGCATGTGAAGCAGGAGAATTATATCAAGCTATACTTAGAAACCAATCTGATAGGGAAATTGCTAGATTGGTGGATTTTTACGACTATTTGGAGATACAGCCATTAGGAAATAACAAATTTATGATAGATAGTCCAAAATATGATATTGAATCATATGAAGACTTAAAGGAAATAAATAAAAAGATAGTTAGATTAGGTGAAGAACACAATAAGCCTGTTGTAGCTACATGTGATGTTCATTTTCTAAATCCACAAGATGAAGTATATAGGCGAATAATTATGGCTGGAAAAGGATTTAGTGATGCAGATGATCAGGCACCGTTATATTTTCATACAACTAGGGAGATGCTAGATGAATTTAGCTATTTAGGAGAAGAAAAAGCGAGAGAAGTTGTTATAACCAACACCAATTTAATAGCAGATAGCATTGAAAATATATCCCCTGTTAGACCTGACAAATGTCCTCCAGTTATAGAGGATTCAGACGAACAACTTAGGAAAATATGTTATGACAAGGCTACATCAATGTATGGTGAGAATTTGCCAGAACCTGTTAAGAAGAGATTAGAACATGAATTGAATTCAATTATATCTAATGGATTTGCAGTTATGTACATTATTGCACAGAAACTTGTGTGGAAGTCCAATGAAGATGGATATTTGGTTGGATCAAGAGGTTCTGTTGGTTCTTCATTTGCAGCAACAATGTCTGGAATAACAGAGGTTAATCCACTGCCAGCACATTATTACTGTGAAAAATGCCACTATAGTGATTTTGATTCAGAAGATGTTAAAAAATATTCAGGAAGTTCAGGCTGTGATATGCCTGATAAGAAGTGTCCTAATTGTGGAGCAGATTTATGCAAAGATGGACATGATATTCCATTTGAAACATTCCTTGGATTCTATGGAGATAAAGAACCTGATATTGACCTTAACTTCTCTGGAGAATATCAATCTAAAGCTCATGCTTATACAGAAGTTATATTTGGAGAAGGTCAAACATTTAGAGCAGGAACTATAGGTGGTGTCGCTGAAAAAACAGCATTTGGATATGTAAAAGGTTACTTTAATGATAGAGGTATTACTAGAAGAAATAGTGAAATTGAGCGTATAGCTGGTGGTTGTGTAGGTGTAAAACGAACAACTGGACAACATCCAGGAGGTATAGTTGTTTTACCGCTTGGAGAAGAAATATATTCATTTACTCCAGTACAAAGACCTGCCAATGATATGACAACATCAACTATAACAACACATTTTGATTATCACTCAATTGATCATAACTTACTTAAGTTAGATATACTAGGACACGACGATCCTACTATGATTAGAATGTTAGAAGATATAACTGGTTTAGATGCTAAGGAAATAAGGCTTGATGAACCAATGGTTTTATCTTTATTTGAGAGTACAAAGGCACTAAAGTTACAAGATGAGTTAATGGATTGTGATTTGGGAAGTCTTGGTATACCAGAGTTTGGTACTGAATTTGTTATGCAGATGCTTAGGGATACAAAACCAAAGAATTTCTCTGACTTAGTTAGAATTTCAGGATTGTCCCATGGTACAGATGTATGGCTAAATAATGCACAGTATTTTATAGCACAAGGTGCATGTACACTTTCAACTGCAATATGTACTCGTGATGATATTATGACATATCTTATATATCAAGGGGTAGAGAATGGATTAGCATTTAAGATAATGGAAAGTGTTCGTAAGGGAAAAGGACTTACTCCTGATATGGAGGATGCAATGCTTGCGCAAAATGTGCCAGAATGGTACATAGAATCATGTAAGCGTATTAAGTACATGTTCCCTAAAGCTCATGCGGCAGCGTATGTAATGATGGCATTTAGAATTGCATATTTTAAAGTGTATCATCCACTTGCTTATTATGCAGCATATTTTAGTATTAGAGCAAAAGCATTTAACTACGAAATAATGTGCTTAGGAAAAGAAAAATTAGAATTTCATATGAAAGAATATAAAAAGAAGGTAGCAGAATCTAGTACGCATCCAGAATTGAAACCTACTAATAAAGAGGAAGATACTTACTCTGATATGAGAATTGTTCAGGAAATGTATAATAGAGGATATGAGTTTATGCCAATAGATTTATTCAAGGCACAAGCTAAAATATTCCAGATTATTGATGGTAAGATAATGCCTGCATTTAGTTCAATTGATGGATTGGGTGATAAGGCAGCAGAGTCAATTGTTGAAGGTGTTAAATTAGGTGAGTTTTTATCAAAGGATGATTTTAAAACTAGATGTAAAGTTAGTTCAACTGTTACAGATACAATGGCAAGGTTAGGAATACTAGGAGACCTTCCAGAGACAAATCAGATATCTCTTATGGATATGTTTGGACTTTAGAATAGAATGGTAAATAGATATAAAGTTTTAAGGTAAATACAAGGTTTAGGAGGTGAAATCATGATAGAATGGAATGTGCTTAATATTGAAGAAACAACAGATGAAGAAGCAATTACTAATGCCTATAGAAGAATGCTTACAGTTACTAATCCAGTTGAAAATCCAAGTGGATTTATGTTGCTGCGCAATACATATGAGCAAGCTATTGCATATGCTAAGGCAGCCAACATGGGCACAGCTTCTATTATGAATAGCCAACAAGCATACTCACCTGCAGATAACATGTTTGAGATGAGTATGCAACCAATGATGAATACTAACGTAGTACAACCACAAGAAGAGAAAAAAGTTGATTTAGATAAGACGGTAGTCATTGAAAATATAAGTGATATTATTAGAAAGAATCTTAATAAAGGTTCAGGAGTACCATTTGCAACTAAGGATAATTTAGAAAAACCTGCTGTTGTAGATAGTACTGTTAATAGTGATAATGTAGTTCATAGTGCAAGTGCATTTAATAATACAGGCCTAGCTAATAGTGTAATGGAAGTTAAACCACTTGGAAGTGGATTCAAAGGCATAACATTACCTTCACATACTCATATGATGGGACATGAACAATCTAATTCACAAATGTACCTATATGAAGAAGATAATCAACCAATGTTAAGTGCAGAAAATGAGATGGGGAATCAGAACTTTGCAGGCGAAATGCCATATGCAAGTGAACATTTAAGTAACCAAATATCAAGTGAAATACTTAAAGAGGTTACAGTTGATGAACAAAGTTTGTTACAACAATGGATTGATAGAATAGAAGGCATATATTACGATTTTGCAAGTCGTATATCCGAAGATATGTGGAATGAAGTGTTAACTGTTCCATTATGTATAGAAGAAGATACGAAACCTAAAGCTAGTGAATTATTGCTTAGATTTTTAATGAAACATTATTATTTACCACAAAATATATGGCAGATAATAGATAAAACTTTTAGTTATGCTGAAAATAAAGATGAGCTTTTAAAAAAATATCCAAGAGAGTTTATTGAGGATGTTGTACTTAGTTCAATAAATTATCCAGATATTATTAATTATTATATGTTTAGAACTGATTTGCAGATAGATTATGATCAGTTTATATATAAGTTTTTCCAAATTGTAAGGTTTGTAAGACAAAATCAATATGAAGAAGCATATATGGCATTGGTTGAGATAGATGCCTATGGAAGTGTGCATCCATATGTAGAAGTGGAAAGAGTAAAATATTTAATATCTGTTGGTCAGTACCAAGATGCTATGAATATTGCACATTTTCTATATGAAACTTATCCAGATGATGCATCAATTGTGTATATAAGAGCTGAAATTGCATGGGCAGTAGGTAATGTAGGAGAAGCAAGAATATATTATCAAAAATTGCTTACAATAAATAGTGAACACTACTATGCAAAAATTGGTCTTGCAGATTGTTATATGCAAGAGAAAGAATTTGAAAAAGCTAAGGATTTATATGCAGAATTAAGAGAAATTAATCCTTATGATAGTTATGTTATAGAGAATCTTGATGCGGCAAATGAGAACTTAATTTCATTGTTTGAAGAGAATATAAAGAAAGATAAAAGTGATGTTCGTTCTATGTTAAAACTTGCATGGTGCTACATACAAAATGATGACATAGAAAAAGCTATAAAAATAGGAAAGGCACTTGAACAAATAGCAGACCCTTACGATTATTGTAATGTTTTAGGTAAGGCTTATTTGCAGAGCAAAGATTACAAAAATGCTATTAAGTATTTAGAAAAATGGGTTTCAACTATTAGAAATATACCAAGGAACGGAAATAGAGAAAATAAATTAAAATATGGAAGATTAGGTGGAGCTTTGGAATTATTAGGGCAAGCTTATGAGCAAGCTAATATGACAAAGAAAGCACTTAATTTATATAAAATGGCTAAAAAAGAGGAGCCACATAATATTAATCACAGAATTTCACTTGCTAGATATCTTATTAAGATTGGTAAAGATGAAGACTGTGTATATGAGTGCGAAGAAATATTAAAAATCGATAATAGAGATTTTGAAGCTGCTTATTATAGAGCGGTGGCATTATATAATCTTGAGTATTTATCAAAGGCATTAGATGCATTTGACGAGTGTATAAGATTGTATCAATTTGATGTGAATTCTTATGTGTATAAGATAAGAATTTTAATGAGATATTGTGAATTTGATAAGATAGAAGAAATATTTGAATTTTTAGATGCTAATTGTATAGGCTCTGAAATTATAACTTTCTACAAGACTAAGATGAGCTTTGATAAGGAAGTTATAGAACAAACCAAGAATAAATCAGAAGATATGATAGATTATGATTATTTTATAGGTATATATGAAGGACTAATTAAAAATTATAAAAAGGGTACTTCTGATATAGATGATGCAGATCCAATTTATCTAGAAATTGCAAAATTATATGTAAATATAGGTAATTATAAGAAATCATTAACAGTACTAAAAAATATACATAGTAAAGATAAAACTAATATTGAAGTATATGAATGTATGGCTATAAGTTTAGAAAAACTTGAAAAATATAAAGGTGCACTTGAAAGTTATAAGAGAATTCTTTTGTTATGCCCAGAGCATAGAGAAGCTAACATAAAAATTGCTGAATTACTTGAAAAACAAGAGCAATATGATGAGGCTATAAAATTTCATACAAAACAGCTTGAGATTACAAAGAGTATAAGTGGATTTATAAATAGAGGTAAAATATATCTAAAACTTGATGATTTCCAAGCTGCAAGAAAGGATTTTAAAGAAGCTATAAAGATGAATCCATATAATCCTAATTCATATAATTGGTTAGGTGTAACATATATGTATGAATGTAATTTTGAAGAGGCTAAGAAGAATTTCTTACAGGCTATAGATAGGCTAGAGCAAGAACGTACACCAGAGCCATATAGAAATTTAGCTTTGATTTATACAAAAATAGGAGATTTTGAGAAGGCAGTAGATTGTTACAAGGCCAATATAGAATATTTTAATGATAGTTATGATTATGAGAAAATAGCAGAAATTTATTATGAACAAAAAGAATATAAGAAGTCTGTTGAAGCATATAATAAGAGATGTAAAGTAATTGAGAATGCTGATGAACTTACTAATACAGAATTGTATGTTTGGGTTGGTAAATGTAATACAGGCTTAGAATCAGAGAAGACAGCATTAAAATATTATACTAAGGCAATTGAGACAGCGAAAGTTATTGGAACAAAATGCCATGAGGCATATATTGAAATAGCCAAAATGTATATGCAGATTGACAAATATGAGCTTGCAATGAAGTTCTTTAAAGAAGCGGCGCAATCACCAAAAATGTCTATTGAAAACAAGATTGAGTATGCATATTGTTGCTTTGTATCTAATAATTTTGAAGAAGGTCAAAAGTATTCTAATATTGCTTTAGCAGAAGCTGAGAAAATGAGCGAGAATATAAATGGCGAAAAAATCAAGAAGCATTATTTGATGGGATATGCTTATTTGGTTCAAAATCAAATAGAAAAAGCTCAAGAATGTATAAATGAAGCATTTAAGTGTAGAACATGTAACGATTGTTTCTATCCAAAATGCCATAGAGCTATTGCATTGCAAGGTTTAGTGCTTGAGAAAAAGGGTAATCGTGGAGGAGCAATTAAGTGCTTGGGTGATGCACTTGCACTTGTGCCGGGGAATGCAAAGTATATACATGACTTTTCGAGGGTTAAGGAATAAATTAGCAAAATATTATAATTTTAAAGATTATAGTGCGAAAAGTTAAATAATACAGAAGGAAAATATAAAGAAACAAAGTTAAAAAGATTTTTAGGGTGATGAATGTCAAGAAGAGATGAGTATAGTTATGGGATTATGTAGAGAGAGGTGTATTGAATGATAGTAGGAATTGATTTGGGTACAACTAATAGTTTGGTAGCTATATTTAGAGGAGAAAAAGCTGAGATTATTCCAAATAGACTTGGCGAAAAACTTACACCTTCAGTGGTGAGTTTTGGAGAAGATGGAACAGTTTATGTAGGGAAAACTGCAAAAGAAAGAAGTATTCTTTATCCAGATAGAACGGTAAGTTTGTTTAAAAGATATATGGGGTCTAGTAAGGAGTATGAAATAGGGTATGATGTATTTACACCTTCAGATATAGCATCTATTTTACTTAGAACTTTAAAAGAAGATGCAGAGGAATATTTGGGTGAGAAAATTACAGACGCAATAATAAGTGTTCCAGCTTATTTTAACGATGAGCAAAGAAAAGCAACTAAACTTGCAGGATATCTTGCAGGGTTAAATGTTGAAAGAATAATATCAGAACCAACTGCAGCAGCAGTTGCCTATGGAATAGAAAATAAAGAAATAAATACTAGATTTTTGGTATTTGATTTAGGCGGTGGAACTTTTGATGTTTCTATTTTAGAAAAATATGAGCATATAATGGAAGTTCGTGCAGTAGCAGGAGATAATCATATAGGAGGGGAAGATTTTACTGACACTCTTATTAAGATGTTTATAAAAGAAAATGGGTTGGATATTAATAATATAGATAGAAAAACTTATGCCTACATAAGAAAACAAGCTGAGAATGCAAAATGTAATTTAGGTACTGAAAAAGAAATAAAGATTACTTGTAATATAGATGAAGAATATTATGAAAGTGTATTTTCAATTGATGAATATGAAGCTGAGTGTAAAAGTTTATTAGAAAGAATAAGAAAACCTATAGAGCGAACTTTAAGAGATGCAAAATTAAAGATAGCAGATATTGATGAAATTATACTAGTAGGTGGCGGAACTAGATTATCAATTGTTAGAAAATATGTAAGTAGATTATTTGGTAGAATTCCAAATTGTGAGTTAGATGCAGAAGAAGTTGTGGCAATGGGAGTTTCTATATCAGCTGCAATGCAGGAGAATAATAAAGAAATAAAAGAAGTTATATTAACAGATGTATGTGCATTTTCACTTGGAACAGAGATAGTTACAATAAAGAATAATAGTGTAGAACAAGGTCATTTTCTACCAATAATAGATAGAAATACTGTAATACCGGTAAGTAAAAATCAAACTTTATATACTGCTAATGATAACCAAGAAACTATAAGAATAAGGATTCTACAAGGTGAAAGTAGACATGCAAAAAACAATATGCTTATAGGCGAAATTGTAACAAAAGTACCAAAGAATGAAGCAGGAAAAGAATCAATTGATGTTACTTACACATATGATATAAACGCAGTTTTGGAAGTAGAGATTAAAGTAAACTCTACAAAAGAAAAAACAAGAGTAGTATTTAAAGGAAACTCTTTATGCTATTCTCAAGAAGAAATTGAAAAGAGATTAGAGGAATTAAGTTATTTAAAAATATCTCCAAGAGATGAGGAAAAGAATAAACATATTCTATTTAGAGCAGAAAGGTTATATGAAGAGTTACTTGGAGATGATAGAATTAAGATTGAAAGATACATTAGTGACTTAGAAGATGCACTAGATATGAAAGATAAATTATTAATTGAAAGAAAAAGAGAGGAATTGAAGAATTTCATGACTCTCATTGAAGAGGAAAATGATATATTCCTTTATAGTTAGGATTCTGTGCTAGTGAAGTATACTGCAAGCTTTAGGTGGGGGCTAAAAAATCCAAGTTGAGCGACAGCCCAACTTATAGGTTGCAGAAATTTGGAAATATATGGATAATTTACTGAAAATTAAGAAAAGTTTATGAAAAATAGCTTGATATCTGACAACTTATACATTAGAATAGATTCTAACAGGATCATATGTCTTATAATGGGTGGTAACATGGCAGGTCCTGAATTAGAAAGGGGATTGATTTTTATGAAGTTTAAGAAGTTTTGTGTTTTAGGGTTGGCAGCATTAATGTTAACTGTTGCGGTGGCAGCGCCTGCATCTATGATTAAGGCAAAGGCATCTGCGCCAAAGAAATATGATATTACTTTATACAAAGGTAATGATAAGGCAACAGGTTTTGTTACTAAGAAGGTTACTATAAAGAATCTAACAGCATATAGCATTATTAAGGAATTAAAGTCATATGGTGCTGTATCTAAGAAAGTAAAAGCAAACTCACTTGAATATGTAGATAAAAAGTTAGTGCTTGATTTATCAAAGGATTTTGCAAAGGATGTATCAAGTTCAGGTACAGCAGGAGAGTATGTAAAAGTGGGAAGTGTAGTTAATACATTTATAGATGCTTTTAAAGTTGATACATTAACAATTACAGTAGATGGAAAGCCATGGGAGTCAGGACATAATGTATATGATGGACCACTTAGCAAATATGCATATTCAATTGATTTATATGTAGGTAATGCTAATGCAGATGGATTTGAAACAATAAATGCTCAAATAATGAATTTAACAGCATACAGTATTATAAAAGAATTAAAAGCAGCTGGTGCAGTTGCACAAAATGTAAAAGCTAACTCACTAGAATATGTAAAAGGAAAGTTAGTACTTGATTTATCAAAAGAATTTGCAGAAGATGTATCAAGTTCAGGAACAGCAGGAGAATACATAAAAGTAGGTAGTGTAGTTAATACATTTATAGATGCATTTGATGTTGATACATTAACAATTACAGTGGATGGACAAGCATGGGAAAGTGGACATTGTGTATATGATGGACCACTAAATAAGTTTAATTAGGTATAGAAGATTGCGAAAAAATACTTGCATTATTTGTGACAAAGTGTTATAATGCTTATTGAAAGTTTAATAAGGATATATTTTTAGAGTGGACTTGCGAGTCCACTCTTTTTAATGGAGCAGGCTAGGTTAAGAAGACATAATATTTTCTTGGCCTTTAAGTGTTGTGAAAAAAGTATATTTTATTAGGTTTCACGGAGTTAATAATTAAAAAATAAGAATTATAGAAAGCGGTGTTAATTTGAATAAGCACAGAATGTACGAAGCAAGTACAGAAGAAATGGTATTACCAATAATTAATGGGAATAACTTTGAACTTGTTGATGTAGAATTTATTAAAGAGGCAGGAACATATTATTTAAGAATCTATATCGATAAAGAAGGCGGAATCACAATCGATGATTGCGAAATCGTAAGTAGAGCATTAAGCGATAAGCTTGATGAAAAGGACTTTATAGAAGAATCTTATATTTTAGAAGTGAGTTCTCCAGGCGTAGGTAGACCACTAAAGAAAGATAAGGATTTTGCAAGAAGCATAGGCGAAGAAGTTGATGTTAAGTTATTTAAACCTATTGAGAAACAAAAAGAATTTACAGGTATACTAGAAAGCTATACAGATGCAGATATAACTGTAAGATTAGATGAGAATACAGTTATGACATTTAACAGAAAAGAAATTGCATTAGTTAGATTAGCATTTGACTTTTAATTATATAGATAAAGTAGGAGGAATTATAAAATGGATAACGGAAAAGAACTAATATTTGCATTAAACCAAATTGAGAAAGAAAAAGGAATTAGTAAAGAGATTCTTATTGAGGCAATGGAGAACTCATTGGTTGCAGCATGCAAGAATCATTTTGGCAAAGCAGATAATATCAAAGTTGACATTAACCGCGAGACTGGTAATGTTAAAGTTCATGCTGAGAAGGAAGTTGTAGAAGAAGTTGAAGATGATGTAACTCAGATTTCACTTGAGCAAGCAAGAGAGAAAAGTTCAAAATATAATTTAGGAGATATAGTTAATATAGAAGTAACTCCTAAGAATTTTGGACGTATTGCAGCACAAAAAGCAAAGCAAGTAGTTGTACAAAAAATTAGAGAAGAAGAAAGAAAAGCTCTTTTTGAAATGTACTATGCTAAAGAAAAAGATATAGTTACAGGTATTGTTCAGAAAAGATATGGTAATAACATTAATATAAATTTAGGAAAAGTAGATGCAGTACTTGCAGAAACTGAGCAAGTAAGAGGAGAAGTTCTTAAGACTAACGACAGAATAAAAGTATATGTGTTAGAAGTTAAGAATTCACCAAAGGGACCAAGAATTAATGTTTCAAGAAGTCATCCAGATTTAGTAAAGAGATTATTTGAAGCAGAAGTAGCAGAAGTAAAAGATGGTGTTGTTGAAATTAAGAGCATTGCAAGAGAAGCTGGTTCAAGAACTAAGATGGCTGTTTATTCAAATAACCCAGATGTAGATCCAGTAGGAGCTTGCGTTGGTGTTAATGGAACAAGAGTTAATAACGTTGTATCAGAGTTATTAAATGAGAAAATTGATATTATTAACTGGTCAGAAGATCCAAAGGTTCTTATTGAGAATGCACTTAGTCCATCAAAGGTAGTATCTGTTGATGTTAATGTTGAAGAAAAGAGCGCTAAGGTAGTTGTTCCAGATTATCAATTATCACTTGCAATTGGACGTGAAGGACAAAATGCAAGATTAGCAGCAAGACTTACAGGATACAAGATTGATATTAAGAGTGAAAGTCAAGCAGCTGAGCTAAGAAGTCAAGAAATGGATGAATTAGTAGAAGAAGTTTTAGATAATTATGATGCTGTTAATGATATAGATGAGGTAACAACTGAGGAAATTATAGAAGAAGTTGTTGAAACAGAAGTAGAAGATACTGAAGTTTAATTAGTAGATAAATTTCAAACGCATTTATAACATACTTGAGTTTATAAAGTATAAATTAGTTCATAAAGCAGAAATGCGTTGATAAAAGAAGATATATAAAGGGATGATTAGATGGACAAAAAGAAAGTTTCATTGAGACGTTGTATAGGTTGCGGAAATATGATAGACAAAAAAGAATTAATTAGAGTAATAAAAACAAAAGACAACCATATATCTATTGATGTAACTGGTAAGCAAAACGGTCGTGGGGCTTATATGTGTAATTCATCTGAATGTCTTAATAAAGCTATAAAGAGTAGAGGTTTAGAGAGATCATTTAAGATTTCTGTACCACAAGATGTATATAGAGAATTAGAAAAGGAGTTGAATAGCACTGAAATCAGATAAACCAAATGATATATCAATGTCTGAAGAAGAATTAAAAGTCTTAATGGCGCGAAAGAAAGTATTATCTTATGTTGGTATCGCAACAAAATCAGGTAAGGTCGCCAGTGGGGAATTTTTAACAGAAAAGAGCGTAAAAGATGGTAGCGCATGTTTAGTAATAGTTGCAGATGATGCATCTGATAATACAAAAAAGATGTTTACCAATATGTGTAGTTTTTATAAAGTGCCAATATGTTTTTTTGAAACGAAAGATTCTTTAGGACATTCGATGGGAAAAGAGTTTAGAGCATCACTTGCTTTTCTAGATAAGGGATTAGCACAAGCGGCGTGTAAACAGTTAAAATTAGCAAAAATGGAGGTATTATAAATGGCGAAAATGAAGGTACATGAATATGCAAAACAAATAGGAAAGCCCGCTAAGGAAATAGTTTCCCTATTAAATGAAAATGGAATAACTGTAAAATCACATCTTAGTAATGTAGAAGATGATGGAATAAAGTTCTTAAATAAGCATTTTAATGCAAATATTACAGGAGCTGATGATTCAGCAAAAACATCAGAAGCAAAATCAACTAAGGCAGCTGAAACAAAGACTACACAAGAGCCTAAGGTGGCAGCAAGACCAGCATCTAGAGCTACAATGGGTAGACCAACATCAGCACGTTCAGTTGGAACAGCAGCTTCTGTAAAGAAAGAATTTGAGAAGGCTGAGAAAGCAAAAGAGCGTGAGGAAGCTAAGAAAGCAAAAGCAAAAGAAGAAGCAAGAAAAGCAAAAGAACGTGAAGAAGCTGAGAAGAAAGCACAAGAAGAAGCAAGATTAGCTGCAGAGAAAAAGGCCCGTGAAGAAGCAGCTAAGAAAGAAGCTGAGGAGAAAGCACGCATAGAAGCAGAAGAAAAAGCTCGTAAAGAAGCCGAGGCTAAGAAGGCTGCAGAAGAGAAGGCCCGCATAGAAGCAGAAGAAAAAGCAAACAAAGAGGCTGAAGCAAAGAAACAAGCATTTAATAATAACAAGAATAATGATCGTAATGGGGACCGTAGAAACGGAGACAACAGAAACGGTGGACGTTTTAATAACGATCGCAACGGAGATAACAGAAACGGTGGACGTTTTAACAATGATCGTAACGGAGATAATAGAAACGGCGGACGTTTTAACAATGATCGTAACGGAGATAACAAAAACGGTGGACGTTTTAACAATGATCGTAACGGAGATAACAGAAACGGTGGACGTTTTAACAACGATCGCAACGGAGACAACAGAAACGGTGGACGTTTTAACAATGACCGTAACGGAGATAATAGAAACGGTGGACGTTTTAACAATGACCGTAACGGAGATAATAGAAACGGTGGACGTTTTAACAATGACCGTAATGGAGATAATAGAAACGGTGGACGCTTTAACAATGATCGTAATGGAGATAATAGAAATGGTGGCAATCGTTTTGGTAATGACAGAAATAACTCAAGAAATAATGCAGATAAGTTATTACAATCAAGTTCAGTACTTGCTCCAGCTGCATCAAAGAGTTCAATGGATGTAGGTAGAAGTGGACGCTCTAATTGGTCAAATAGAAAGAATAATAATAACGATGATTATAAATACGAGGATTCAAAGGAGAATTTTGATGCATTAACAAAAACTCCTAAGAATAAGAAGAAAAAGAATGAAAAACCTAAAAAAGGTGCATTTATTAAGCCAGAAGTAGTGGAGAAAGAACCAGAGGATACAATCAAAACAATTATTTTACCAGAGACTCTTACAATTAAAGAGTTAGCTGATAAAATCAAGGTTCAACCTGCGATGCTTGTTAAGAAAATGTTCCTTGCAGGAAAGGTTGTTACAATAAATCAAGAGATACCATTTGAAGAAGCAGAAGAAATCGCATTAGAGTATAACTGCATTGCTGAATTAGAAGAGAAAGTTGATGTAATAGCAGAGTTACTTAAAGAAGATGAAGAAGCAGAAGAAACAATGACAAAACGTGCACCAGTAGTTTGTGTTATGGGTCACGTAGATCATGGTAAAACATCACTTCTTGATGCAATAAGAGAATCAAATGTTACTTCAAGAGAAGCAGGTGGTATTACTCAACATATTGGTGCATCTGTTGTAGAGTCTAATGGAGAGAAGATTACATTCCTTGATACTCCAGGACATGAAGCATTTACATCTATGCGTATGCGTGGAGCTAAATCAACAGATATCGCAATTCTAGTAGTTGCAGCAGATGATGGTGTTATGCCTCAAACTGTAGAAGCTATTAGCCATGCTAAAGCAGCAGGAATTGAAATTATAGTAGCAATTAATAAGATTGATAAACCAAGTGCTAATATAGAGCGTGTAAAACAAGAATTAGTTGAACATGAATTAATAGCAGAAGATTGGGGTGGAAGCACAGTATTTGTTCCAGTTTCTGCTCATACAGGAGAAGGAATTGATACATTACTAGAGATGATTTTACTTACTGCAGAAGTTCTTGAATTGAAAGCTAATGCAGACAGAAAAGCAAGAGGTCTTGTTATAGAGGCAGAGCTTGATAAGGGTAGAGGTCCAGTTGCTACTGTATTAATTCAAAAAGGTACTTTACATGTGGGAGATACAGTTGCAATAGGTGCTGCTCATGGTAAAGTGAGAGCAATGATTGATGATAGAGGAAGAAGAGTTAAAGAAGCAGGTCCATCAACTCCAGTTGAAATCCTTGGTCTTAACTCAGTACCTAATTCAGGTGAGATTTTACTTGCTACAGAGAATGATAAAGAAGCTAGAAATATAGCTGAAACATTTATTAGCCAAGGAAGAGAAAAATTACTTGCAGATACTAAGGCTAAACTATCACTTGATGGATTATTCTCACAAATTAAAGCTGGTGAAATTAAAGAATTGAATATTATCGTTAAAGCAGACGTTCAAGGTTCTGTTGAAGCGGTTAAACAAAGTTTATTAAAATTAAGTAACGAAGAAGTTGCTGTAAGAATTATACATGGTGGTGTTGGTGCAGTTAACGAATCAGATGTTATTCTTGCAAGTGCATCAAATGCAATCATTATCGGATTTAATGTAAGACCAGATAATATGGCAAAAGAAGTTGCTGAGAAAGAAAATGTAGACTTAAGACTTTATAAAGTTATATACAATGCAATTGAGGATGTTGAAGCAGCTATGAAGGGTATGCTTGATCCAATATTTGAAGAAAAAGTTATTGGTCATGCTCAAGTACGTCAAGTATTTAAAGCATCAGGACTTGGTTCAATTGCAGGTTCATATGTACTTGATGGTAAGATTGTTCGTAATTCTAAGGCAAGAATTACTAGAGATGGAGAGCAAATCTTTGAAGGTAATTTAGCTTCACTTAAGAGATTTAAGGATGATGTTAAGGAAGTTGCAACAGGATATGAATGTGGTCTTGTATTTGAGAAATTTAACGATATTAAAGAAGACGATATGGTCGAAATATATATTATGGAAGAGGTTCCAAGATAGGGAATTTAAACCATATAGAACTATAATTTATAATAGCTAATGAAAGCTAAGAATTATAAATTAAATAGTAAACAGAATCCAAATGATATGTATGAGTAAATAGCGCAGAAAATATATATATTTTCTGCGTAGAACTTCTCATATAGGCTAAGAAATGGAGGATTATTATGAGAAAAAATAGCATAAAGAATACAAGAGTTAACAGTGAAGTTCAAAGAGAACTTAGTAATTTAATTCTTAGAGAAATAAAGGATCCTAGAATTAGCACTATGACAACTATTGTTGGAGTAGAGGTGTCACCAGATTTAAAAACAGCTAAAGTTTATGTTAGCGTTTTGGGGAATGAAGAGCAACAACAAGAAACTTATAAGGGACTTAAGAGTGCGGCTTCATTTTTAAGAAGTCAATTAGCTAAAAATATGAACATGAGAAATACACCAGAATTGGAATTTATTATGGATAAATCTATAGAATATGGTGTGAATATGTCAAAATTAATAGATGATTTAAATAAATAATATTAAGAGAATATAATCAGTGATAAGTATATAGGAATGGAGTACTAATATGAAGAATATTTTTGAAGTTTTACAAGACGTTGAACATATTGGTATAACAGGACACATTAGACCTGATGGAGATTGTATTGGATCTATTATGTCATTATACAATTATATTGTAGATAATATGCCAGAGTTAGATGTTGATGTATATGCACAACGTGTTCCAGAGAATTTTAGGTATATAAAGAATATAGATAAGGTTATCGTAGATTATCCAGATGTGGATAAGGTATATGATGTTATGATATGTCTTGATTCTAGTGATTTAGAGAGAATTGGTGAAGCTGATAAGTATTTTAAGTCAGCTAAAAAGACAGTATGTATAGATCATCATATTAGTAATGATAGCTATGCTGATATATGTCATGTGCTACCAAATGCTAGCTCAACGTGTGAAGTTTTGTTTGATTTATTTGAAGAAGATAAGATTTCAAAGAGTGTTGCTGAAGCATTATATACAGGTGTTATTCATGACACAGGTGTTTTTAAACATTCTAATACATCAAAACATACATTAGAAGTAGCAGGTTGTTTAATAAATAAAGGTGTTGCATTTTCTAAGATTATTGATGAAAGTTTTTATCAAAAGACATTTTTGCAAAATCAGATTTTAGGTAAGTGCTTACTTAATGCTAGTATGACATTGGGGAATAAAGTTATTTATTCATATATAGATTTAAAAACTATGGAAGAAAATAAGGCTATGCCAAGTGACTTAGATGGTGTAATTGATCAACTTAGAATTACAGAAGGTATAGAGGTTGCTATTTTATTGCATGAAACAAGTGAAGGTATATATAAGATTAGTATGCGTTCTAATAATGATGTTAATGTTAGTGAAATTGCAATGACTTATGGAGGCGGTGGTCATATTAAGGCTGCTGGTTGTAGTGCACAAGGAGATATTCACACTATTATTGAAGATTTAGTGGATAAGATTAGTAAACAACTGTAATTATGTGGATAGAATGCAGTAACTATAATCAAGTTATTTGATTTAGAATAAATATATATAGTTTAAATATAACATAAAAGATTGATAGGAAAAGTGTTAATAAGAAATATAGGTGTAAGTTTAATATGTATAATGGAATTATTAATGTATATAAAGAAAAAGGGTTTACATCCCATGATGTAGTTGCAAAATTACGTGGGATATTAAAAATGAAGAAGATAGGACATACAGGTACACTTGATCCAGATGCGGAGGGTGTACTTCCTATTTGTGTGGGAAAAGCAACCAAACTATGTGAGTTTCTATTGGAGAAATCAAAGACATATAGGGCGGTTGTTTTATTAGGTATTGTAACAGATACACAAGATGTAACAGGAACTGTTTTGGAAGAACATGAAATAAATGTCTCAAGGGATAAGATAGTTCAGGTTATTGAGAGTTTTGTAGGAGGATATGATCAGATTCCACCTATGTATTCCGCTCTGAAAGTTAATGGCAAAAAGCTATATGAATACGCAAGACAAGGTATTGAAGTTGAGAGAAAATCTAGATTCGTAAAATTAGATAAAATAGATATACTTGATATTTCAGATGATTTAATGAGAATAACAATTGATGTTCATTGTTCAAAAGGAACATATATAAGAACTTTATGTCATGACATAGGAGAGAAACTTGGTTGTGGAGCTTGCATGGAATCTCTTTTAAGAACACAAGTTGAGCAGTATAGTTTAGATGAAGCACTTAAGTTGTCTGATATAGAGGAACTAGTGCAGTTAGGTAAGATGGATAACCATATAACGAAGATAGAAGATATACTTGCGTCCTATCCTAAGGTTACCATTAAAAAACAAGCTCAGAAGCTTTTGTTAAATGGTAATAAGTTTGATAATCATTCAGTATTTCCACAAGGTATAGAAGAGGATGTTAGAGTATACGATGTAGATGGTACTTTTATTGCTTTATATACATACGATAAGAAAAAGAAAGAATATAAGCCACTAAAAATGTTTTAAAAGGTGTTCTAGAACAAATATAACAAAGTGAGTTTAGATTATAAATTAATTATATGAGTAAAAAGTAGAAATATCTGATTTTAGACGTAACAGATAAAATATTAGTTAAAGTATAGTTAGGAATCAGAATAATAAAAGTAGGGTATAAAGATGAAGTATATTGTAGGAAGAGAATTTGAAAAATTAGATAATACAGTTATAACTATTGGAAAGTTTGATTGTTTACATCGAGGACATCAGAAACTAGTTAATGAAATAAAAGAGGATAACAATGGTGAACATTTGACAACTATATTGTTTACCTTTGAGCAAAGTGATAGTAAAGGATATGTATACTTAGAAGATGAGAGACGTAGGATTGTAGAGCGACTAGGATTAGATGTAATGATTGTATATCCATTTGATGAAATTACTCGTAATATGGAAGCAGAGGAATTTGTTAAAAGTGTACTTATAGACAAATTAGGTGCGAAAAAAATTGTAGTTGGAAGTGATTTTTGCTTTGGAAAAGATAGATTAGGAAATGCAACTTTTCTTGATAATCTTTCTAAGAAATATGAGTATCAATTAGTAGTATGTGATATGGAATCTGCACATGATAATAGAATTATAGGTTCAGCACTTATAAGAGAAGAATTAGGGAAGTCTCATATTGAATATGTAGAAGAATGTTTAGGTAGGCCATATAGTATTTCAGGTATAGTAGTACAGGGAAGACAGCTAGGTAGAACAATGGGATTTCCTACAATAAATATAGATGTGCCAGAAGGAAAAGTTGTTCCAAGTAATGGTGTCTATGAGTCGGAAGTAGTATTTCGTGGCTTTAAGAAGGAAGACGCTATAAGAAAAAGATATATAGGATTGACTAATATAGGTAATAAGCCAACAATAGCAGAAGGGCTAGAGATTAATGTCGAGACCTATATATTTGATTTTAATAAAGATGTGTATGGGGAAGAAGTAGAGGTTTATCTTAAGAGATATATTCGTCCAGAGATGAAGTTTAGTGGGATAGAAGAATTGAAATATAAACTTGAAGAAGATAAAAAGCTAATAAAATCATTGTAGAAAAAATATAATCATATTATATAAATTAATGTAGATTAAAATTAATGTATATTAATATAGATAAAATAAGGAGAAACATAAATGAACAAAGATAATAAAGATTTAGGATTAATAGTAGAGGAGAAGAAAAAAGTAAGTAAGGCAACTATTGTAATACTTGGAGTGCTTATATGTGTTTTAATTGCAGGACTAGGATTTTTAGTAGGTAGCAATATGAAAGATACGGTAAAAGGTAGTGTAAAAGGCGGTATAAAAGGTAGTGATAAAAGCACTAATAAAGTTGTTGATAATACTACTGCTCAGGAAAATACAGAGTTAGCTGTAGATATGGATGAAGAAGAAAAAGAAAAATTAATAGGCGAAGAGGAAAAAAGAATCTTAGCTGGAGAAATTGTTATTTATAGATTAGAAGAAGGAAAAAAATCAGGAGAATTGTGTAAATTAGATCTTAATTTAGATGGAGAAAAAGAAGTAATTAGTATATCAGATTTTAAGGTTACAGATGAAAGAGAAAATTTAGACATTAAGATAAATGATTGCGAAGTTACATTTGAGAATTTTTCAATTGAACCAGAATTAGTTGCACTAGCATTAGATGATGAGAAGATTATATTAGCTGCACATGCTAATGGAATGAGTGATGACCCTGTTACTTATTTGTATGTATATAATGGAGAAAAAATTATAAACGGTGGTTCATTTTACAACGATATTACTTGTGCAATTGATGATATGGCAAATGAACAAGTTGTAATTAAAAACAATATTATAAAATGTGCATCTCATGAAGGTACTATTTCTAACTATGTATATAGACATTATCATTGGGATGGAAAAGAATTAATTAAAAAAGATGAACCAGTTTTAAAATATACTAACCCTAAAGAAGAGCTAAGACTTATAAAAGATATAGAAGTATATAAGAGTTATGATGATGAAAGTGAACCACAAACAATGAAAAAGGGAATTGTTCACCCAATAAATAAAGGTCCAAATAACTGGAACTATATAAAAGGTGAAGATGGAACAGAGGGATGGTTTACATTTGAACAAGATGAGTATTTTGAGATATTTGAGAATATGAATTTAGCAGGGTAGAATAAAAATGTAAAGGTTTACCCATGAATAAAAAGTGTGATATACTATTATAATACAAATATAAAGAGAAAGTCGGGTGGAGATATGTTTAGTATTTTTTATCCAGATAGATATTATGAATCTACATATAAGATAGATTTTCAAAAGGAATATGAAAGTGGAATTAGAGGATTGATATTTGATATTGATAATACCCTAGTTGGTCATGATGCAGATGCAGATGATAGGGCTATAGAATTTTTTAATAACTTAAAGCAAATAGGATTTAAAGTATGCTTATTATCTAATAATCAGAAGCCTAGGGTTGAAAGATTCAATGAAGAAATAGGTGCTTATTATATTTATAATGCAAAGAAACCTAGTCGTAAAAATTATATTAAAGCTATGGATATGATGAAGACAGATAAAAGCAATACACTTTTTATTGGGGATCAGGTATTTACAGATGTATTTGGAGCTAGAAGAACTGGTATAAAGTCATATTTGGTTAAGCCAATAGGAGAAAAAGAAGAGATCCAGATAGTTCTAAAAAGATATTTGGAGAAAATAGTACTATTCTTTTATAAGAAGAAAAATAAGATTTATAAATAGATATAAGTATATATTTGGAATGGAGAGCAATTATGGTGAATTATGAACAAATAATCAGTATATTAGATGAAAAGGGATTGGATGCCATTATTATATCTGATAGATATAATATGAGATATGTAAGTGGATACAAAGGTGATACAGGAATGCTTGTATTATTTAGAGATAAGCGTTATGTGCTTACAGATTTTAGATATATATTTATGGCAATGGCAGATACGAAGGATAGAGATTATGAAGTTGTGGATATTGCTAAACAAAAGGGGTATACAGCATCTATTAATAGCATATTAAATGAACATAAATGTACAAAAATAGGATTTGAGAATACAGCAGTTTCTTATATGCAATACAAAAGCTTTTCTAAAGATTTAGCAGGTAAGGAATTAATAGAGTTAGGTGATACAGTAACAAAATTAAGAGTTATAAAAGATGCTGATGAATTAGAGTGCATAAAGATGGCAGAGAGTATAGGAGATAAGGCATTTACAGAAATTTTGAACTTTATAAAACCAGGTGTAACTGAGATGCAGGTTGCAGCACACCTAGAATACACTATGAAAATGAATGGTGCTGAAGCACTTAGCTTCGATACAATAGTAGCATCTGGAATTAATTCGTCTATGCCACATGCAATGGTTTCAGACAAAAAGATTGAGAATGGTGATTTTGTAACAATGGATTTTGGTTGTGTATATAGAGGATATTGTTCTGATATGACAAGAACTATAGTTGTAGGAAAGGCATCAGATAAACAAAAACATGTATATAACACAGTGTTACAAGCTCAATTGGCAGCACTTGATTTTATAAAAGCAGGCGTAAAAGGTAAAGAAGTTGATGCAGTTGCAAGAAAAATAATAGATGATGCTGGTTACAAAGGATGCTTCGGTCATGGTTTAGGACATAGTGTGGGATTAGAGATACATGAAAGCCCTAATTTTAACCCAAGTGAAGAAAGTATTATATTAGCTAATACAATAGAAACAGTAGAACCAGGTGTGTATATTAAAGACTTTGGTGGAGTTAGAATAGAAGATTTAGTTGTTGTAACAAAGGAAGGTCATATTAATTACACTAAATCACCTAAAGAGCTAATTGAATTATAATAATATAAAAGTAATAATAGCATACAAATGTAATAGTAATGTAAGTGTACAAAAATAATAGTAATACAAGTTTATGAGAATAAAAGTAGCATAAGTTTACAAAAAGTTGTTGAAAAATAGTGTAGATTATTATAAACTATTAAAAGCGATGCTATATCGCAATTATTTAAAATGAAGTTACAATCTAAGGAGGAAATAGAACATGGCAGAAATGGTATCAGCTGGAGATTTCAGAAATGGACTAACAATAGAACTTGATAATAATATTTTTCAAGTTATTGAATTTCAACATGTAAAACCAGGTAAAGGTGCAGCGTTCGTAAGAACTAAGCTTAAAAATATTAAGAGTGGTGGAGTTGTAGAGAAGACATTTAGACCAACAGAAAAGTGTCCTCAAGCACACATTGAGAAGAAAGATATGCAATACTTATATTCAGATGGTGAGTTATTCCACTTTATGGATGAAGAAACATATGACCAAATAGCTTTATCAGCTGATCAAGTTGGTGATTCACTAAAATTTGTCAAGGAGAATGATGTTGTTAAGATTCTTTCTCATAACGGAGAAGTATTTGCAATGGAACCACCTATGTTCGTTGAATTAGAGATTACAGATACTGAACCAGGATTTAAGGGAGATACAGCAACAGGAGCAACTAAGCCTGCAACTGTTGAAACAGGAGCAACTGTTTACGTTCCTTTATTTGTTGAAACTGGTAACAGAATAAGTATAGATACTAGAACAGGTGAATACTTAAAGAGAGTATAATTTATGTGTAAGATTACAATTTAATTGTAATATATGCCCACTGCTGAGAGGTTTAGGATCTCTTGGGGGTGGGTGTTTTATTTTACTCTTTGTTGAGAGTTATAAAAATAGTAAGTATATAATGAATTGATATTTGAATAAGTGGAGGTATAATATGATAAATTATTTAACAAGTGACCCAGGTACTACATATATTGAAGGAAAAGAAGGACTTAATGATGCTAATAGATTCGTAGAGAATTTAAAGAGACATTTAAAGAATAATGCCGCCATTTTAATTATGAGCTCAGATCCATGTAATAAGGAGATGAATGATGGCAATGTAAAATTTGTAAGTGAGGAGTTTCCTAAAAGTGGATTTACATTATCAAGGGTAGATATATGTGATGATGATCATAGAGATTTAGTAGATAGGCTAAATGAATATGATTTAATATTACTTGCAGGTGGACATGTACCAACAGAAAGTAAGTTTTTTGGAGAGTTGGATTTATATAATAAGATAAGAAGTTACGATGGTATTGTAATGGGAATTAGTGCAGGTACTATGAATCAGGCTACAGAAGTTTATGCAATACCAGAACTTGAGGGAGAGAGTTTAGACTCTAATTATAAAAGATTTATACCAGGACTAGGATTTACAAATCTTCAAATTATTCCACATTTTCAATGGTTAAAAACAGTAACTTTAGATGGAGTAAATATGATAGAAGATATAGCTTATGGAGATAGTTATGGAAGAGAATTTCTAGGAGTTGTAGATGGTGCATATGTGTTAATTGAAGATGGAATAGAGACGCTATACGGTGAAGGATATATTATAAAAGATGGGACTTGTATAAAGATTTGCAACAATAATGAGAGTAAAATTTTAAGGTAATTAAAAAAAAATAAAAAAATATGTTGTGATTATAAAAGTGTAACTAAAGTGTAACCAAGAAGGTGTATTATATATATATAGTTAAGTAATTCAAGGTTGGGGGATCAAGAATGAAAGACTATAAGGGTAGTTTAATAATTAAAGGTTAATCTAAAAAGGGGGAAGGATTTACCAAAGCTACATAGTAGTTTAAAGGAAGTTATTAAGAGGAAACGGTAGTTAATTAAAGGGGAAGTTAATTAAAAGGACACAAAGTAGTTTAATTAAGAGGAAAGTTAATTAAAAGGACACAAAGTAGTTTAATTAAGAGGAAAGTTAATTAAAAGGACACAAGGTAGTTTATTTAAAGGGAAGTTAATTAAAAGGACACAAGGTAGTTTATTTAAAGGGAAGTTAATTAAAAGGACATCAAGTAGTTTAATTAAAGGAAAGTTATTAAAAGGGACGAGTAGTTTAATTAAAAAGGGAAGACATATTAAAAGGCACACATAGGTTTGATTTATAATAGTATATATACGAGGGTTCATGAGGGGAGTTTCATATATAGAAGGCGTTATAAAGAGGACAAGGTAGTTTAATTAGAGGAAAAGAGAAAGTTTATTAAAAGTAATGTTTTTGTTCTAGTATATAATTTGAAGTAAATATTAATTAGTTGGGTTTTATTAATATCGATTGTTAAAATTATTATTATATGGGGGTATAATCTAGAATAAGAACAGAGGATAACCGTTATATGATTTATATTGGGGGATATAAATCATATACCGAAGTTATTTTTAGTAATCTGGCGTAAGCAACGTACGTTATAATGAGTTATCATATAACAGTTGCTTCTTTTTTTGTTTAAAAACATATTATGTGAGGTATTTATAAATTTTGTAGTGAGTATATAATATATACTTGCTTTAAAGATAAAAAAAACATATAATGAAGAATATTTAATAATAACAATAGTTTTGTTAAAGAGAGGATAAGTTATGGAAAAATTACTAGAAATATTAGAAGAAATACAACCAGGAATAGATTATGTAAATTGCGACAGATTAATAGATGATGGAATACTAGATTCCTTTGCTATACTATCAATTGTATCAGAAATAGAAGATGTATTAGAAGTGGAGTTAACACCGGAAGAAATGATACCAGATAACTTCAACTCAGCCCAAAGTATGTGGGAAATGATACAACGCTTGAAGTAAGTCTAAAGATACTTATAAACTCTAATTTGTCGAGCTCTAGGGTCTCTGTCATTCTGACAGAGGCTTAATTAATTTTGAGCTTCGCTCAAAATTCGGGTGTTTTTTAGCTCCGCGAAAGTTTTAGACTATTATGCTAGTTCCAAATTTAAGAGAATATAATATATTTTTCTCACCGCTTGCGCTCCGTTGCAAAGCGTAACGGTCGTTAAGTTCATACTTCGCATAATTTATGCTCGTATTCACTAAACGCCGACGGTTTGCAAACCCCGAAAAATATACTATATTCCTCTTAAATTTTAACCCTTGCTTATAACTATTATAGTTTTTATTGTTAATAGCACAATGAATATGTAGAATAAAATTTTATTATCTTTTTCTAAGTTTGTATAGATTATATATTCTATTTTAGACTTAGTTCAGATAGAGAATTTATATAAAATCTCTTATTTTTCTGCTTATATATAATATAATAAAATCGAATTTAAATAAAAAGATAACATATAACAATATAAAACGCTTAAAAAGGTATATTGTATTACTTAAAGTAAAAAAATAGAGTTATTAATAGACTTAGCAAACATAGAATAAATGCATCTAAATCTCTAAGTACACAGCAAATAATAAAGGGGCTCGA
>SVEH01000021.1 GCA_015057455.1 Lachnospiraceae bacterium | reverse complement strand
TATAAAGGAACTATTACCATGGTCGGATAAGTTACCTGAAGAAATCAGAAAAGGTATAGAAAAGTAATGAGCTGCCAATCGGCAGCTCTAATTTTATGTCAAGGTACTTGTGGTTTACCACTTACGTGATTAGCTTAATAGCACTCGCAAGTAACGGAATAGGTAATGTAAATAAAAAAATATAAAGTATGAGTTAGGTCCCCTCTATTCTAACAGAGACCTAATTCATACTTTATATTTTACTAATTTTTATGCATATTATTTATAATCTACTCTATAACATTTTTTTTAACTAACATATTTATTTTATTTACAATACTACCTAATCCTTTCACAATTACATTAGTTAATACATTTACCACTACTGACAATATTATTGTTACTAGCATATATAATGCAAAATATGAATATCTATGTATAGGATATTTATATTTTTGGAGTATATTCATTAATGTTACATGTACCAAATATAGCTCTAATGATAATGCACCACATTTTACTAATATTCTTGAGTTTTTATTTACTTTAAATATTGCTAGCAATATTAATGTTAAGCCTAATATTACTAATGATGAATTTAGATTCACATATCTTATTAAGAAATATGGTATTGTTATTGTCTCTAAATATCTTAAGTAATCTATTAATAGCTTTATTGCTATTCCTACTATAAAAATACCTATTTCTGATTTGGTAAACTTCGCTTTTTCATACACTTTCTTTCCTAAGTACACACCAATTATATATATTGGTAATCTCATTGTCATTATTTCTATTCTAACGAATACTACTGGTGATATTGCATATATTATTAGATTTACTGCTATTGCTGCACCTAACAATATTGCTAACATTGCATGTCTATATTTATCATATTTCTCAAATGTTTTATACAGACCTGGATACATTAAATACATTATTGCTATGCATAATATATACCACACACTTATATTACCTTCTGTAAAAAATGAAGCATAACTTAAGTCATATAATACTCTTTTTATATCTCCATTTGCCATTATTATATCTTTATAAAAATAGAAAGGAAATACTATTAAA
Organism: Lachnospiraceae bacterium; assembly: GCA_015057455.1. Classification (GTDB taxonomy): domain Bacteria; phylum Bacillota; class Clostridia; order Lachnospirales; family Lachnospiraceae; genus SIG301. The sequence continues at coordinate 62,768 of SVEH01000021.1, read as the reverse complement.
ATAAATGGAATTATAAGCCTTATAAATCTCTTCCTATAGAAATCCATTACACTACTATTACTTTTAAATGAAAAATACATACATATTCCCGACATTAAGATGAAAATCTCAACACCTATACTACCTACAACACCTTTAAAAACATATGCTAGCATGCTTTTAAGATTAGTACCTTCCGGAACAGTTGTTGCATAATGAAATAAAATTATGCTTATACATGATAACCCATATATTACATTCCTATACTCGCTAAGAGTTCCCCAATTTAGTCTTTTCTTCATATGTACTCCTTATCCTTTATGCAGTCTTGCCAGTGTAAAGCTGATAATATTTGCCTTTTTGGTCAATTAATTCATCGTGTGTTCCACGCTCTATTATTCTTCCGTTTTCTAGTACCATAATGCAGTCACTATTACGAACAGTTGATAATCTATGAGCTATTACAAATGTTGTACGGCCTTTCATTAACTTATCCATACCATCCTGTACCATCTTCTCTGTTCTTGTATCTATTGAACTAGTTGCTTCATCAAGAATTAGTGCTGGTGGATTAGCTATAGCTGCTCTTGCAATTGATAATAACTGTCTTTGTCCTTGACTAAGATTACTTCCATTACCTGTTAGTACTGTATCATAACCTTTTGGTAATCTTTTTATAAAGTTGTGAGCATTAGCAAGTTTTGCTGCTGCCACTACTTCTTCATCTGTTGCATCTAGCTTACCATAACGAATGTTCTCTCTTACCGTATTAGTAAATAAGTTTGTATCTTGTAATACAACTCCTAGAGATCTTCTTAAATCTGCCTTTTTAATTTTATTTACATTAATACCGTCAAATCTAATCTTTCCATCTTGTATATCATAAAATCTGTTAATTAGGTTTGTTATTGTTGTCTTTCCTGCACCAGTTGTTCCAACAAATGCAATTTTTTGTCCTTGATTTGCATAAACATCTATATTGTGTAGAACCATCTTATCATCAACATATCCAAAATCCACATCATCAAGAACAATTTCACCTTTTAAGCGAATATAGTCAGTTGTACCTTCTGCTTGATGAAAATGTTTCCAAGCCCACATACCTGTGTACTCTTTAGTTTCAACTATATTGCCATCCTTATCTTCTGTGCATCTTACAAGTTCAACATAACCATCATCTATTTCTATTTCTTCATCTAATAGCATAAATACTCTTTCTGCACCAGCAAGAGCCATAACTATACTATTAAGCTGTTGACTTACTTGACTTATTGGTTGACTAAAGCTTCTATTAAATGATAAGAAACTTACTAATCCACCTATTGTTAAGCCTGTAATATTATTTAGGGCTAAAACACCACCTATCATGGCACAAATTGCATAATTAATATGACTTAATTGGGCATTAATAGGCATAAGAATATTGGCGTAAGTGTGCGCTTTATTAGCACTAATACATAATGCATCATTTATTTCATTAAAATCTTTAATACTTTCTTCTTCATGACAAAAAACCTTTACAACCTTTTGTCCTTCCATCATTTCTTCAATATATCCATTTAAACGTCCTATGCTATTTTGTTGTTCTAAGAAATAACGTCCACTATTACCTGCAATATGTTTAGTTGCAAATAATGAAACAACCAACATAAGTAATGTAATAACTGTAAGTGGTACACTAAGTACAATCATACAGAAAAATACCGAAATAAATGTAACTACACTATTTATAATCTGTGGTATACTTTGACTTATCATCTGTCTTAATGTGTCTATATCGTTAGTATAGATTGACATTATATCTCCATGAGCATTTGTGTCAAAATACTTTACAGGAAGATTCTGCATCTTGGTAAATAAATCTTCTCTTAAATCTCTAAGTGTACCTTGAGTGACAATTACACTTAATCTTTCTCTAATAAATGTTACAATAATACCAATTGCATAGAAAATAGCTACTCGAATAATTGCATTCTTTAAATCTGTAAAATCGGGATTGTCTGATTTCACTAATGGAGTAATATAGTCATCAATTAATGACTTTGTAAACATTGTACCTTGCAAATTGGCAAATATTGATATAAATATAGATACTACAATAAATATTGTTTGAATCTTATATTTTCTAAATACGTATGAAATAATTCTTGCCAACAACTTACCTGGATTCTCAACCTTCTTAGGTCCTCTACCACCAGCCATAGGTCCTCTGCCTTTTCCCATAGGCATTCTTCCTCTACTCATTATTCAGCACCTCCCTCTACATCCAAATCAGTATTACCTATCTGTGATTCATATACATCTTTATATATATCATTATGTTCGACTAAGTAATCATGTGTACCAATACCGTTAATCTCTCCATCTTCCATAACAATTATTCTATCTGCATGTTGAATACTAGAAATTCTCTGAGCAATAATAATCTTAGTTGTGTCTGGAATTTTCTTTAAAAATGCTTCTCTAATACGAGCATCTGTTGCTGTATCTACAGCACTTGTACTATCATCTAATATAAGTACCTTAGGTTGAGTTAATAAAGCTCTTGCAATACACAAACGTTGCTTTTGTCCACCCGACACATTGGAACCACCTTGTTCAATAAATGTATCATATCCGTCCTTCATCTTCTCTATAAATCCATCTGCGCAAGCAAGTTTACATGCTTCTATACATTCTTCCTTTGTAGCTTCCTTGTTACCCCAACGAAGATTTTCCAAAACAGTTCCACTAAATAATACATTCTTTTGGAGCACAACTGCTACTTTCTTTCTTAATGTCTCTAAATCATATTCCTTTACATTAACTCCACCAACAAAAAGCTCACCGTCTGAAACATCATACAATCTACTGATAAGATTAACTAGTGATGTTTTGGCACTACCAGTTCCACCTATAATACCTATAGTCTCACCTGCATTAATAGATAAATTAATATTCTTTAATACACTTTCATCTGAATCTTCCTTATATGAGAAACTTACATCTTTAAATTCTATACTTCCATCTATAACCTCAAAAATAGGGCATTTACCGTTAGTTAAATCTGATTTCTCATTTAGAACTTCTGTTATTCTCTTTGCAGAAGCATAACTCATAGTAACCATAACAAATATCATTGAAAGCATCATTAAACTCATAAGTATATTCATACAATATCCTAATAATGTTGTTAGGTCACCGATTGCAAGCTCGCCACCAACAATATAATTAGCTCCAAGCCAGCTTATAAGAATCATACAGCTATATACTGTAAGCATCATTACAGGTCCATTATATGTGATAATATTCTCTGCTTTTTTAAACATCATATATATATTACCACTAGCCTTTTTAAAGCGTTCTTTTTCATAATCCTCTCTTACAAATGATTTAACTACTCTCATACCAATTATATTCTCTTGTACTGATTCATTTAAATCATCATATTTCTTAAATACAGCATTAAAATACTTTACTGCTCTACTCATTATCAAAACCAGTATTGTTCCCAATACTAAAACTGCAATAAGATATATAGTTGCTATTTTTTTATTAACGAAAAATGCCATTGTCATAGCAACAATTAGCGAAAATGGTGCTCTTGTAAACATTCTAAGCATCATTTGATATGCCATTTGAAGATTAGTAACATCTGTTGTTAGTCTAGTAATTAAACTTGCTGTACTAAACTTATCTATATTAGAAAATGAAAATGTCTGTATATTCTCAAACATTGCTTTTCTTAAATTTTTCGCAAATCCTGTTGACGCCTTAGAGCCAAATATGCCCCCTAATGCTCCAACAATTAAGCTTAGAACTGCTAAAATAATCATTATAACTCCATAATATATAATTTTACTTTGATCTTTTGCTTCTATACCATTTGTAATCAACCATCCAATAACCAAAGGGATAAAACTCTCTAGAATTACTTCTAATATCATACATATGGGTGTAAGCACTGATACTAACTTATACTGTTTAACTTGTGACAATAATGTTTTTATCAAAATATTACCTCCCTTTTTTATCCATAACTTTAATTGTAAATTTATCTATGTTCTTTGTCAATATAGGCCATACAAATATTTACATTTTCACATAATTTTCATACTTTTAAATATTTAAATTGTGTAAATATTTTAAATAACCTATTAAAGCTTCTTTCGTACGACTTCAATTTGACTGTTTCCTTCATAACTACTGAAAACTCTTTGTATTTATCGTCATTAATGTACACCCTACACACTGCAACTTTTTCATTTTTATATAAAGGTGCATGTAAACCTTTTGGCATTACAACTTTATATCTAATCTTATCTTCTGGTCCTAATAATAAATTAAATTGTTCTTGTATATGTACTTTACCATACTCTTTAACACCATTTTCAACATTAATTCTCTCTATATTTAATGTCTCATTGTCTATTTCTAATTCTTTATTTTGATATTCTCCACATGCAAAATCCATTATTTTAATAGTATCTGACCATTTATAACTCTTATTAGGCGGCCAACCAGAAGCCAATACAGCAGAAACTAATCTATGTTCACCTTTATCTATTGCACCAACAAAACAATAACCTGCTTTCGATGTATATCCTGTTTTACACCCTATCGCTCCATTATACATAGATAAAAAGCTATTTGCGTTATTTAAACTATATTCTTTTCCTTCAACAGACACTAAGCTATAATATTTTCTATTGGTAATATTAATAAACTCCTGATTTTTTATTGCATATCCAGCTATTTTACACAAATCTGCTGCTGTTGTATAATGCTTATCTGCATCTAATCCATTAGGTGTTACAAAGTTAGTTGAAGTAGCTCCTAATTCAACAGCTTTTTTATTCATTAACTGGGCAAATTTTTCTACCAACTTTTTACTCATTTCTATACTGTTTTCCTCTATATTATTACCAATGAATTTCCCCTCTTGTTTAACACCTTTACTACCACCACTTATAGCATTATATTCTTTAAGCTCAACAGATGCTGCTATATTTTCAGCAATAGCTACAGCCGTATCATTATGAGATTCTAACATTAATGAATGCAATAAATCTTTTAACTTAAACTTTTCTCCTTTTATTGCATTTAACTGAACATTAGGCATACTTGCTGCATATTTTGAAAATACAATTTCTTGTTCTAAATCTCCATACTCTAATGCAATTATACATGTCATTATTTTTGTCGTACTAGCCATAGGCAATTGCATATTTTCATTGTCGCCACATAAAACTCTATTACTTTTTGCATCATACACACAAGCCGCTTTACTATAAAGTCTTAACTTCGATAAACCACTACTATTGTTATCTTTTATTTCTTTTACATTATCACTCGTATTATCATTATTCTTTTCTTTCACTCTATTTGATATAATACTCTCATTATTAAATAGTATTTTAGACAATTTTTCTCTTTCGGCAGTCTTATTATTAATAAAATTCTTCTCTACTTGCCCATTTACTACCTTTATCATTATTAATGTAATTGCTAATAAAATAAAAAAATACCTAGTTTTCATATAAATCATTTTTATTTTTATTATATGAAAACTAGATATTTAAATATTACTATATTCTATATTACTCTTTATTTTAAGTAAACTCTACTATTTTAAAACCGTTATTGAATCTAATATACTATCCATTTCGGTATTTATGCTACAATAAGATTCATATGCCACTTTATTAAGAGGTATTGCTTTATTCTGGTTAGATATATACATTATATCTTGTCCTTTGTCAGAATACATATACTTATAAAACTCAATTATAGCTTTCTCTTGGTTTTTGTCTTTATTTTTATTGCTAACAGAAAAGCAATCCTTATACCTTACATTTAATGTTCCATTATCAATATACACAATTTTGTATACACCATTACCTGACATTAAATCTTGAATAGCATAATACTCCTTTGTAGTTCCAAAATAATAAGCTAATTTATCTGTTGCAAACAATGTTCTTGCATTATTTACTATATATTTTGTTGCCTTTAATTCATCATTTTCAAATACACTCTTATACAAATTAGCACTGGCTAATTCCATTCCTATTTTATTATTTATACTGTCCATAGTACCAAAATCCCCTAATTTAGTTACAACATCTTCTTTATATTCATCAAGAGATTTATTTACATAAAATACTGGAATGTCAAATCCCATAGGTACCTTATTAGATAACTCCTTATTATCCTTTATGTATTTTTGCATTAAAAACTTATTCTTTCCTATCTCATCGTACAATTCATTTGCAGAAAGAACATTATTAAGTTTATCACTTTTTAAATTTGTACTTTCAAATATATCAGGTACACTAGATGAATTTAATGCAGTTATAATATTGGCATCATATTCTGTTCTTAAATATGATGTTACATTTACACTAACATTGGGTTGTTTTTTCTTAAATTCAGTTATTATTTGTCGCATTGCAGCCTCTTTAACTGTTTTTTCTGCATCATCTTCAGAGCATATCCATACAGATACTTGTGCATTTTTTAACTGAACTTCTCTATTTCCCAAAATAGAATATGCTGAAAAAATTATTCCTAATACTAAAGCAATTGCAACCACTATTGTGCTAACAAGTTTACCTTGTTGTTCTTCAGGATTACCACCTTGTTCTTTTACTTTTGTCTTTCTTGTAAGAGCACTTTCAAATTTGTCTACAGAATTGAATCTCTTTTTCCTATCCAATGATATAGCCTTCATAATTGTATTACTTATATGCTCAGGTATATCTGGGTCTAAATCTCTTGGTTTTTCAACTGTATCTCTTACTTTTCTATTAGTTGATTCATCTGGTTTACTTCCTGTTAATAAAAGATAAACTGTAGCTCCTAGAGCATATATATCTGTCCATGGCCCCTGTTTATTTATTTTCTCATATTGTTCTGGTGGTGCAAATCCCGGTTTTAATATAATAGTCATTTTCTTTTCTTCATTAAGAGAAAACCTTGCTGCACCAAAATCAATAAGTTTAATCTTACCATTAGAACACATATAGATATTATCTGGACTTACATCTCTATGTATAATACCTATCTCATGCAAATCTTTTAAGGCAGAACATACACTCATAGTAATGTTCATTATCTCATCCATTGGAAGTTTTCTTGTTTGTTTCATTAGATAATTATTAAGAGATATACCCTCTAATAATTCCATTACTATATAGCCTGTATTATTATCTTCAAAATACTCAAATACATTAACTATATTATTATTTTGGCTAAATTTAGCCATATTCTTAGCTTCATCTAAGAATCTTTCAAGTCCATTAACAAAAATATCTTTTTTCTTTCCAGTAAATAATATTACTTCAGACGTTCCTGGAACTCTATTTACTATACCACATGGATAATACTCTTTAATTGCAAGAATTGTCTCAAATTTCTTGTCCCATGCTTTATAGGTTATACCAAATCCTCCAAAGCCTAGCACTTCCCCAATAACATATCTTCCTAGAAGCTCAGTCCCTGGATATAAATGATATAATTCTTTTGGCGGCTCTCCATCAGAATAACCGCAGTGTGGACATCTGTCGTATTGATTATCAAATACTTGAAAGCAATTCATACACCTTACATCCATAGTCTACCGCTCCTCTTATTATCCTTAACCCAAACTGCTATTGCCGAATTGTTATCCATATTGTGACCCATACCATTTTTTCGTACCTCTTTAGCCATCATTTCAAGCCACTCTTCAACACTTTTACTCTTTTTCAAAAATTTGCACATCTTTTTCTCTGTTATACATTCCCAAAATCCGTCTGTACACAGTAAAAATGCTTGGCAGTCATCTATATTATATTCTTCAGAATAGTCTACTTTTAGTTCTACATTTCGAGCCCCCAATACCCTTAATAATCTATTTCTATCGGGGTGTTTCCTAATCTTTTTTTCTTTAATTTCACCTGCAAATACAAGCATCTGTGGCACTGAATGATCCAAGGTTCTAAGAACAACTTTGTTTTTATTAAACACATATAACCTTGAGTCCCCTATATGGCCCCACATAGCTTTATTTTCTTGTATTGTAAGTGCTACTGCTGTAGTCTTTAATTCATTTACTCCGCCTGTTTTATCTTGTTCTATTTCTAGTTTTTTTTGAGATTTTTCAAATGATTCTTTTAGATATTGAGCTTTATCAAATGAACGCATCTCTCCAATTACATCAGCTATTTCTTCTGCATCTTTAATTGATTCCGTACCACTTATATCATTCATTTTTTCTTCATTTTTAGTCAATTCTTCTTCACAGTCATCTTCTTTATTCTCTGCACTTTCAAGTTTTTCGTCTTCAACTGTAGCCTTTATTCCTTCTGTACTTCCAGTTATTTCGTCCTCAACTGTAGCCTTTATTTCCTCTGTACTTCCATTATTTAATTTATTCTCTAAATCTTTTTTTTCATTAACCGCTTCATCTTTATTGTTTTTATTATCCATGGTAAATTCTTCTTCAAAAGTATCTACAGTGAATTTAGATGCATCTTCTCCACGGCCATGACCACCTAATCCATCAGCAACAACAAAACTATAACCTATTTTCTCACTATATACACTCTTTATTGAATCTTCATTATTCTCACGTTCTCCAACATTGGTATATTCAGCATATGTTATCATTTTCATTCCTCCACCCTATTTTATTCTTCACGAGTATCTGGTCTATCATCCATTGAATCAAAATTATCAAATTGAGAAAAATCATAATCATTCGCTAATGTTCCGTTAAATTGAGCATGCATTTCTCTATACTTTTCTTCTCTATCTTGCTTCTTCATTAACATACTGAATCTATCACCTAAAGAAGTTTTTGATAATAGTATATTTATTGCAATATGTAATATCACACATAGTATTGTTATAATTAATAATTTATTAAATGTTTCAAGAAAACCATTCTCTAAAGGTGTAGTGAACACTTTTACCATAGGCTGATATGTTTCTGGAACTGCTGCCCCTATTTTTTGAACTAAAAACGCAAAAATTCGAACAACAATACATATACTTCCACTACAAGTAGCATAAGCTATTAAAAATCCCACTTTTTCATACTGTAAAAGCATCAACAAAATACACCCTATAACAATTACAACAGCATTAAACTTTATCCTGCCCTCTGAGAACAATTTCTTAAATCCATCAAGTTCTATGCCACTAAATATCTTTTGTGGACCTGTTATTGATTCATCAACTTGAATCTCCACTTCTGGTACAACTTCTGTTGCTAGGGAATTATTAAAATACGTTATATCACTTTCTGTAAAACTAATTCCCAAATTATTAAACATATCTCGTATCTGTTCTTTTGTCATTGATTCACTCTGATTAACAATTGCACTTGTCTCGCTATCTAATTCACCTAATTGTTCTAATTCTTGTATGTTACTAAGACCTAACATATCTAAATACTGAGAAATTTCTGATGAATTTGAATCCAACATATAATTACCTACTAAACTAGAATATTCTCCAGATTCAAATATCTTAGAAATATCTTCTTCAGATATTGTTGTATTTTGAGCATAACTATTAATAACGTCATTTATATTAGTATTTTGCGATGCTAATAATTCTTCTATATTCAATTTTTTTAAACATTTATTTAAATTCTTCTTAGTAAAAACCTGACTAAATGATGTAAAAAATATATTTGTAAATAAACATGAAATAATAACTCCTGTAATTAATACGGTTAAAAGATTCTTTACAACTCTGTTCATAGAATTCTCACTTTCATTTTAATTATTTGTAAGCATACATAATACGCCCATCATAATTAATTATAACATTTTTTTACAATATTTACCATATTTTACTCGTATTTTATTCTATTACTTTAGACTAGTATAGTTATTATCACTTATTATTATTTATTTTGTATATCATTGTTTATGTTTTTTCTAATTACATACATTTATTTGACGTTCATACATTACTAGAATTTCTTAATTCTATCATTAGAATCATCTGTTGTATTCTCAATAGATTTAATTACAACATAATATCCATTCTTGCCATTAATATCTACATACACTCTATCATTCACTTTATGTCCCATAATTGCTTTTCCAATTGGAGACTCAATACTAATCAATCCTTCTAAAGTATTCTCGCGAACTGTTGTTACAATTCTATATTCCTCTTCAACACCTTCATCTTCAAAGAATAGATTAACTGTATTATTAATTCCTACCTCATCATCTTTAGAACTATCATCTATTATGTGAGCTGTTTTTAACATTCTCTCAAGATATCTTATTCTACTTTCATTTTTATTCTTATCCCTTTTAGCTGCATAATACTCAAAATTCTCACTTAAATCACCATGTGAGCGCGCTTCTTTTACAGCTTCAATAGCTTCTTTTCTTAATACTAATTTTCTATACTCTATCTCTTCTTCTATTTTTCTTACATCACTTTTTGTTAATCTGTCATTCATACCTTAGTTCTCCTTTTTATATCCTATTTCTTAATTTCCCCTCTTAGATTTTTATTTCCCAAATTCATTTTTAATCGTAATGAGTAATAATTTACACTTATAAAGTGTTAAGTAGCTTTTTAAAATATTCTGGCAACTCTGAATCAAATTCTATATATTGTCCTGTACTAGGGTGAATAAATCCTAATTTTTTAGCATGTAATGCCTGTCCTACTGTATAATTAGCCTTTTTATTAGGTCCATAAATCTCATCACCATATAAAGGATGTGATATACTAGACATATGTACACGAATTTGATGAGTTCTACCAGTTTCTAATCTACAAGAAATATACGAATAATTCCCTTTTAGATTCTCTAACACTTTATAATGAGTTACTGCGTGTTTTCCATCCGATACAATAGCATATTTCTTTCTATCATTCTTATTGCGTCCAATTGGTCTATCAATAGTACCTGCTTCATTATTGAATCTATTATGTACAATTGCATGGTACTCCCTTGTTATTGAATGTTCTTTAAACTGCTCTGCTAAACATGTATGGGCTTTATCATTCTTACATACAACTAATAAACCAGTTGTATTCATATCAATTCTGTGAACAATTCCAGGTCTTAATACTCCATTTATTCCTGATAAATTACCTTTTAAATGATACATTAACCCATTTACCAACGTACCCGTATTATGTCCTGGAGCTGGATGAACAACCATTTCCTTAGGTTTATTGATTATAACTAAATCATCATCTTCATATACAATATCCAAATCCATTTTTTCTGGTATAATCTCTAATTCAATAGGTTCTGGAATAGAAATAACAATCTCTTCACCACCATCTAATGAATAACTAGATTTTACTGTTCTACCATTTACCAATATTTTTTCGTCTTTTATTAACTTCTGAATATATGCTCTTGATATGGATTCAACATTTTCCAATAAAACCTCATCACTAACCAAATATTTATCAAGCCTAGTGTTCTTACAGTTTTCTTCTATGTATAATTTAATTACTTTATCCACCTTATTCCTCCTAATTATTGCTTTTTTGCTTCTTTAGACTTAAGAATTCCAATTGTTCTTCTTTATAGTAAAATAAAACTAATATAACCAATGCAATACCTGATACTGTAATATATATATCTGCTATATTAAATACCGGAAAATCTATTATTTTGAAATAGATAAAATCTACCACAAATTTTCTACATATTCTATCTATTAAATTACCAACTGCACCTGATATTAAAAATACCATTGTTATCTTTAAATAATTATAACTTTTATCAGCTGGTATCTTAAATAAAACATACAAAAGAATAATAGTTACTATAAATGCAAATATCGCAAAAAACACTGTACTATCAGCCATCATTCCCCACGCAGCACCTGTATTTTGTACATAGTTAATCTCTAAAATATCCTTAATTACAGGAAATCCTTCTCCAACCTCATAGTTTGATGCAATTACAGCTTTAACTAATTGGTCTAATCCTATTAATAGAATAATCCATAATATTTTAATATACTTTTTCATAGTGTTCTCCATCCCATCCTTATAGAATAATCCTTTTATTGTTTACTTCATAGTAATTTACAATCGAAAATTGTACCTTCCTAGGAAACATAAAATAATGAGTGGTTTTATCAACCACTCATTATTTTATAATAATATTTTCTTAATATCAACTATTTCATTAGAATGCAATTGCTATAATCGATTAATATGCTCTATCATATCCACCTTGTAATGTTTGACCACCATAACCACCTTGCATTCCATTTCCTTGTAAGCCTTGGCCTCCATATCCGCCTTGCATTCCATTTCCTTGCAAGCCTTGGCCTCCATATCCGCCTTGCATTCCATTTCCTTGTAAACCTTGGCCTCCATATCCGCCTTGCATTCCGCTTCCTTGTAAGCCTTGACCTCCATAACCACCTTGCATTCCATTTCCTTGTAAGCCTTGGCCTCCAAAGCCACCTTGCATTCCGCTTCCTTGTAAGCCTTGGCCTCCATATCCACCTTGCATTCCGCTTCCTTGTAAGCCTTGGCCTCCATATCCGCCTTGCATTCCGCTTCCTTGTAAGCCTTGACCTCCATATCCGCCTTGCATTCCATTTCCTTGTAAGCCTTGACCGCCGAAGCCACCTTGCATATCATTTCCTTGCAAACCTTGACCTCCATATCCGCCTTGCATTCCATTTCCTTGTAAGCCTTGTTCTCCATATCCTGCTTGAGCTACATTACCTTGTATACCTTGACTTTCTAACTCAAGGGGAATACTTGGACCGCTTACTTGCAATGATGGTTGTTTAAACTCTGGAGCAATCTCTGGTTCAAAGTTTGGCATAGCTTCTGACTCAAATCCCATAGTAGCCTCTGGCTCAAGCTCTGGAATAGAATCAACATTACTTTCTTGTACTGCTTCGTCCGCACTTACATTTGATTCTGTATTTGCATTTTCTTCACTTTCTTTTTCACGTTTTTCTTTTTCACGTTTTTCTTTTTCAATGCTATCTTTCATCATCTGAAGATTAGAAGCTAACAATTCTTGTGAAAAGAAACTTTCCATACTTGGTTTAGGTGGAAGATCCAACAATGGTTCTTCCTTTTTCTTTGAAGAAAGATTCATGCTCTTAAGAATCTCTGCATTCTTATCTTCTTTAGATTTTGTTTTTGTAAATAGTGATTTATTAATATTAATAAGTTCAATGTTATTATTAATATTCAAACTAGGCGCCCCATCTGGTTGAGCAGGAGTGCTTTCTTCATCAGAAGTATTAATTGCTTCATCTACAATAGGATCAGCCACGTCTACATTGTCACTAACTGATACTTCTGGTATACTTTCACTTATCTCTTCTACTTTATCTTCTATAACCTCATCTTGTACTTGTTCAACCAAAGGTTCACTTTCAGGCTTTGTATCTTCCTTAACAAGATTATCACTGTCTGTTAAATCAGGAAGATCATCTAACATTTCCATTTGCCCAAAGTCCATACTATCAAAGTCTAATTCAGGAAGTTCAAATTCCTGTTCTATTAATTCCTTTCCAAACTCTCCTTGGAAATCAACTTCAATACTGTCATCTATACCATTATTATTAAGATCAGTTATCTCTAATACATTATTTGATGGCTCAAAGTCTGGAATTTCTTCTGATGTAGACATAGTTGGTACTTCAAATGCCTCAACCTTGTTTTCTTGACTCTGCCTCATACTAATAATGTCTTCTAATGATGTATCACTTTGAGGTTGTATATTCTGAACAATTGGATTCATAATAGATTTTACAGTGTCCTTTAATGAAGGATCCACCGCACGCTCATTTTCCTTCACTTCACTTGGTACTGGGAAATCTTCTTCAAAATCTGTAGTATCAATTTCTTCAACACTATCAGATTCATCATTTATCTCTTCTACAGAAACAGCTTCTAAAGCTTGATCTGCTGTATCCTGCGTTGAATCTTCATCATTCTCCTCTGATAATAAATTATCTACAGGCACCACAATCTCTTCTATATCAGATATATCATTAGTTGACATATCATTAGTAGTAACTTCAAGATTATCCTCAACTAATGTTTCCATCGCTACTTTTTCTGATAGTTCTTCTTTAATTGGTTCTGTATAATCAACTTTATCTTCTTCAATTATTGGTTCAGCTGCTGGTTTAACTACTAGCTCATTTATTGGTTCTACTGCTGGTTCCACTGCTGACTCAATTACTGGTTCTATGCTTTGAGCTTTTTCAACAGTATTCTCTACTAACTCTTTAGGAAGTAGATTGTTAACAATATTAACCTCTTCTACAGGCTCTTTTTCTAATATTGTATCTACATTATCCTTAATATCATCTACAAAACTATCTTCTGTAATTTTGTTATCTTCAATATCTTCTTTATTATCTTCTATATCCTCTTCAACATCTCTAGCCTTAACATCAGCTAAAATGTTTTCTTGTGATATAGAAACTAAATCATTTAATTTGTCATTTTCATGGTAAGCCTTTAAAGCTGCATCTAAATCATCTTCAGCAGCCTCTAATACACTTTCTTTAGCATCATCTTCTAAAGTATCCTCAATTATAGAATTATCTTTAACATCATCTTCTTTCTCTGATGTAAGAATATTCTTATATGGATTATCATATTCATCCATGTCGTCCTCTGATTTAGCGGATACTTTATTCTCTTTTTCTAAATCAGCGTACTTAAAAAAATCCGAACTTACTGGCACATCTGTATCTTTAGATACGACAACATGAGAATCCTCATATCTATCTATATGAGCATCCCTTTCTAATGTTGCATAAGAACTACTATGAGATTCTTCTGGTTCATCAAAGTCTGTTGATTCACTTATATCAACATCCTTATACATGACACCTTCATTACTCATAAAATCCTTTGCATCTTCTATAAACTTCAATTGTCCAAGAACAAATTCCTTATATTTATTTTGATAATTTAAGTAATCTTTCTTGAACACATCAATGTCCTTTTTAATATTATCTAAATCTTTTTTTGCATCAAAAATAATGTCATCTGCTTTTTTATAGGCATTCTTTTCAATTTCTCTAGCCTTATGCTCAGCTTGAGATAATTTATCCTCTGAAACCTTCTCTGCAGATACCATTGCTTCTTGTAAACTAGACTCAATATTACGATAATGTTGTAATTTTGCTTCCATTCCCTTAATCTGTTTCTTTTGTTCATTTACCTCATTATAAAGAAACTGATAATTAATCTGAAGCTCCTTAACAAACATACCAACATCATTATTCTCTAGTTTTCTTCCTAGTGCAAATATTTTCTTTTGCATATCTTCTGGCGTTAACATGTGTTATTCACCCCTAACTTATTTTGTCCCTTTGGGATACTTAATTTCCCCTATTAATTCCCATCTTCAAAACAAGTTAAACTACCTATTTATAGAAATTTATAAATAATTTGCTCTATATATATTAACACAATTAATAATAATATCGGCGATAAATCTATTATCGGCATATACATTATAGATTTTTTAGATAATTTTTCTAAAGGTTCCAAAAGTGGTGCTAAAAATTCACGAAAATATTTTGAAACTAGTTTAATTCTAAATAGCCAATGCCCCACAATATATATAATTGTCATAATCTCAAAAAACATTATAAATGTATAAATAACTTTAATAATCATATTACCCCATCACCTCTATAAATCCTATGTACTAAAATTCTTGATTTATAGTAGGAACTCCAAAACCATCATCATCAGTTGCTATATCTAGATAATCTCCTGAAATATCAATTGAATCAGGTGAAAATATAAATATATATCTTGATATCTGATGTAATCTTCCATTAATTGAATATACACATCCTGAGATGAAATCCATAATTCTCTGTGCTTCTAATGGGTCAAATCCCTCTAAATTAACTACAACAGCTCTTCCTTCTAAAAGCATATCACAAATATCTTGAGAATCTGCAAATGTTCCTGGTTTCATTATAGAAACCTCTAAACTTTTATTAGCCGCCTTAATTGGTACAATCTTACTACTAGCCCTATCCACTTTAACTGCACGCACCTTTCTTGAGTCACTGTTGTACTTCTTATCTAAATAAGATGAAAATTCATCTTCTTCGTCATCATAACTTTGCTTAGTACTATCTAAATTAAGTGATAATGTTCTATCATCTTCATCAAATTGTTCATCATCAAATTCATCTTCTCTAAATTGAAATAGTTCTAAAAAATTCTTAATTCCCATCAAAATTCTCCTATCTTTGATTATCTCACGCCAAATATTCCAGTTCCTACTCTAACAATAGTTGAACCTTCCTCGATGGCAACCTCATAATCATTCGACATCCCCATAGACAAAACGTCCATATTAACATTATGTATATTTTTATTGTTAATGTCAACAAATACTTCCTTTAATTTCCTAAAATGTACTCTGTTTTCTTCTGGATTATCTACAAATGGTGCAATAGTCATAAGACCTCTTACCCTTATATTAGGTAATTCTGAAATTTGTCTTATAAATGTTTCACACTCTTCTATATTAATCCCAAACTTGGAATCCTCTTCAGCTACATTAACTTCTACTAATATATCGCATACAACATTCTTTTTCTGTGCTTCTTTATTAATAGTATTAGCTAATTTAAGGGATTCTACTGAATGTATCAAATCCACTTTATCTACAATATACTTTACTTTATTAGTTTGCAAATGACCTATCATGTGCCAACTAACATCCAAATTATGTTCATATTTATCAAGTATTTCTTGAACTTTATTCTCTCCAAATACTCGTTGTTCTTTATTAATTGCACTTTTTATATAATCTATAGGTTTAGTTTTGCTTACTGCAAGTAACATTACTTCCTTAGAATCTCGTCCTACTCTCTTACAAGTATCCTCTATAATCTTTCTAATCTTATTTATATTATTACCTATGTATAGGTTTAAATCCTGTTCATTCATTTTATCTACTATCCTTATACCTTATAATAACTAAAAAATAATCTTGTCCTCTATATCCTTAGTTGCATCTAGAACAATATGGTCATATTTGGCAATTGGAAGTCTAATATCACTATTTTCTTCAACAATTGTATACTCATCACTTGAATACTTAACCACAATATTCTTAAACTCACAATATCCTTTGTTTACACAATATACGCCTTGTAATGTATCAACATTATTCAAAGAATAAGTATCTTTCTCACCTGGAATAGATACCGTCGTTCCAAGTTCAAATAACCTTTTATCTACAAAGTACTTATCATCTTCTTCTGCATATATATCAGTTTCAGTAAACTTTGACTTAACAGCACCATTTTTCTTATATTCTTTAACAATTAATCCTAAACTATCTGAATTACCACCTTGTGTAAAACACTTTTTAGGAACAACATAGAAATCTTTCTCTACAATTGATGTGTTTGGTATCTTAAGACCTGTTGCTGTATTAAATGCTAACTGTATATTAACAAATCTATCATCAATAAAATTAATTAAATAATCTGACAAAGTTAAAATTGCAAATCTGTCACCGCCATTGTTAATGACTTTTATATCTGCTACTGTCGATAAGTTGTTCTTTATAAAACTAACACCTATCGTATCTTTATCTTTTAATTTTTTATATTGATTTTTACTAAGTTTAATAGCTATATTCCATTCATCGGAATTAACAATCTTATAAACCGGAGCATCCTTTTCAACAAGTTCCCCTGTTATATTAGTTTCATAATTATATTTCTTTGATTTAAATAATTCTGTACTAATATCTCTCTCTGTAATATCTTCTAATCCATCTGTGGAATGTGATATAAGACCTGTTGTTTTTGCTTTTTCTATAACAATATTTTTCACACCAGTGTCTTTTATAACTTCTTCAATATTACTGTAAAGCGCATCTGTGTTAAGTTCTAATATCATATTATTGATATCATTATGAAATGTATAAGTATCACCAAACTTAGCATCTGAATAATTAGTTCTATAATACTCTACTTCATCAGCTATAGTCTCATAAGCGCTATCTTTTATATCAATCTTGCCATTATTCTTTTTTAATGATTTTGTATTATTAGCTCCCTCATCAATTGAAAAAACTAAATCTCCTTTTGCAACTCTAGTTGAACCTGTTGCATAGTATGTAATATATCCAGCTTCCTTTGCTTCTATTACTTCTTCATTCCTATATATTATACCTTTAAATTCATTATTCTCCGATATACTACTTTTTATAACTTCATATATAGCTACATGATCTGCATAAAAAAATCTCAATACATAAATCATTATATATATAAAGATAAATAAAAAAACAATTACTCCTATATTGGGTCTGATAGGTTGTCTATAATCCCTTACCCTTGAAGTCCTTCTATTACTCAATTCCTACACCTACCTGTATCCTTTTGCTGACTATACTTTTTACGTATAATCTAATTATACTTGTTTTTAATGTAAATTAAAAGGGAAAATATGAAATTTTTTCCAAATTTAAAAATTTTTTTTAATAATACTTATAAATAAAACTTATAAATAGAATAATATCTATACTTTAAAACGAATATTTTTTTTCTAAAAGTAAATACTAATCTAAAATAATTTATTTTAGAAAGGATTGTTAAAAATGAAAACATTAGATTATATTGTTCTAATTCTTGTTATAGTTGGAACTTTAAATTGGGGCTTAATTGGTTTACTTAATTTTGATTTAGTACGTGTACTATTTGGTGATATGACTTTATTATCAAGAATTGTATATTCCATAATTGGTGTTGCAGGACTATATTCATTGAGCTTTTTTGGAAGAGTTGCCTCTACCACAGATTAAATATAATAGAGTATACTCTAATTAGATACTATGCATATTAAACTTAAAAAGCACTTTAAATAACAGAACAAAGAGTCACTAATGACTCTTTGTTCTGTTATTTGGTGCGCAAAGATATCAAGTACCTCATGATTGACGATACAGAGATTTGAATATAACTTGTCATCTTTGTTATCTAAAACATAAAATGTATATATTTCTTCCTATTTACAATTTTCTATTCTATAATTTTTCTGTTATTTTTTATTTTATATATGACAGTAAATTTGTCATATCTTGATACAACTGTGTTGATGATGGCGCATTAAGTACAACAGATATATATTCTTTATCATCTGGTCCTTTGCTAACAAGAATTAAACAATTTCCTGCTTTATTAGTTGTTCCTGTTTTTCCAGCTAACACAGTAACACCATCAGGTGCTTTAACACTGCCTATAAGATATTTGTTTGTTGCATCAAATGTCTTCTTATTAGCAGTTCCATCTTTTGATGTATACTCTAATACAAACTCATCTTCACCTGCTACAGTATATGAATCTTTATATTCTAAAAACCTATCAAATATAAGATACATATCATATGCTGTAGTATAATGATTATCATTATGCAACCCATGTCCATTAACAAAATTACTCTGTGTTGCACCTATCGTTTTTGATATATCTGTAACTTTTTTACAAAAATCATTTTCACTTCCTAAAATATGTTCTGCTACAGACATTGCAGCATCATTGCCTGAATACACAAGCATTGTAACTATTAAATCATATAACTTAATTTGGTCTCCTTCTTTAAAACCACATAATTTAGCACCAGATTCTGTTATACTAGCTGCTTGTTTACTTACTGTAACCGTTTCATTCTTCATATCTTTTGATAAATTATAAGCACCAAGCGCTGTAACAACCTTAGTTAAGCTTGCTGGATACATTTTTTTGAAAGGATTCTTCATATACATACATATATTATCAGTTCTGTTTATCAAAAGAGCTACAGGTGCCTTAATAACAGTATCTTCTGTATTAGACATATCCCTTGTTATTACACAAGTACTATTACCTAATAAGGTTTCTTCTGCTAATTTCTGTGCTTCTTCATAAAGATTATCTGCTTTCAATTCACTATTAACATATCCTTCTTCCGCCATAGGATCTTCATTTGAACACCCTACACTAAAAAAGGAGATTCCAATCAGTATTATACATAACAAAAATTTGTTAGTTATTTTTTTCATCTCTACTATTCATCCTATTTATATAGATTTCTAAAGTCCATATCGCCTCTATCTAATGCTTTCACTAATAATTCAGCTGTAGCAAGATTAGTTGCCAACGGAATATTATGAGCATCACACAAATGTACTACATTATTAACATCTGGCTCATTAGATTTAGGTGTAAATGGATCTCTTAAAAATATAATTAAATCAATTTGATTATTCTCTATCTGAGAACCTAATTGTTGTTCTCCTCCAAGATGTCCTGCTAAAAACTTATGAACTGGTAAATTAGTTACTTCTTCTATAAGTCTACCTGTTGTTCCAGTTGCATAAATATTATTTTTACTTAATATACCTCTGTAAGCTATACAAAAATTTTGCATTAATTTCTTTTTTGCATCATGTGCTACTAATCCAATATTCATATAATTTACCCCCTAGCTTTCATATTTCCTTGTAATCCTATGTTAAGCACAAGACCTAATGCTGCCATATAACTAAGCAGTGCACTTAATCCATAACTTAAAAATGGTAATGGCAGTCCTGTATTTGGTAATATTCTAGTAACAACGCCTATATTAGCAAATACTTGGAACATAAACATTGCTGATACCCCTATACAAATTAACTTTCCTGTATAATCCTTCGCTTTCTTTGCTGTCTTTAAACATCTAAATACCAATACCAGTAATAGTACTATAATCAATCCAGCCCCAATAAATCCAAACGCCTCTCCTACTGCCGAGAATATAAAATCACTTTCTACAATAGGCATTGATAAACAATTTAAATCTTCTGGCGCTCCGCCATTAAACAAACCATATAACTTACCCTTACCAATAATATTCACTGATTTATTCTGTTGAAACATCAAATCAGGATAATCCTCTGGATGAAGTAGTCCTAATATTCTTTTCTGTTGATAATCATCTAATAAAACTTGGTATGGTTGACAAACATACCATACTGCTGAAATTATTAAAGGAACACCTACTATCAAACATGGAACTATTATTCTGTATGATAATCCTGCTCCATATAACATCATTACAAAAAAGAACACCAAAACCAAGCTTGATGATAAGTCTGGTTGATTAAAAATTAATAAAATTGGTATTGCCATAATTACGATTCCTATAATTAAAGTCTTACCTGTATTTATGGTATCTCTAAATATTGTAAAATAATATGCCATCGCTACTATCATAATTACCTTACATAATTCAGATGGCTGAATTTGAATTATTTTAAAATCCAGCCATCTTGTTGCTCCGTACACAGTAACACCAATCCCTGGTATATGCACTAAGATTAATAATATAATACCTATTGCATATAATATCATAGACATATTACATATGGTATGATAGTCAATTAATGCTACTGTAGCACAAACAGCAATTCCCAAAATAACTCCTAAAATTTGCTTCGTAGTTAAAGTATTATCTACTATATTAATAAGATAAGTACCCACCGAAACTAAAACAGCAACAACCAAAATTAACGTAATATCTAATTTTTTATAATTGTATTGCTTAATATTAAATATCATATAACTACACCTTTAATTTATCTTTACTTCCGTTAGTAACAATAGTTCTTTTTATATTGTTACTATTCTTATTCTTTGAATTCTTCTTGTTATTGTTACTATCCTCTTCTTTAGCCTTCATATCTTTGATTGGGATATTTGCAAATAGTGCTGGAACAGCCCCATTATTATCGTCTAACTCTGTCTGTGATATCTTAATATCTAATCCTTCTAAGTCAATTTCAAGATATTTTTGTAAAACATTAATTATATCATTCTTAATTTGTTCCATTAACTCAGGAGAACAATTAGCTCTATCTGAAACTAGTACTAATTTCAATCTGTCTTTTGCAACGTTCCCTGATGTTGGTTTTCTCTTAAAAAAATCGATAAAGCTCATAGTATGCCTCCTATTTTTTGAATAATCTTTGGAAAAATCCTTTTTTTCTATCTAAATCAGCGAATGGTACATCTTCACCAATTATACGTTTACATATATCTAAATAAGTTTGTCCTGCTAAAGAATCATCTCCTACTAAAGGTTCACCTTGGTTAGTAGAAACAACGATATTCTCATCATCTGGAACAACACCAATTAAATCTACTGCTAAAATCTCTACAACGTCATCACTAGACATCATATCTCCTCTTTTAACCATTTCTGTTCTTAGACGGTTAACAATTAAGTGAGTATCTTTCATCTCATTTGCTTCTAATAATCCTATAATTCTGTCAGCATCTCTTACTGCTGAAACTTCTGGAGTTGTAACAACAAATGCTCTATCTGCTCCAGCTATAGCATTTTGGAAACCTTGCTCAATACCTGCAGGACAATCAAGAATTACATAATCAAATTCTTCCTTTAATTGCTCTGTTAATTTCTTCATCTGTTCAGGAGTAACAGCTGACTTATCTCTTGTTTGAGCTGATGGAAGTAAATACAATGATGGATATCTTTTATCTTTAATAAGTGCTTGTTTAATACGGCAATTACCCTCTATTACGTCCACCAAATTGTATACTATTCTGTTTTCTAACCCCAATACAACATCAAGATTTCTTAATCCTATGTCTGTATCAATTAAAACAACTTTCTTATTTAACTTTGCTAAACCAGTTCCAACGTTAGCAGTTGTAGTTGTTTTACCTACTCCACCTTTTCCAGATGTAATTACAATTACTTCTCCCATATTTTTTCCTCCATATTTAATAAAATAATTTATATACAAGAGGTACTATTTATCTACTATGTACATAACCATTAGTACGCTCATTTGTATTATCTGTTCTACTAGTTAGTTATAACATCTTTTATAACATTTCTATTGATTGGCTCTACATATATTCTATCATCTTCAACATATGCAATCTTTGGCTCAATATCATCTCTACGTATTCTTGTATCATCTGAAGAACGAGCAATAACATTACCTATTCTAATTTGAGTTGGTTGCATATCTAAAGCAAGAACAAAGGCATCTTTATCTCCTCCGCAACCAGCATATACATTACCAAACAATGTTCCAAGAACTAAAACATTACCTTTTGAAACAATACTTGCACCAAAATTTACATCTCCAAGGACTATGACACTGTTTTCAACGTTAAGTTCCTGACCGGAACGAAGATTACCTTTATGGAAAATTGCTAATTTTTCAGGCTTAATCTTCTTCTTCTCTTCCTTCTTCTTC
Source organism: Lachnospiraceae bacterium (assembly GCA_015057455.1). Classification (GTDB taxonomy): domain Bacteria; phylum Bacillota; class Clostridia; order Lachnospirales; family Lachnospiraceae; genus SIG301. Next base: position 39,541 of record SVEH01000021.1, on the reverse strand, counting down.
TTTCTATTGATTAAATCATTAAGATTCTTTTCAATCATTTTACGATATTCTGCGTCTTCATCCTTGTTATCTGTAAGTACACAAACAATATTCAAGTCAGTATTTTCTGCGATTATTTCTAGGATTTCTTTTATCTGCTCATTAGTTAATTTTCTACCTTCTAAACTAATACCTATATCTGCTTTTCCAAGAAACTTAGAAGATTCAATAAATTTATTTTTTATATCCTCTTTTAATTCATCATAATCCTTCTTATCGTCTAACATAACAACGATTCCTGACTGCATCCCTTTAATAACTACAGTATTATCCATATTCTTTATTCCTCCTAATCCTGGTTAGATGAATCAACTTCTGTATCATCTACCTCTGAATCCATAAGTGCATCCGTATCTGTAAGCTCAAAATAATATTGATATATTTGTTGAGCTAAGTCTGCTGCATTATATGAACCATATCCAAATGGAATAACAACTGTTATTGCTATTTCTGGATTCTCATATGGTGCATATGATACGAATAATGCATGAGACGGTCTGCTAGTATCTTGCTGTGCAGTACCAGTCTTACCTGCAACTGTCACACCTAAATCTTTATATAAACTCTTTACAGAGCTTTTAGGCCCATTAACCACTGTGTGCATTCCTTTATGAATTGCATTCCATGTAGAATCTGCCAGTTTCACCTTTTTAGATACCTTTGATTTATTATCTAAAACAACTTTTCCGTTAACATCTTGTATCTTATCTATAAGTGATAAGTTAAAACATGTTCCCGTATTAGCCAATGTATTAACATATTTTGCAATTTGAACTGGTGCAAATGCATTATTACCTTGTCCAATTGCTGTACGAATTGAATCCTCTGTTGAAATACTTGGTTTATACTCAGCTACTTCAACACCTGATTTCTCATCAAATCCAAACATAGTGGCATATTTTCTTATTGTTTCTAGTCCCTTGTCACTCTTATATGAGCCATTCTGTAAACTCATTCTATATCCTACATCATAGAAAAAGTAGTTACAAGAAACACCTATAGCATCTACTACATTAATAGAACCATGACCTTGTCTATAATAACACTTAGCCGGATGTCCTGTCTTAGTAAATACAACATTATCTCTTATATGTGTACCTGTTCCTATCGTACCAGTTTCTAAAGCTGCCGCAGATGTTACCATCTTAAATGTAGAACCTGGTGCTGTACATGTTAATGTTGCTCTATTAACTAATGGACTTGCACTATTTCCTAATAAGTATCCGTAATAATCGGAATCTATTGTATTAGCTAACTTATTATTATCATATGATGGATATGATACCATTGCTAAAACATCTGACGAATCAACATCTGTTATAACCACTGACCCTGAACATGGATCCAGACCTAATTGTCCTGGATTAATATCTAAATCCTTCAATCTAGCTTTAACATATTCATAAGCGGATACTTGACCTGTTGCTAAACTTGTCACCATATTTTTATTATATTTTATAATATTCTGCTCCATTAACAGTATACATACATGACTCGTTGGCAATGTACCATTATAAATCATATCCTTATATACAATTTTATTCATGCCTTCATCTTCAAAAGAAACACTAATTGCATATTCAAGAATCTTATTATATATCTCTCCAGAACTTAAAAATGAGTTATCCTCTACATCTAATAAAGATAAATCTATCCAACCATTTGAAATAACATGCTTCATAAAACTTGTAAAACTTATTGTTCCCTCTTCAAAGTTATTAAGCATTTCATCTGTTGTTGGAATCTTTTCTTCTATTATTACTTTATTAGATAACAATATGTCATATATTCTTTCTATATATTCATACTGAATTTCTCCAAAATCTTTCTTGGTATTATTTAAATTATATGCCAGTTTACTTTTAAGGACTTTCTTAACGGCCTCTCTATAAACCGTATACTTCTTATAAGTTGACTTTTCATAAGGTTTAGCATCAACTTTTGTAAAATGATCTGTATCAATTACACCATTAGTTATAAATGCATAATATATATCATAAACTGGTATCTCTATATCTGATGCATCTTCAAATGTTCCAACAGATTTCTTATTAACTAGTTTTGATAATAAGATTCCTGTTATTTCTTTCTCTAGCAATGTATAACTTGCTTTTTGCAAATTACTATCTAATGTTAAGTAAACATCATTACCTGCTGTAGGCTCATTAACTTCTAATACTTTCTCTACTTCACTACTAGCGTTTATTTGAACTATCTCGCTACCTTTTTCTCCATGTAAATATTTCTCTAAATATTCTTCCAAACCAGTCTTACCTATCTGATCTGTTGCACTATAAGTTATAGTTCCATCCTTTGTTACCTCTTCCAATTCCTCTGAGGTAATTAAACCTGTATAACCCAATATATGTGCATAAGCTTCTGAATCATTATATTCTCTATAAGTTTCATTAAGCACATCTACACCTGGTAGCTCACTACTATATTCATTAATTGCCGCAACTGTTTTAGAATTTACATCCGATGCAACAGTTATAGGCATATATTTTTCAAATTTGTTCATCATAAGATTATATCTTATCTGCATAATCTTTAATGCTTCTTCTAATTTATATTCATCAGAAATACCAAACATTGATGTTGAGTTAGAGCCCTTACCTCTCTTTAACCACTCAAATACATCCATTGGTGTAGCTTCTAATTGCTCTGTTGTTAAATCTTCAACAGAACGAACTGAGTAGGCATCCCTTTTAAAATTCTCTTCTTTCCTACCACCTTCTGCGAACTCAAGCTCACCTTTATCATTAAGTTTTATAAAGAAATCATCATTAATCTTACCACCTTGTTTCTCAATGATAGTAATTAATTTATGAATCATTGCATTCTTTTCTGCATTAGTTTCTAGAGCTCCAATATCTTCTAGAATTACTGTGTATGATAACTTATTATATGCTATTAATACACCATTCCTATCGTATATTTTACCTCTTGTACTTTTTAATTCGATTTCCTTCTTCTTTGAATTATCATCTGTTGTAAGGTTTTCATTATTAATAATCTGTACTGAAAACAGTCTTATAATTAATACTGAAAATAACACTGTATAAATCGTATAAATAGGAACAAACCTAGCTTTAAATATACTCTTTAATGAGTCCAACATATCATTAATCAAAGAACGTTCCCTCCTTTATCTTCCTTGCTTTTATACAGTTTACATACTATCCCATACACAAAAACTGCTATTAATAATGTATATACCATCTCTGGCAATACAACTTTTCTAATATAGAATCCTATATCTAATCTACCTCTAAGCAAAAAGTCCATAACATAAATAACTACACTATAAATCAATTCGCTTATTGCTACCATTCCCAACGGAATTAGATAGTCTCCTTTATAGTAAACTCTATTTAATACACCACAAAAATACCCTATTATAACATAAGCTAACATACACATTCCTATAACAGCTCCATATTGGCAATCAATTAGAAAACCGCATGCCATTCCTGTTGCCATCCCAACATATACATTATTAACATAGGCGATAAAAACCACCAAAACTAACATTAAATTAGGACTCACATCCGCCACCTGCATATGTTGTAACAATGTTGTCTGTAGTATATATCCAACAAATACCAATAATATTGTTATAATTGTTTTTTTTACATTTTCCTTGTTAATTGTGCTTTTCTTCATTAATACAATCCCTCGCTTAACTCTGTAATAACTAAAACTGTATTAAGTTTTGCAAAATCAACAACCGGAGTAACTGTTCCTGACTGTGTCACATTATTAGAATCTGTTTTAATTGCATTAATATATCCAACTAGTATTCCTGAATGATACTTAGGACTATCATAAGATGTATACAATGCATCACCTTTTTTCACATCAATATCCTTAGAAACAGACTCAACACCAATAAGGCCATCCTCCATAACTGATATATCTCCATGAACATTACAAGTCAATGTTGACTTCATAAAAACAGAAGTTACATTACTCTTATCATCTATAATTGTTCTAATCTTTGAATAATTATGGCCTACTTCTGAAACTATACCAACAAGACCATCCTTAGCAATTACGTTCATGTTCACTTTTATACCATCTTTAGAACCTTTATCCATTGTAAGTGTTCCATACCAATTAGTTGGGTCCTTACTAATGATTCTTGCAGCAACTGTAGGCAAATCACTATAGTTTCCTTTCATGTTGTACAATTCTCTTAAGTTTTCCAACTCACTATGCTGTTGTTGAAGCAATCTATTCTCACCTCGGATTTCTTCAATCTCTTCTTTAAGAGCTTGATTTTCCTTAGTTACAACTTTTAACTTATTAAATACCTTAAACTTATTAGATATGCTTTTCCCAACTGTGCTAATACTCTTTTGCATAGGTGTAAATATTACACCTGGAACACTTTTTACTGGTGCTACCTGTTTTTCGAATTTAAATGAAATTGCTATAAGAATAAAACATAATACAACACATGCTGCCAAAACATGTTTAGGTTCAATATATAACTTATTCATTCTTCTCATTTTAAAATTCACACACCTTATTTTACTATTTTACATACCGCTTTAGATAAATCATGTGTTTCAATAATTGTTCCAATCCCATTAACAACTACATTCTCAGGATTCTCACTTACATTCACCTTAAGACCTGTATGCTCTCTAACTAAATCATCTATTCCTTTAATTGTAGCAGAACCACCAACAATATAAATTCCCGAATCAATAATATCCGAAGAAATCTCTGGTGGAGTTCTCTCTAAAATTCCCTTTATACCTTCCATAATAACCTCAAGCCCCTCACTCATAGCATCAACTACAAGACTAGATTCTACTATTATCTTCTGTGGTAATCCAGTCAAAACATCTCTTCCATATACAGAAAGTGATGTCAAATGACTTTCTTCACTCTCAGCCATATCAGAAGATTCCTCTTCTGATATAGCATAAACATTATCTGCCACCTTTGTTATATTACCAAGCACCTTCTTTAACTTAGATGCAGTTTTCTTACCTATCAATAAATTATAATTCCTTTTAACTGCTGCCACTATAGCATCATTAAAAGTATCGCCACCTATAGGCAATAACTTGCTTACCACAATTCCTCCTAAGGATATGATTGCAATCTCTGTCGTAGAAGCTCCAATATCAACAATCATTGCTCCTTTTGCATTACAAACATCTAATCCTGCTCCAACAGCTGCTGCTATCGGTTTAGCTACAGTTTTAACTTTTCTTGCTCTGCTAGAATCTACTAAATCTATAAACGCTTTTTTCTCAACTTCTGTAATATCCATAGGTATAGCAATTACATATTCTGCATTACGAGTTTTGCCACCTTTAGATATCTCTTTTAATAAAGCATTAAATAGCTTCTCCATATTAGCAATATCTGCAATTACACCATTCTTAATCGGATAAGTTACCCTAACATTACCTGGTACTTTTTCATACATTGCAAATGCGTCATCACCTATTGCCAATACGCTATTCTTCTCCAATGCAATTATATTCTTTTGATTACATATAATGCCTTTACCTTTTTTATATATTTTTATTACACTTGTTCCTAAATCAACGCCATATGTTCTTCCAATCACTTTAAGAATCTCCTTTCAAAACACTACATAATCCCAGATTCTCTTAAACTGGTAAATATATTATCACCAATTATTATATGATCTATTAATTCTATTCCTACTAATTTACCTGTATCCCTAACCTTTCTCGTAATCATTATATCTGCTTGACTTGGTTTAGGATTACCACTTGGGTGATTATGAATAAGTGCTACTTTTACAGCCTCATATCTCAAGGCATAAATAAATACTTCTCGTGGAGAAACTAGAGAAGCATTCACCGTTCCTTTAGATAGCTTTATTTCTTTAATAACCTTGTTCTTATTATTCAGTAAAACTAATATAACTTGTTCATATTCCAAATTCCTTAATTCTTGCATATAAAACTTAGCTATATCACTAGGTGTCGTAAAAAATACGCCTTCCGTTTGTGTAGCTCTAGACATTCTTTTAGCCAATTCCACCACACAGAGAATTTGTATTGCCTTAACCTTCCCAATACCTTTTATCTTAACAAGCTCGTCTAATGTAACATGACTAAGACCTATCAACCCTTGAAACTGTTCCTTCAAACTAAGAACTTCCTTCGCCAAATCTACACTAGACTTAGAATTAGTTCCCGTTCTAAATATGCATGCTAATAATTCTGCATCTGTTAAATTACTAGCTCCATACACTTGGCATCTTTCATATGGTTGTTCTAATATAGGTAAATTCTTCTTATTAGTATTAAATTTAATCGTTTCTATGTAATTCTCACTCCTTAATCCTTTACTAATCAAAAAAATGTAAAGAATCAACAGCAAGCGCACATTAATCTGTAATTATGAATTTCGTCTAACGCTCAAAAACAAAATTCCATTTACAGCTAACAGAATTCGATTGTTAGTCCAATCTAATTCATTATCAGAAAACATTCTAACACAATTTTTTCCATTTGTATACAAATAATTTTGGAAATTTTGTGTTTTTTTTTACATTAAATACTAATATGTTCATATTATTCAACAATATGTCTAAATCGTTTTCTCAAGATTTTCATCTATAATTTGTGCATTTACCAAATATTGAAGCGATTTCATTATTCCAATTTTGGCATGATACCATGTAATTCCACCTTGGAAATACACAGCATATGGTGGTTTTATTGGTGCATCTGCGCTTAATTCTATTGATGAACCTTGTATAAATGCTCCTGCCGCCATAATTACATCACTATCATATCCAGGCATATCCCATGGTTCAGGCACTACAAAGCTATCAACTGGCGCTGCTGCTTGAATGCCTTTACAAAATTCAATTACAGCCTTTTCATTCTCAAAAACAATAGATTGTATAATATCATGTCTAGATTCTTTACTATTAGGAACCACTTTAAAACCAATTCTTTCATACATATTAGCAGCAAATATTGCTCCTTTTACTGCACCAGCTGTAACAGTTGGTGATAAAAACAAACCTTGAATTAAGGTTTGATTAATACCTAAAGATGCTCCTACTTCTTTGCCTAAACCTGGACAAGTCAATCTAAATGCAGCATTTTCAACACATTCCTTAGTTCCTACAATATATCCACCTATAGGTGCAAGACCACCTCCTGGATTTTTTATTAAGGAACCAACACACATATCTGCTCCTACTTCTGTAGGCTCTATTATTTCTACAAATTCACCATAACAATTATCCACCATACATATAACATCAGGTTTTATGTTTTTAACAAATGCAATAAGTTCACCTATCTCACTTACTGAAAATGTTTTTCTAGTTGCATAACCCTTTGAACGTTGTATAGTAACTAACTTTGTCTTAGAATTAATTGCATTTTTTATTCCTTCATAATCAAATCCATCATCTTCTAGCAAATCAACCTGTCTATATGTAACACCGTATTCAGCTAATGAGCCTTTTTCATTTCGTATTCCTATTACACTTTCTAATGTATCATAAGGTTTTCCAACTGGCGACAAAAGCTCATCTCCTGGTCTTAAATTACCTGCCAATGCGATACTAAGTGCATGTGTTCCACATGTGATTTGGGGACGAACAAGTGCTGCCTCCGCTTTAAAAACAGATGCATAAATATCCTCTAACTTGTCTCTTCCTATATCAGTATATCCATACCCTGTTGCAACTCCAAAATGTGCATCACTTAATTTATTATCTTGCATAGCTTTTAATACTTTCATTTGATTATATTCAGCTATTTTATCAATTTCATCAAATCTTTCTTTAAGTCCCTTTTCAATATCAAATGCGAAATCGCATACATTCTTACTAAATCCCATTTCTTTATATATCTCATATAATTTATCTTCCATTATCTAACTACCTCTTTCTAAATAATATTTTTGTCAACAGCCATTTTTCTTATATCATTTAAAATTTCTTCATCATTCATATATTCTGATTTATCGATCCATGTAGTAATCTTCTCTCTTCTAAACCAAGTAAGCTGTCTTTTAGCAAAATGGCGTGTATCTCTCTTCAATATATAAATAGCTTCTTCTAATGAACATCTCCCCTCTAAGTAATCAACTATTTCTTTATATCCAAGGCCTTGCATAGAAACTAAATCTTTTGTAAATCCCTTATCCAACAAGCCTTTAACTTCCTGAACTAAGCCTTGTTCAATCATTATATCTACACGCTTATCTATTCTATCATAAATCTTTTGTCTATCATCATTAAGAACTAAATATAAGAAATCATATGGCGAGCTATTATTCCTTTGTTCTTTATTATGCTTAGAAATCTTCTCTCCTGTAATTTCATAATATTCCAGTGCTCTTATAATCTTCTTTACATTATTACAGTGAATAGTTTCAAGAGATTCTGGGTCAACTTCCCTTAATCTATTATATAAAAACTGTGCCCCCTTTGTATCTGCCAATTCTTCTAGCTTTCTTCGTATCTCTCCGTTATTCTCATCACTTTCTGAAAAATCAATATCATACAATAGAGCCTGTATATAAAATCCTGTACCACCTACAATTAAAGGAATCTTTCCTTTTTTATAGATTTCATCCATATATTTTAATGCTAAATATTTAAATACAACCACATTAAACTCTTCATCTGGTTCTAATTCATCTACCATATAATGCGTAATATCTTCCATCTCATCCTTAGTAATTTTGGCAGTTCCAATGTCCATATATTTATAAACCTGCATAGAATCTGCTGATATAATCTCTGCATTTAGCATTTTTGCAGTTTCAATTGATAATTTAGTCTTTCCTACAGCAGTAGGCCCCGTAAGTATAATTAACTTCTTTTTATCTTCCATAATATATTACTCTCCTAATCTAAATCTAACCCCTACTTCTATTACCCACTATTCTTTTCCTTTATTTTCTCTTTGATTATATTGTTTTTCTAATCTTTCATCAATTTTTGTTTTATAGAAAATTACAACCTAAGATTGTTGTTCCCCATATCCACTCTCTACTATATTATTTGCAATTTATAAAAATCAGAAAGCTTTATGGTTCTACACCTGTCGTTTGAACTTTTTCTCCATTTCTGATTTTGTAATTGCTATGGTAGTTGGTCTACCATGAGGACAATTATATGGATTATCAAGGGTAAATAATTCCTCTATAAGTTTTTCCATTTCTAAATAGGACATGTTATTATTTCCTTTAACAGCTGCTTTACATGACATAGAAGCTATTTTTTCAATCAAAATATCAGATTTAGTAACACTTCCTGACATTAAATTATCTAATACATCTAAAAAGAACTCTTTATTCACCTTACCTGGTAAATTGGCCGGAATTGCACTTATACTATATTCCTTCCCGCCAAAATGTTCAATTTCAAATCCTAATTCTTTAAACACTTCCATATGTTCTTTTAAATAATCCTCTTCATTCATATTAAGAGTAACAATCATCGGCGGTGCAATATTCTGAGATATAATATCTTTAGTCTCTAAATCCTTCATTATTCTCTCATACATTACCTTCTCATGGGCCGCATGTTGATCAATAATAAACATCTTACCTTCAAATTCAATAATCCAATAAGTATTAAAAACTTGTCCAACAATTCTAATATCATTCTTCTTCTCTATATGATGTTCTTCATCTTTATTAAATAAAGATACTTGTTCTGCAACAACATTAGTTAGTAAATCATCTTTAGTTATCTTTATCTTACTAGTATCTACTCTATATAAATTACCTGATTCATCATTAACCTGATTTTCATTAATTTTAGCACTAAGCTGTGCAATACGATTAACATTTTCCTTAATTCTATTAATTTCAAATGGCTCAGGTGCACCACTTTTAATCTTCATATTTCTTCTATCTATAAAGCTATTATTAGTAGTAATTCTATTATTAGAAGTATTGGATTCTTTACTACTATGTTCCTTATCAGCTCTAATACTTTTTCTTTTAATATCATTATTTCCTAATTCATTATTAAATTCACTATTTATTCTTTTACCTAATGAACTATTCTTCTCAATATTATCATTCCCTACTGTCACCTGAGGAATCATATTCACATTATCTAAGGCACTCTTTACTGTATGATAAATAAAATCATACACTTTCGCCCCTTCCATAAATCTAATCTCCATCTTCGTTGGATGAACATTAACATCAATAGAATTAGAATCAACATTAATGTTAAGCAAAGTAAATGGATACTTATGTACCATCATATATGATTTATAAGCTTCTTCAATAGCTTTATTAATCAAACTGCTCTTTATATATCTTCCATTTATAAAATAATTCTCTAAATTACGATTACCTCTAGATATAATAGCCTTTCCCACATATCCTGTCACAGAAATATCAATAGAATGATTATCCACTTCAATAATATTAGAAGTAATATCTCTTCCATAAACATTATAAATAATATCTTTTTGCTTCCCATTCCCCGATGTATTAAGTTTAATCTGTCCATTAGAAATAAACTTAAATGCAATACTAGGATGAGATATAGCTAATTTCTCAACATAATCATTAATATGTGATGTTTCTGTAGTTGGCGTCTTTAAAAACTTTCTTCTAACAGGTGTATTATAAAATAAGTTTCTTACAATAAAAGTAGTTCCTTCTGGGCAACCAATAGATTCTTTGGCCATTTCCTTGCCGCCCTCTATAACATATCTAGTTCCCATAAGCTCATTTGTTTCCTTAGTAATTAACTCCACCTGAGCAACAGAAGCAATACTCGAAAGAGCCTCACCTCTAAAACCTAGAGAAGAAACGCTAAGCAAATCCTCTATACTAGAAATCTTGCTTGTGGCATGACGAAGAAAAGCTGTTTCAATTTCATTATCATTTATTCCACAGCCATTATCTGTTATTCTTATAAAACTAATTCCACCATCTTTAATCTCAATAGTAATAGCAGTAGAACGAGCATCTATAGCATTCTCCACTAACTCCTTTACAACTGCACAAGGTCTCTCAATCACCTCACCAGCTGCAATTTTATTAATAGTATTCTGGTCTAATTGTTTAATATGAGCCACAGCAAACAATCCTTTCGCATAAAATAACATACTAATTATAACAAATTTAGACTCAAATACAATAATAATCTTGAGTTTCTTTTTTTGTTCTAGTGACGATTATATAAAAAAAGGGCCAACGCCCTTTTTAATTTTTTGCTAGTTCATTAATTGCTTTTTCAACATTGTCTAAAACTAACTTAGTATTATGAGTTTTCTGTTTATTTTCCTCATACATTGTTAGTGCATCCTCAGTATATGCTGTAAGTTCTTCTGTAGATGCTGACAATTGAGCAATATGCTCCATAATTTCCTTATTATAATTAACTACATTAGTAGTTTTAGATAAAATATTCTTCATATCAATACCTAACATAGTCATATCATTTTCCATATACTCAAATTGATTCATCGTATTATCTATTGTTTGATTTTCACTTTCTATAGACTTAACTACAAGGTCAACAACACTTTGTGCTGTTGAAGCTTTCTCCTCTAATGAAACTACTATACTCTCTATATTTCCAACCAAAATACCTGTCTCATCAGCAAGCTTTCTTATTTCCTCTGCAACTACAGCAAAACCTTTACCTGCTTCTCCTGCTCTTGCACTTTCAATTGAGGCATTTAATGATAGCAAATTTGTTTGTGAAGATATATCATTTATACCTTCTGTAATATTTCTAACATTTCTAGCATTATCAACAAATTCCGCAATTGATATCATAACATCATTATTATACTTTATAAGTTGATTTGATTTATTCTTTAACTCTTCCATAAACTTCTTACTTGTATTTAGCTGGTTTAATGATGCTTCAGCTTTCTTCATTGCATTACTTGTCTCTGTCGACATTTCATTAATTAATTTTGTAATTTCACTAGACATCTCTGATTGTTTTGAAACACTTTCAGTATTAGTTGTATTACCTGATGCAATTTCTTTAAATATAATAAGTGAATTATCTGATGATTCATCTAATTCTGACACATACTTAGTTCCCTCTTTCATCTCTTTCTTCACTTCATTAGCAGTCTTGATAACCCCCTCATATAATTCCATATTTTTATTACTAATTTCTTCTATTTTTGACATATTCTCTGTATTCATCTTATTAGATAAAATAGTTACAAATACAATAACAAAACCATATGCTGATGTTATTGCAGCTTGTAAAAATAAAAATGCTCCATCAAGGGGTTCGCCTGAAAACATTCTACCTGTAACCAATCTCATTATTATACCTAAATAACTAATAACTGTTATTCCAATAGCTGCTATTAACATTAGTTTAAAATCAAAATACAACATATATAAAGACAATAATACCAATCCCATTGCAAACATTATATCATGTGTAGTAAAAAATACCATTTCTAAGTATAGTACTAACATAACTGCAATATTTATATATCTAAACGTATCACTTGCAGGATTATTTTTGTAAACTGTAGTCAAACATATAATCCCTAATATTGCTGTTATTGCTAAGGCAATTCCTGCCCACATTGGAACTAATTTCATGAATGAAACAACTACAAAACCAACTGCTGTTATTGCAAAAATTGGACACATAATCTTAAAAATTGTTTTATTTAGTTGACTCATAAAAGCACCTCTTTAGTAAAGTATTCTCCCGGAGGAGTTTTTATTATATAAAAAAATACGATTGCAAATTGTAATTTCCAATATATAAAACTAATCGTCATATATTTAACAAACTTTATAATATACGACGATTATTTTCTAATTTTTTTAATTTTTGCGTATCTCTTCTTGATACTTATACAATAAATTAATTGCTTCTATAGGTGTAACTTTACTTAAATCCAATTCCTTCAATTCATCTATCACTGTATTTGTTGTAAGTGTATCAACAAACTTAAATGTTAATTGTTGTTCTTCTCTAACTACATTGTCATCTGACTTTTTGCTAGTTCCTTTAACGTCCATTTCTTTAACTTTATTAGCGATATCATTATTACTAAGTTCGTCTGTAAGTTCTCTAGCCCTTTGTAAAACTGTTTCTGGAACACCTGCCAGCTTAGCCACTTGAATACCATAACTCTTATCTGCTCCACCCTTAACTATTTTACGAAGAAATACTATATCATCACCATTCTCTTTAACTGCGATGCAATAGTTATTAACACTATCTAGCTTACCTTCTAATTCTGTTAGTTCATGATAATGCGTTGCAAATAATGTTTTTGCTCCTAATTTGGATACATTACTTATATGTTCAATTACTGCCCATGCAATAGCAAGACCATCATAAGTACTTGTTCCTCTACCAATTTCATCTAGTATAAGCAAACTATTCTTTGTGGCATTTCGAAGTATATTAGCTACTTCTGTCATCTCTACCATAAAAGTAGACTGTCCTGATGCTAAATCATCTGATGCACCAACTCTTGTAAATATTCTATCTACTATTCCTATATCTGCACTTGCTGCAGGCACATATGAACCTATCTGTGCCATAAGGACAATTAAAGCAGTTTGTCTCATATATGTTGATTTACCTGCCATATTGGGACCTGTAATTATTGAAACTCTTGCTGAATCATTATCCAGATAGGTATCATTTTCAACAAATAATCCATTATTAATCATCTTCTCTACAACAGGGTGACGACCATCTTTTATATGGATTACACCATTTTTATTCATATGTGGTCTTATAAAGTTATTTCTCTCGGCCACTAAAGCCAATGAACAAAATACATCAACTGCTGCTATAGCTTTAGCTGTTTGTTGTATTCTAAGTATTTGAGCTGCAATAGCTTCTCTTACGTCTACAAATAATTGGTATTCTAAGTTATAAAGCTTATCTTCAGCACCTAAAATCATATCTTCTAACTCTTTCAATTCAGGAGTTATATATCTCTCTGCATTAGCTAAAGTTTGTTTTCTTGTCCATGTTTCAGGAACTAAATCCTTATAAGAATTAGTTACCTCAAGATAATAACCAAATACCTTATTAAACTTAATTCTTAGATTCTTTATTCCTGTATTTTCTTTTTCCTTCGCCTCTATATCTGCAAGCCATGATTTACCATCTGATTTAGCACTTCTTAGCTTATCTACATTCTCATCATAGCCATCTTTTATTATTCCACCCTCTTTTAAAGCTATTGGTGGATCTTCTTCTATTGCTTTTTCTATAATATCACTTAAATCTTGCAAAGTATCAATTTGCTCACACAAATCTTTTAATAATACTGAATCATCTAACTCTCTTAACATTAGTTTTATATGTGGTATCATCTGCATAGAAGTTTTAAGTGCTATTAAATCTCTTGGATTAACACTTTTATAACTAACCTTAGTAAGTAATCTCTCTAAATCATAAATAGGATTCAAATATTCCCTAATTTCTTCCCTTGTAATTACATTATTATTAAGGCTATAAATTGCGTCATGTCTTTTTACAATCTCATCATAGTCTACTAATGGCTGTTCTATATACTTACGAAGTAATCTAGCTCCCATTGCTGTCTTTGTTTTATCTAATACCCATAGTAAAGAGCCTTTTTTTTGTTTTTCCCTTAATGTTTCAAGTAATTCTAGATTACGTCTTGTTGCACTATCTAAAACCATATACTTTGATGTTATATACGGTGTTATATGTGTCAAATGATCTAAGGAGTTCTTTTGTGTTTCATATAAATACTGCAACACTCCACCTGCTGCAATAGCACCTATGCTAAAATCAACTAATCCTAATCCCATTAAAGAATCTACTTTAAAATGATTCTTTATTTTGCTAACTGCACTATCCTCATCATAATACCATGATTCTAATGAAGAAACTGCTATATTAAGTCTTGTAGCAATTCCATCTATATCAAAGCCAGATATGTAAAAAGCCTCATTACATATAATCTCTGAAGGTGAATACTTATTAATCTCATCTTCTAATTTACGACCATTATCAACTTCTGTAACAAAAAAATCTCCTGTTGTAATATCAACTACTGCAATTCCATATGCATCCGTAGTATACATAATAGACATAAGAAAATTATTCTTAGTTTCATCTAACACTTGCATATTAAGGTTCGTACCAGGTGTTACTATTCTTGTTACATCTCTCTTTACAATACCTTTTGCCTCTTTTGGATCCTCAACTTGTTCACATATAGCCACCTTATACCCATTCTCTATCATCTTACTAAGATAGCTTTCTACAGAATGAAAAGGAACACCACACATAGGTGCCCTCTCATCTAACCCACAATTCTTACCTGTAAGTGTAATTTCTAGAACTTTTGAGCAAGTTACTGCATCCTCAAAAAACATTTCATAAAAATCACCTAATCTATAAAATAAAATACAATCTTTATATTGATTCTTAATATCCATATATTGTTGCATCATTGGTGTTAACGTTGCCATATCGTCTCTATCTCCATTCTAATATCTTCCGTAACTCTGCATATTGCTGCAAATAATTTTACGATATTTTCCACTAGATATCATATATCAAAATATAACAATCGTCAAGAAAATAAGATGTCTTGCAATTATTTATACATTTACAAAACATCTTATACTCAAAAACATATAGAAAATATTAATCTATTTTCACTAAAAAGTTAAAATCAGTATATTTATAATCTAATCTAATGCTACTAAAAAGTCAAAGTCACTAGATATAACATAATCCTCTCCATACTCACTTTCATATTGACCTAGTTCTTCATTATATACATCATATATAGGAGTAATAACCGTACCTACATTTAAATCCATGTAGCCTCTTCCTTCATAATCACTATTAATAGTTGCATCCCATACACCTAATACCTCATATTGATTCTCAGTCTCTACATCCTTCTTTATTTTAATAGTCATTTCCGTATCATTTATAACAACTGGAATAGAATAAATAACTTCTCCTAAACTGTAGTCTACATAAGCTGTTAGTTCTTGTCCATCTGGCAAAATCCAATTAATACCTTCTTGTGAACTTAATCTGCATAATCTATCATCTGTAACTTTCTTATTAAATGCATCTGTTGCATCCTTGTTTGTACTTCCACCGAAATTACTTATCCATAAGTTCACAAAACCATCCTGTGCATACTTACTATTTGATAGTAACAATTGTTTTATAGAGTTTTCTTCCTCTTTCTTATCTCTATAATAATTTATAAATTCAAAATCATTTTCATAGAAACACTGCGAACTTTCCCATCTATTAGCAGCAAATCCTGACTGTGTACCATTTGCCTTTCTATATCCCATATATTCTAAAAATTTCATCTGATATGGTGAAAACAAAACATTTCTAGCCACTGCATATTCTGAAATCCCCATAGCTTTTACAGGATAATACATACTAATAGCTGCTCCATCGTGTTTTTCATATACGAGAGACATTCTTTTATATATAATCATTTCTTCTAATGCTTGTTTACACTGACTAGTATTAAAATTATACTTTCTTGATGAATCAAAATATGCCAACAAACTACCTATATCCATATTCTCTTTTTCTTCACCATATGTAATTCTATCATCTTCAAGCTGCATTTCATTAAACTCATCAAAAGCATCTTCATCTTGATTTACAGTATCGTACATATATTTTGCTAAATCATTTACAGCTACACATACTTCATCTACTTTTGATAAATCATACATAGCCATAGTCAATCTTGCATCTTTATTTTTCTTGCTTGTAGTATCATAATAAGTATCACATATTATTTGTCCTACTTCTTCCACTGTACAAGTTGGTTCTAAAAGAATCTTATCTAAAAAGTGTTGGTAGTTCCATCCTTCTCCTGGCTCTGTATTGGCAGAAGCAATCATATAATCTGCGTATGGAGCCAATGCATTGGCGTATTCAATTGAACCTGATAAACATGTGTCAAATCCTATAAAATCAAAATTGCATGTCATCTGTTCACTAACTTTGGCAAATGAATACTCTAATTCAGGTACCATTAATGAATCTTCATCATCAACACAAACCCCACCAGAAACACCATTTCCATGATTCCAGAATATAACTCCCATATGTTCTGCTGGATAATTCTCAACCCCCCATTGTAAAAAGTCTGTTAAAGTATCTGCTTCGCCCATATTCTGTATCTCAAATTCTTCCACTACTGTTGGGCATGCTATACTATCAATATGAAATCTTTGAGTTTTACTTTCATCAACATCATAATTATGCCACATAGCAGCTCCACCAGTTTGAACTAATATATTTACATTCTCAGTCGTGCTTTGACAAATCTTAGCACTCATTATTTCCCTTAAATCCTTTGTTGCACTTCCATTAAACATCTCTAAGTCAGTTCCATCCATGTATATCATAATAGTCCATGTATCTTCACGCCCCATAATAGATTCATCTTCTTTTCTATTCCTCTCAATATTAAGAGTTCCTGCTCCATCAACAGTAATAGCAGTATCCCTTTCCATTCCAGACACATCATACTTCTTAGACTTGTCAGCTTTTACATATACACCAAAAGCTCCAGTTGTTAGAACTGAAGCTATTATTAATAATAACGCCACAATAAGAACTTTACTATACTTACTTAATTTTCTCATAATACTCCCCATTCCATGTGCCCATAGCACTAGCACTATACTACAAACTTCCTTATTAAGCGTAACATATTCAATTTTTATCATCAATAAATATAATAATAATTTTAGTAAAAATTTATGTATCAATAAGATTTTATTTATGCTGTGAGTTATTCTGACTTTAAATGTTTAATGATTTCTACTTTAGATGATTGTATTGCAAATAATAATATTCTGTCTTATTTCTGCATACGACGCAATCTTTCTTTCATAAGTCGAATCACCTGCTACATTTAAACTTCTTATACCTCATTCACACACATTCTAATATTTTCTATTGATATGCTTTATAAAAAGTTTCATAATACATTCCAACATCTAAACCATCTACATATTTAGCGTATAATTCACTAGAAGTAATAATTGTACTCGCTATTATATTAATATTTGCAATATACTCTTTACCATCCATCTTATATTTAATTAAAATTACTGGATTAGATGTATATGTAAATAACTCATTTTTATTATTATTAATTAATTCAATATTTAATACACATTTCTCATTTGCAGATACATTTATAGTGGAATCCTTAGCTAGAATTCTATCCATACTATTAGTTCCCTGAATTGCTGCATTCACTTTATTAATTACTAACTGATTTCCCTCCATTGTTGAAACATCTAATATTTCAATATCTTTCTTAGGATATAATTCTACACCCTCAAAACTATATTTTCCTTCTTTACTTGGAATAAATGTAACCTCATCATAAGCTATACCATATTCTTGAAACACTTCACAATTAACATCTGGTATAGATTTATTACTAAATACTATATTTCCTTTTATATTATGTTTTTTTCCATTACATGTAATTTGTATATTAGTAATTTTTTCATCTTCAACTTCATCATCAAAATATAATGTTGCCATATAATAATTATACTGAGGTAACTCTTTTGATTAATTTTTTCAAATTCTTCTGTATAAGTTTGTTCATATTTTTTAAATTCTATTATATCATTTTTATATAAATCAGTAAATTTATTCCAGTCAACATCCGTATATGATAGATATGTATAATATTCTAATTCATCATTTTTCTGTTTTGAAATATCATATTCAAAATCTACATGTTCTATAATTACTTTAATATCTTCTTTTTTTACATTTTTTCCTGCAATAATAGGGAGTCGCAACCTTCTTTCTGTTATTCCACCTTCTTTTGGAAAAAACAAATCATAACTATCTGCACATACAACTATTGCATCTTTATCAATTTGTTTAAATTTATTATTTGCTTTTATTGTACTTGATGTTTGACTTGTATTATTACAAGCGCAAAAAGTTAATATTATCATTGCCATTACAAATACACATAAACCTTTTATTCTTAAATTCATTCTTTTACCTTCCTTATTTACATTTAACCACCTTGTATGTGGAATTTTTCTTTGCTGGTGCATACTTTGTATTCTTTTTATATACAGTAGTTCCTTCCGGTTTACCTTTTAATTGACTTTTTGACCACCTTTGAACTTTTTCCCCCGGAAAAACCATACAAACAGCAACTAAAATAGCTCAAACTCTCTTTATACAAATATGTATATTTTCTCTTTTTCCATAACTTTCTCCATAATATTTAATTATTATTTTGATTGCAATAACTATATGCAATATCTACTACCACCATATTATGAAGCTTAATGTTATAACATTTTTATATTAAATTTTATATATGTTTGTGAAAACTAAAGAAGATAACTTAGAATTTTTTGATTACAACCACTATTGAATTATCTTATTATATATTAATCTCCACTTTTTGAATTCAACCACCTCAATTATAATTACACTTTGCTAACTTGTCAATCAAATTTTGTAAATTGATTTGTAACAATTCTATATTTTTACTTCTACCCAATAATCATTTCTTTTTTCGCAATTTTCTGACATTTTTATTTTTCGTTATATTCTATTTCGCTAATCCATCTATTTTTTATTTCTTCTATATCAATAACATTATAATCTATCATTAATTCTTGCAATCTTGAAGGACTAACTGACTCATTTCTCTTCTTGCTTTTTTAGCGACATTAATATGCACAACTGCATATTACAATATTCCAAAAGCTACTTTTTATTCATTATTATCTAATGAACATAATAAAAAAAGTAAAATTAACGACATCATACCTACTATATCTCAAACAAAATCCGAACCACCAACTTTGGAAGATTTCTACGAATATGTAATTAATAATAAATAATTTGCAATTTTGCCAAAATAACACTACTTATTTTGGCATTTTGCCTATATACTATCTATAATATATGGTGTACATTATTATCATCCAATAAATAATAAAATATTAAATATTAAATAATTAGTAAGGAGTAATTCAAATGATAACAAATAAGTCAATTAAACAACAAGCAAAGGAATCTTTAAAAGGAAATTGGATAAAGTATATTTTAATACTATTAGCCACAAGTGCCATATCTGGAATCTTCATTGATTTAGCAAGTAAAGAATATGATTTTCTAGAAGGTATTATATATTCGTTTATTCCATTTCTAAATGAAAACGTCCAAGAAGTATCTGGCATCTTTTATATAATTGCTATTATTACTGAAATTCTAGCAAGTGTTATTACTACTAAAATAGCTCTTGATATTGTAGACAACAAAAAATATAGCTTTAAAGACCTATTTCCTAATGTCAAAGTTTTTATAAAAGCTATTATATTAACACTAGTAGAAACAATATTAATTGCTTTATGGATGTGTTTACTTATTATACCTGGTATTATTAAAAGCTATTCTTATTCAATGTCATTGTACATTTTAATTAAGCACCCAGAATATTCAATACTAGATTGTATAACAGAGTCAAGACACATAATGAATGGAAACAAGATGAATTTATTCTCTCTTCATGTTAGTTTTCTAGGATACTATTTATTATCTGCAGTATGCTATGCACTGCCAATGGTAGCACTATTTACTACTAATAAAAACATTAGCAATTCTTCAAATAGTTTAATTTCTATACTACTTTCTATTCTATTTATAATAATTATAATATTTGCCGCAGTAATTCAGTTATATTCTGTTCCATACTATAGAATATCCGAAGCGGTATTTTATAATAGAGTAAGTGGTGAGGATACTATTGACACTATTGTTACTAATAATAGTTACGAAGGAGATATTATTGTTGAATCAGAAGAAATTTCATAAATAATACACTTTAATTTAACACACTATTTAATAATTACCAAGAAGGATAAAAATATGAGATACTCAATTGAAGGAGAAACTTTACCAGTAGTAATCTGTGAATTAGATGCTGGTGAAACAATGCCTATTTCAAAAGTTGCTGATGTTTTACGACCATACTTCCCATCTAGTAGTGATTAAGCCTATAATAAATATAAAAACAAAGAGTCGCAAGCGACTCTTTGTTTTTATAAATTAGCTCCATTCCATCCCCAGTTAGCAACTGCTTCATACTTTACATATATATGGTCTGGAGCTATACTTAAGACTTCATTAAATATCTTTGTTATCTCTCCTGTAAGATTGTTGAATGCTTCAGGATTCTCTCTTCCAAAAACCTTTACTTCAATAAAAGCAATTGGACTACTATTATCACCTCTAAAATACAAATGATAATTATCCTCAAATCCTGTCATTAACCATTGTTCACTCTTACCAGGAATTAAGGCAATTGCCTGACCTAATCTTGTTTTTAATTCATTTTCTTGCTCTGGTGTTATTTTAACACTTACTTTTGATCCAATATATGGCATAATATCCTCCTAATCTAAAGTATAAAACTTTGTATTGAATTTTTATTTATTACTTTACATATCATATTATTTTGTATAGTATAGAAAATATTTTTTAGTATATTAATAATATTTTATTTTCTATGTTGCTTAATACCTTACTTGAATTATCTAATAACTATTTATGGCTATTTAGAACTATTTATGGCTATTATCAATCTTTTTTATAATTAATCTCTACTTTTACAATCTCAGGATTATTAAATATTCTTTGTGGTATTATACTATTACCAAGACCTCTACTTATATACATTGTAGATCCTTTATAATCATGTCGTCCCTCTGTATATTTAGGAAAAAATCCTTGGTCTGGCGCTACAAATCCTTTATTAACAAATGGAATTCTAAACTGTCCTCCATGAGCATGTCCCGTAAATACAATATCACATAACTCATATTTCTTATATATTTGCGGTTCATGAGACAACAATATCTTTAATTTGTCCTTTTCTACATCAGCTGCCTCTATTAAACTTTCTATAGTTCTTTTTGGCGTACCTTTTGAGTAGGCTTCTCCACCATATCCAATAATCTCTCTTTCATCCAAGCCTATTACACACATATTATCATTAATTATCTCAAGTCTATTTTGCATAATAATAACACCTGCATTTTCTAGACCTTTCATTAATTTATCTAAACTATTTGCATTAATTCCATATTCATGGTTTCCTGTAACATAATATGTCACAGCAATATCACTTAACCTTTTTGCTGTATTTACTGCAATATCTACGTTAGTTTTGTTAAAATCAATTATATCTCCTGTAATAACAATAATATCTGGTCTAGCTTCTCTTACCTTTGCAATCAACTTACGATTATTCTTTCCAAACTCTTTATTATGTAAATCAGAAATCTGAACTATAGTAAAACCATCTAATTTCTTTGATATTTTATCTGTCTTATACACATGTTCTGTTACATCAATTTTATTATTTCCTACATATAATAAAATAATAATTATACCAATTACAATCCACACTATAGCAATTTTCTTTATTAAACTATACTCTTTTATTTTACTGTTATCTGTTTCAATCCTTTTCTTTTTATTGCCAGCGTTATTCATAACTTTATTATTATCTTTTAAATCATCATCTACTTTATTATCCATATGTATTTCTTTATCATTTTTTTTATCTTGGGATGATGCACTTTTTGTATTTGCGCTATTTTTCGCCTGATTTTTCTTCCTATTCATATTCTTCTTACTCATATATTCTCCTAAAAAGGACTGTGATTTTGAAATATACAAATCAATTATTCACAGCCCTAACTTTATTTTTATTATATTTTATCTATTCACTTAATATTGTCTTACTATCAAACATCTGCATAAACAAAATATACCCTATAATATATTAAATACTATATTATATATCACATAGCCTTTAATTATTATTATTTACTATCTAGCATTTAATTATCTACACCTGCATCTACTAACAGCAACTCTTGTGGTTGATCAGCTGCAGTTGTTGCAAGATAATCACATCTTTCATTCTGCTCATGACCTGCATGGCCTTTTACCCATATAAATTCAACTTCATGTTTAGACCTTGCTTCTAACATTCGTTTCCACAAATCAACATTCTTAACTGGCTCATTCTTACCTCTTCTCCAGCCCTTCTTAATCCAACCATCTATCCAATGATCGTTAAATGCCTTAACTAAATATTGTGAATCTGAATATAGTTTCACTTTACAAGGTCTATTAAGAGCCTCTAACCCAACTATTGCGGCAAGAAGCTCCATTCTATTATTCGTTGTTCTTTTATATCCAGCACTAATTTCCTTCTTGTGCTCTATTCCTTTTGAATCTACAAATACAAGTATTGTACCATAACCACCTGGTCCATCTGGATTCCCTCTTGCTGAACCATCAGTATATATACTTACCTCCATTTAACAACTTTCCCTTCTGTTATATATTCTTTAAACATACCAATAAGAAACTTAATAGTACTAGCCTTTCCCATTAAGTCTTTTTATAATTTGTGGCAATATCTCATCAACCTTATCATTAGGAATCTGACATGTTCCTGCATTACGATGACCGCCGCCACCATACTCAAGACATATATCACCAATATTTACATTAGAATCTTTATTAATAATAGACTTTCCTATAGTAATTGCCGTATTTTGCTTACGATATCCCCACATAACATGAACTGATATCTTAGCCTCTGGATACATAGCATATACCATAAATCTATTTCCTGTATAAATTACATCTTCATCTTTCAAATACAACACAACAACATCGCCTTCTATTCGATGAACCTTTTGTATCTGTTTTTTAAACGGTTCTTGTTGTTTAAAATACATATCTACACGTTCTTTCACATCAGGCAACTGTAACACTTTCTCAACTGGATGATCTAAACAATATCCAATAAGCTCCATCATAAGCTGATAATTAGATATTCTAAAATTCTTAAACCTACCGAATCCACTTCTAGCATCCATTATGTAATTTAACAGTACCCACTTTTGTGGGTTTAAAACATCCTCTTTTGTGAATCTAGCAGAATCTGACTTATCGACTGCAGCCATAATCTCCTTAGATACCTTTTTTAATCTAACACTTCCATTAAAATACTCATAAACTAACCTAGCAGCACTAGGTGCGTTGGGATCAAATATATGATTCTTCTGAATCTTATTATTGAATCTAGTCATTTCACTCAAATGGTGATCAAAAGCTAGATGAACTCCCTTTACGTAAGGCAAGTTAGTAGATATGTCTCTACTAGTAACCTTAATTTTACCATCTTGCATATCTTTCGGATGAACGAACTTAATATCATCTATCATGTCTAACTCTTTCAGGATCATTGCGCAAACAAGTCCATCAAAGTCACTTCTCGTAATCAAACGATATTTTTGACTCATACATTTCCTCATTTCTGCGTTGATACTAACCGCATGTATTCATATTTTAATAGCTTTGCAAATCATTATACACTACATTTTGAAGAAATGCACTAATTTTTTTAAAATTTTCCATTTTTTTCTAAATT
Organism: Lachnospiraceae bacterium; assembly: GCA_015057455.1. Classification (GTDB taxonomy): domain Bacteria; phylum Bacillota; class Clostridia; order Lachnospirales; family Lachnospiraceae; genus SIG301. Next base: position 15,008 of record SVEH01000021.1, on the reverse strand, counting down.
GTTTAATTTTAATTACGAATTCTATCCTTTGCCACACAGTTTTATGTGTTTGTTGTTAGAATTTTATATAATTTACTGTTAGAATTACAACACTTGTAACAATCATTACAATTCCAACAACTCGATTTAGTGTCTTGGCGTCTGATTTATTGGCAATATATGCTGCTATTCTTGCCCATAAAAGAGTAAATACAACACACAAAATCATAATTAATATATCTGGCATACCGCCAATTGCAAAATGACTTATAGCTCCTGTTAATGCTGTAAATGCCATTATAAATACACTTGTTCCTACTGCCATGTGCATCTGGTAACCAAGGAATGTAGTTAATACAAATAACATCATCATTCCGCCACCCGCACCAACAAATCCACATATAAATCCTATAAAACAGCCACCTATAATAGACTTTATAAGTCTTTCTTTTCTAGAAATCTCTGCCATCTGCTCCTTAGTTGTTGTAACTGGCTTTAATAAAAATCTAAGACCTATAAAAATCATAGCAAACTGCATGGTACTACTCATAGCCTTTTCTGGAAGGAAACTAGCCACTAAACTACCAATCACAGTTACAATAAGTACACTTAACATCATTGGCAAACTATTCTTAACATCTAAATTGCCACCTTTTTTATATGTATAAGCACTAATAGCACTTGCTAAAACATCACTAATTAATCCAATACCAACTGCCTCATACGCTGGAATATCTAAAAAAGTAGTTAGCATTGGTCCAACAACTGCTGCTGCACTCATACCTGCAAAACCAGTTCCAATACCAGCCCCTGCACCTGCCATAAAACATACCAAAATTACAATAAACAATTCCATACCCATTCTCCTATCTGTAAATATCTTACCTACTATACTCCACCTAAAAATATAATCACTAATTTTCTGGACGCGCTCCCAATTAAACATTATAGTATACTCAAAAATTTTTCTCAATATTAACTATATAAATTTCGCCAAGCTAAATGACCCTAATTTGAGCGATAGCTCAAATTAATAATATAGTAGCTTAAAAAACCCCAATTTTGAGCGAAGCTCAAAATTAACCAGACCCCTGTCGAATGACAGGGGCCAAAACCTACAAATTATAATTTGTTTAATTTTAAGCGTATTATATTTATCTAAAGTTTTTGTTGCCGAAAGCATCTGTCATTTCTACGATAAATGAGCAGTCCTTTAATTCAACTGGTTTAATTACTTTGCCCCTTGCAACAACTTCCTCTCCAACAGTTTTTATAACCTTTCCATTAGAAGTAATAGTTGTATAAACAGGTGTAATTACTGCACCATCCTTAATCTCTGGCATTATTCTTCCCGCTGATTTATTCTTTTTGTCCATACCACTCCAAGTACCTAATACAAGTACATTGTTCTTTTTATCAGATACAAAATATATAAAAGAATCTTTTCCGTCAATAAGAACGTTTGCCTTATACATTGTAAGTCCATTTCCTTCGTTCATCTTCTCTGCATTAATAAGACTACCATTGCTTAGAGCAAACCATGTACCTGTGTATGATGCATTTTCTTCTATAGAACCTAAATCTCCAATTACTTTTCTTGTAGTACCATCATTTACAACTACTTTATAATTTGCCTTTGCAACCTTTCTTAAATCAGCCAATGAGAAATCATTAGTTAATGTTACACCATGCAACTCTATTCCTGAACCTAAATTTAAATTAACATCTATTCCCATATCTACAACAATAGCGTCTTCATCTATAAAAATATCATCTTCATCTGACTCTGCATATATTCCATCATATTCATAATCTTCAAAATCTTCGTAATAGTCAAAGTTATCAAAATCCTTAAACCACTCATACCATACTTCATCAAATGTAGCTTTTTTAAAATACTCTGAATTACATAAAACCTCTGAGTAATCTAACATCTCCTGAAACTCATATTTAACAAAATCATAATTCTCATCATAATAATATTCATTCTTTTCCCAACTATTTGATGTAAAACCTTCTATTGAGCCATCTTTTATTGCACCATATGCTAACTTTTCAATAAAGTTTAATAAATATGGACTAATTGTTATATTTCTTAAAATGTTCATATCACTCATAGTCATATTTCCATAACAATAATAGAATGTTAATCCCTTTGTATCCATAAATATCTCACCATGACGTTCATATACAATTGCTGCTTCCATTAAATCTGCAACAGTTTGTGCTTCGGGAATTAAATCTACTATATTTAGCATATAATCTGTAAAATCAATCATGTCAAAACCTGAACCTTCAGAATAATTTTCTGCCATATATGCTAATTTTGTAAACAATGTCATATCTTCTTCAGTTGCACTCATTTCATACATTTTCTTAGCAACTTTATTAAATTCAACTAAAACAGCATCAATTTTAGATAAGTCCGTCATAGATAAAGTCGCCATATCTTCTGTTCCAAGTTTAATATTATCTTCAATAAATGAATTAATAATTACTTTTCCTAACTCTTTTACATCTAAATCAGGATTTGCTACCAATGCATTAACTATTTCAGTGTAAGTCCATCCAGTTGCTGATTCAGATTCTTCAGATGCTATCATATATTCTGCATATGGAACAAATGTATTAGCTGCTTCTATAGTTGCCATTAAGCAAGCATCAAAACCAATAAAATCAAACTTATCAGTCATTTTCTTTGTTGCATTTGACATAGCCATTTCAAATTCGCTTAGTGTTAACATTCCTTCATAATTCTCATCACTACATGCACCATATATACTTCCGCCACCATGATTCCAATAAATCATTCCCATATGTTCTGCAGGATATTTTTCAACACCCCAACTTACAAAATTCTCTAGTGTACTAGCTTCTGCCATACTGGCATTTGGTAAACTTTCAAGTTTCTTTAGAGTATTTTCATCTACAATATATCTTTCAATATTCTTAGAACTAATTCCAAATTCTTGCCACTCTGAGGCACCGCCTGTTTGTATTATAATATTTACATTTTCATTTGTATTAGCTGCTATCATTTCTTTAATATCTAATGTCGCTGAACCTCCCCATGATTCCAAATCACTTCCGCACATATAAACAAATATTGTCCATGCATCTTGTTTTCCCATTGGTTCATTTCCAAGCTCATTTCTTGTAATTACTAAATCACCCTTTTCATTTACTCCCAAGTGATTATCACGTACATATTTCTTTTCAACCTCATCTGCACTAGATGTAATTATATTTCTACCTAACAATGTTGTTGCAACAACTGCCCCCATTGCCAACATAGCAACTGTTTTTTTTATACTCTTGTTCATACTCTTCCTCCGCTCATATATATTACTAATTCCATAACTCATATTTAATTCTACTTTTTGATATGCATTATATCATTATATTATTTTCTCATTCTGCTATATATAGCATAAGTCATCATCATAACTGACATTGCAGCCAATACTAATAACCACATAACTGGAATATTATCTCCTGTAAATGGTGTACTATCTAAATCTTTAGAAAATACATTGTTGTGTTCTTTTAGTCCATTACCTTTTATATTCTTATTGGCTACTACTAAACAACCATCTTCCATATTTTCAAAAAATCCATCTCTATCTACAGATACTGTGTTATTACCAAATGTAACTTTATAAAGAGTTTCTCTCTCTTTATACAATTCTTCATATATATCAACACCTATGTCAATTGCATCTTTTGCTTTATTCTCTTCAAATATAGAGCTTTGCTTATTATACTCTTTTTGAAACTTCTCACCATATTCATCTGTAAATAATTTTGCTGTTAATACAGGTGAGAAATCTTTCATATTATAATTAGTCACATTTGAATTAAATTTCTTATCTAATGCTGCTTTAATATCTCCAGCCAAATTTATACCTACAAATGTTTGCTTTAATATAGCTTTTGTTTCTTCTCCATTAATTGATAATGATGCATCAGCAATGTTTTGATTATTAAATATATCATTACTATATGTTTCAGCAAGTTTTCTCATATACATAAAAATATATATCATCGCCATATAATTCACTTTTAATTTTTTATTGCCATTTTCTTCTTCAATCTTTACATTATAAAATTCATCATCCTTTGATCTCTCTTCAAAATCATCATAATATCCCATTGCCATATATTGTTTCATTGTCTTAGCAAATTTTCTTACATTACGTTCATTCTCATCTACTTGAATGACGTTCTCTTGTAAATATTCCTTTAATGCTGACACTAAATATTCGCTATAATCTACTTGTTCTGTATAGCCAAACATGTCTTCCATATCTCCGCTTGAAACCATCATATTATATCTTGAAATCACATTCTCAATATTCTTTTCATAATCTTCAACAGAATCAAAACTTTGGCTTATAATCAAATAATCCTTTTCTGTACTAGATGTTTTATCTGCTCTAACTTCAAGATTAGTTTCTGGTTCAATTTTCTCTCTTAAACCATCAGCTAATTCATCTAATGTATTAAACCTAGTATAAGCTGTAGTTTCTACAGCATCCTTATCTAATACAACCTTGTAATTAATAACACCTTTTCCTTGTTCATCCATTGTAATCTCCACTTCATTACTACACCCTGTAGAAAAACAACATATAAACACCATTAAAAGTACAACCATAAACCCTCTTGTTTTTTTCATAATTATCCTCATTTCTTATCATTATTTATACTACGTTAAAATGTTATTTTTAAGTAAATCTTACATTTCTTAATGCTACAATCATCTTAGAAATAAACATTTTTCCTTTTTATAAGTTCAATTAATTTTAGGCCAAACCATTTTATTAATCAATTAATTCATTATAAATAATTATAAATTTTTTATAAAATTATCGAATTTGCGTTCATCCTCTAGAGAAGTTTTTGTTCTACAGAACAAAGATAACAAGTCACTAGCAAAGCCTTCTCTATTTTAAAAGCAAAATAAAAGGACCGAACCCTGTACAATACAGAATTCAGTCCAAAAAAGTTGCCCAATTAAACTACCAATATTTCCAGTTCACAAGATTCAGTCCCTAAAAAATTTACTAATTAAATTGTCTAAGATTGAATTTTAATTCACTTTTTCACAATTCCATCATAAACAACCACTTTACTTAAATGTATAATATTTTGCTCTACCATATAATTTACCAGTATTTAAATCCTTGCAATAAACTTTCACTATATATGTGCCCTTTACAGTAGGTTGCCACACCAATCTATTACTATTAACACAACCTGTATTTAAATAAACTTTACCTGCTGCATTTTCTATTCTAAATAAATACTTTTTCTTGGCTATATGTGCCGTAGTATTAGCAGTTACTATTACTGTTCTTGCAGAGTATCTTGTAAATGCTGTCTCCATTGCTCTTTTTGTTCCAACTCTTATCTTGCAAGTATAACTATCACTGGCTATATCCTTCCATTTATCTTCGTCTTCATACACTACATAACTTTTGTTATTTACATCTGTAGAACTACTATATGCAAATGTTGCCTTATTACCAATATAATTTGTCATTTCAACAATTATTGAATACTCCTGACCTTTACTTAATAATATTGTTTTAGCAACATCAACTGTATAATAACCACGATAATACGTTGTTCCACTTTTCAGTAACGTTGATTTATCCTTATAATCAGCTACTTCTTCTGTCGTAACATCTCCTGGATAATAATAAATATTATAATTACATCTTACATCTTCAACATACATCATAACATTAGTTAATAATTCATCTTGTTTTGCTGTATATATATTAGTTTGCACTCTTACATTTTTCATTGCTAAATTACTTTTATTACTATCATATTTATAAGTTGAATAATATCCTGAGCTAATATCTGCTTCATACGCATATATAGTATCATATACACTTTTGCTTTCATAAGACATCCAGAAATAGCCTTCTTTTATTGCACTATTTCCTCCACTATTTTTACACAACCATGCACCATTGTTTTTTGGTTTATATTTGAAATTATTTCTTGAATAATTATCATCCCAACCCACAATTACAAAGCTATGATCAATTAATTTATCATTTTCAACTGTACAATTATAATTCTTAATTTTTGTGTCAAAATATAATCCTCTTACATGGGCTGCAACAATAGCTGAGCCATATTTTCCTATAAATCCTTTCACATTATCCTTTGAATAACTAATCCTATATGCATTTTTTACAACAACTGTACCAGAATCTAGTGCTGTTGCACTTGGAGTAGTACCTTTTTTTACCAAGCTATAGCCTATTTTACTTTCAGTTGTTATATTCATACCACCAGTTAAAAACCTATGCACTTCTTCCGGTTGCATACCATAAGAAGCCACATTTTTAATATTATAACCTTGTTCCTTAAACAAACTATATACCAAGTGATATTCTGACAAATCAATAGTTTTAGCAACCTTTTTATTCTTTAATAAATTTGTTTCAATGGCAGAAATAGCTGAAAACGCATAACAGGTACCATATCCCCCTTGATTTTTAGGTGCCGTTACATAGCCTCTACTAACTGCACTATATTTTGCAGGATACGCTGCATATGCATCCATTGAAAAAGAAAAACTCATAATGCATAATAATACTATAAAAATATTCTTTTTCATAAACTCCCTCCCTAACGCAAACACACTTACATTATTATTGCCATCTCCTATAAATACTCTATATAGATATATCCCCCTAAGGGATATATCTTATTTAACCTATAGATATACACGATATCTATTTTTTCTTATTACAACAATTAATGCAAATGATGTAAACAATAGGCATAACCATTTGCGAAGGCTACTATTCAATATATCTTTTGTTGCTGGCGTTTCATCATATTCATCCATATTAGTCCCAGCTATACTATCATCTTCTTTTCTACCAGCATCTTCAACATCTTCGTCTACTTCGTATTCTATAGTTGCTTGACAACCGGCAGTATTAATATATCCGCCTACTTTTCCTTCACTATATTCATATGTATAATAACACCTACTTTTCCAACTATTAAAATCATCTTTATTTATTTCATTTTTTTCCGATGTCGCTTGCATCTTAACAGCAATACTCACATCAAAATCTACACTTACCGCTTGATTATTTTTTAAGACTATTTTAACACCTGTTACATCTGCATATGAATATGTTTTTAGCAAATCATTACTCGTATACCATTTACTTTTATCTAGGTCTCTTAAACCTATAAAATCCAATCCTTCTTCAACGGTATAATATGCCTCAAATATATCATTTCCTGAAAACGTTACTCTATCAACCAACTTAAAATCAAAAGCTGGCTTGTCACTTTCATTAATTAAATATCCATCTATAACAGAATTTTTCTTTGGAATAGCAATATACTGCTCATGCTTTTGCAAAACTCCTCTCTTTAAATTCCTCACTCTTACAGAATAGGTAATATTATCCTTACTACTTTTTATACTTACTCCATTATCAGTTACATTACCCTTGTCACTAGTTATAGAATCATTTACGCCTACAGCCATTCCATCATCAATTATTGATATCAATTGATCGTAACCAGCTCTAGCTTTAATATGCATTTCATCGGTATCTCCATTTTCATTTATATCCCACGGATCTGAATCAGAATAATAGTTCAATATACCATCAAATTCACCGTTTAATGATGTAAAATAAAACATATCCTTTGTATGTAAATTAGTATCTCCTATAGAATTTGATACATCCATAGTTATATTAAAACGTATTTTATCACCATTAGTAATTGGATCAAAATTTAGTTGAGACTTTGAAACTTCCAAATCATCTTTAAAATATCCAATATATATGCTTGGGTCTAACTTTATTGTCCATAGATAGAGATCTTCTCCAACAGACCTAGAAGTCACGCTTTTTACATCTACAATTGTGCCATCATCTAATGACATTTTCAAACCTTCTTTTTTTATTGTTATTCCTTTAGGTATCGCTACTGCAAATATCATATCTTTTGTTTGTTGTGCTGTTTGATTTTGATTGTCAAACAACTCCACGTAGCCACTCACATCAAAGCTAGTCCCTGTCATAACTAAATTTGTTTTCCATGTATCTAATGTCATACTTCCTTCTAGTACTTTGTCTTTTACTGGAATCACAGTTAATCTACTATTCAAATCTGCTATACTTGGATTACCTGTTGAAACTACTTTTTGATTAATATAATAATTACCATCAAGAACCACATCTTTTCTTAAGTAACCATAAAACCAAGTTGTCACATCCCCGTATGAACCATCTACTCCTCCAATTTTATAATTTACTTTTTTGAAAAAGTATTGTTTATGTGCAGCTGGTAAATCGGCTCTTGATATATAGTTTGCAGAATCTCGTACACCATAATAATCATTCTTTTTTTCTATACTCCACGTATCTCTTGCTCCCGAAGTCCCTTTACTCACAATATCTCCAACCGAATTAAAATATATTAAATTTCCCTTGTTATCTTGTAAAGAATATTTAATTACGGTAGATTTGTCCTTTATACTCATATCTACACCAACATATGATACCAATAATTCTTTATCTATAGTAATGGTAAATTCTTTTTCACAACTATATCCATCCCCATAATTCAAAATATTTAATTGACCAAGTCCCATCATTCCGTCTGGTGCATCTTTATCATAATAATATACTTTCTTTTTACTATTATTTGCTCTAACATCTTCTTTCGCTACGTCTGGAATTATACATTCCATTTCTGCAAGCGTATCTTCTACAACCACTACTGATTGATCATGGATATTAATTCCTGTTACCTTACCATATCCTCCATCGAATTCTATCACTTCTCCAGCTCTACTCCATAATTCTATTGGTACTACTAGACATAAATATACTTGATTATAACTCTGCTTAGACTTTTCTAAGTAATTATCAATTTCAATTCGCAATGTTCCTTTTTCTTTATTCTATTCATAATCATAGTTTTTGCTTGTTCCACTCATATATGTCATTCCATCCTCATTTAATTCCAGAATATATTTCTTACCTGTCTTGGGATCAGTCCAATATGGCAATGTTAGCTCAGTAACTAAATTTTTATAATAGTTATTCTCAAAAATATCATCATCATTATATATAGTTACATACATTCCTTTTTCTCTATTTTCTTTATATTGTGTTGGACTATACGCAACATTAGAACTTAAATATCTACCTCTTGTCCCACCTGTTATTTTTTTTAATATTAACGTATCTTCATAATATGATGAACCTTCACTTTTACATGCAAAAATCTACTTTCGCCATTATTCCATCCCTCCAAAGTTGCTCCAGAAGATGTAAGTGAAACATAATCACCTGTATATTTATTATTGTTATACAATTTTGCATCTAACTCACAACACAATGGTACTATTCCCACACTTTTAGCTTCAATATTATCTTTTTTATTATCATGATTTTTGCTAGTATCCTCTGATAAATCATATACGACAACATTACAAAATACACCTATCATCATACTAGCAATAAGCATTAAAGTAATTCTAGCAAATAACCTAGTTTTCACCCCATTATTCTTCATGTATATCATCTCCTTTTGTATATATAATGATCTTCATCTATATGCCATATACTTAAAACCATCATATTTTCTAACTTAATGTATAATACTTAATACTTATTCTTTAATAATTAATAAACTCCTCATATATTCTCCTACATAATTAATAAAGAATATAAAACAAGACTCATATTACTGAGTCTTTCCCTACTTATATAATTATATTATTAATTATATACTACAAATATTACCATTTATTTAAATAAACTCTTTTGAGTTATTACTTTTTCTAATTAATGTATCATTATATACTACTATAAAAATATAATAAAATGCACCTTCAAATATTAGCTAAATTTTTCTAACATCTGAGGTACACTTCATATTTATATTCTCTTTTATATATTTTCGATTCTGTATTTTCTATATATCTAATAATGCTTTCTATCATTTCATTTATTACATTTATATTATTGTATTCACATAATTTCTTTTATCTTAAACAAAAACTTTTATATACCTAATCTATAACTTCCCAAACTCCATTTTCAAGAAAATCTCCTGCCATATTTGTTGCATTATTGACAATGCTTTTATCATATCCAATTACACTTAATAGCTTAATAGCATTTCTAGACTTTGCAGACCCTTTATATAGCTTATAATCGAATTTTATGTCGTTTTCCAAAACTTCTTCTCTAAAATGATAACTATTATAATAATGCTTAAGAATCTTTGTAAGTTCAATATCATGAGTAGCTGCAAAACATAACGCATTATTCTTAGCAATACTGCCTAAAATATGTGCCGATGCAGCAATTCTCTCCAATGTATTAGTTCCTCTAAGTACCTCGTCAATAAAACATAACACAGGATACTTAGAAGTATCTGTATTCAAAACTCTCTTCAATGACTTTATTTCCACCATATAGTAACTTTCTCCGCCCAACAAATTATCTCTCAATGCCATAGACGAATAAATTTGGTAAAATGGCGCAACATAAGATTTACTAATGCCAGTAAAAATTGTTTGGGAAAGTAAAGCATTTAGCGCTAATGTCCTTATAAATGTAGATTTACCTGAAGCATTAGAACCTGTTAATAATACAGACCCCTCTGTTTCAATTGAATTGCTTACTGCATTTTCTATAAGGGGATGATATACCTCTTCACATATATATTTAGTTATATTACCCACTAAAACATTCTCATCTCCTTTTTCACTGTCTTCAGGAGTATGTTGTTTACCACTATTTTCATTACTATTTACCAGCAAATTACTATCATCTGATATATATTTTTTTGTATCAATAAAATCAGGTATACAATAATATGGCAAAGTTTCTCTAAAAGAGGCAACTGCAGATAAACTATCTATTTCACCTAATATCTCATACATTTCTTTAATATATTCTTTGTTGTCTTTAATTACATTTAACATAGAATAAAACTTCATTATATCAACATGACATAGCATTTTTACATAATCCATAACCATATCGAAAAATCCGCCAGATATAGAACTATTAGCAAGTAAAAAAGATCTCTTTCTCAATTTATATAACTTTTTCTTAATAATCTCAAGTCTATCTTGATAATCCTTAATCTCTTCACAATCCAATGTACATATATCATCTAAACTTCTATTCATACGAATAACATAAGAAAAAAAGCTTAAATACGGTGCAATTCTAGCCTTATGAGAATAATAAGTTGCTACATTTACAGCTATCATAACCAAACCTAATACAAGGCCAAACTTATTATTAATAACAATTAATATAATAGCTATTAAAAGTAACAAATCTTGAACTTTACTAGTTAAACACGTTCTAGATTCTTCATCATTAATTCTAGTCAAATATTCATACACCGAAATATCACTTTTATTTCCTATATTACATAGTGCAACTTGAATTTTTCGTCTTATATTTTCCTTCTTACTAAACATATCAATAACACTATTCTTCTTAATCAAATGTTCCTTATTAAAATCCTGTCTTCTAAGCATAGCATATAAAAATTCACGCCCAATATAAGAATTTGTCCTATTTATCTTGCTATAAATAGTATTCATATCAAGGTCATTCCATGTAATATCATCAATGTCATATTCACCTTTTGTCTTATCAAAATAAAACCTAATTCTATTAAATTCCTCATCAGAAATCATCTCATCATTTCTTTTACCCCAGTTAGCCTTAAGCTCCTCCTCAAATTCCTTCTTAGCATTTCTATTGATCAATTTATCTAAAAGAATTAAACCTATTATAATTGCCACAAAAAATAATATATATTCCATTAAATCGCTCCTTAATCTATTTTAATACTTAATCCTTTATTTTTTATATTTTCAATATATCCAATTATATTCATATATGAATACAATTTTTTTATGTATATACTTTTTTTAAGTATAATTATAGCCATATTATATTTCGTGTAAACCTTTTCAAATAATAAGTTTTTCTTTTTTTATTTCTCTTCTAGTGACAAAACAGTAAATGATTTTTAAATTTGTATATTCTAGTAATAATGCTAAATTAATTTAAAATTTTTAATAGTAAATTATAGCAAATATATTCGATAAAATAAAAATATGCTTATTCCAACTTTAGAACAAGCATAAACAAATCTTATTAAATTTCGCAACAGTACTTTACCATTCATCCTCCTAGAGTTACATCTTGGTGACTATACCAAGTAATTGCTTCAATAAAATCATTATCATCATAATCTGGCCATAATTTATTTTCCACATAAAAATCTGCATAGACAGATTGAAGTGGTAAAAAACCAGATAGCCGTCTCATTCCTCCCCATCTAATAATTAAATCAATTCTAGAAATATCATCAGAATAAGGTTTCCCATCTTCCCTAATATGAGATAAATCCCATTTCCATCCATAGTTAACTAAAAAGTTAACCTTAATACCACCACCATTAATTTTTTTTCTCTTTCTATAATCAGCTAATTCCTGGGGAAAACATTTAGATCTATCATCACCTATTACAAGTAAATCTGCTCCTTCTCTAGTAATCATCTCTACAGCATCTACACAAGCTTTCTTAAATGCATAAAACTGTTCTGAAGGTCTCTTACAATTATCAACAGTAAATCCATAATAAGTAATCTCCTCAACACCATATTCCTTAGCTTTATTAAGTACTCGTAACCCTGGCTCTAATCCATATTCGTAGCCATCCTTCTTACTAAGACCATTTTCAACAGCCCACCTACGATTTCCATCTGGAATAATGCCAATATGTTTCGCACATTTCTTCATAACCATCACCTCATATAGAAGTATTGACACCTAATTATATTTTATACAATCCAAAAAAGAAATCCCCTAAGGGATTTCTTTTTTAAATAACTCTCTATTCACATTAAATATTAGTCTTGTAAAATACTTACATATCTGCATGGAGTAGTATAATTCATGTTACTGATCTTGATACCACTTCTTGGGTTAGATGCATGGATTATCTTTCCATTACCTATGTACATTGCTACGTGGTAGATACTACTTATGCTACTTCCTCTTCCGTAGAATACTAAGTCGCCAGGTTTTAATTCATCTTTAGAAATTTGTTTTCCTTGAGTTGCTTGAGATCTTGATGTTCTTGTAATGCTGTATCCAAATTTCTCATATATTCTCATTGTAAATCCTGAACAATCTATTCCACCAGTTAAGTTAGTTCCACCATATACATATCTGTTTCCTAAATACTTCTTAGCTGTATTAACGATTTCGATACGCTCTGATGAATATCCATATAATAATTCATCAATTTCAATAGCTTTAACAAATTCAAATGATATCTTAACATATTCTTTAGCAACAAATGCTGTCTCTTGTCCTACGTCTACACCAACCTCAACCCATTCTTCTGTGATGTTGATGATTTCAAGTTCCTCACCTTTAGAGATTTGATATAAAACTTCTGAGCTAGTTGAAGCTTTTTCTCTAATATTTAATATATCACAATCAACTTTTACTACTAATCTTCCTACATCTTTAACTAATACTTTTGCATCTTCTCCAGTTGCTAAATAAGTTTTAATAACATATCCTACAACATCTCCTGATTGAACTTTTGCCCAAACAGTTCCTTCTGCATCTTTGCTTTCTCCAAGAATAGTTGCTCCTGCATTAGGAGGCATCTTACCAACAACATCATTGCTTTTTCCTGGACCTTTTCTTACATTCAAGTATTGTCCTGCTGTATTAATTCCTAAGTTAACGTACTTGTCGTAATTTATATAATCATTATAGTTAATACCTTTAACTGCACCTTCTAAGAATTCTTTTTCTTCAACAACTTTCTCTTCTTTTGCTGTATCTTCTGGTGTTTCAGCTTGTGGTGCACTTGTTTCTTCTACTACTACTTTGTCATCTTTTACAGTTGCATCAAATGATAAGTCGCCAGATGAAATCTCTACATCTTTCTGTTCTTCTACAACGTTTGATGCTTTTTCATCATTATTCTTAGTGATTGTGTTTAACCCAAAGCTAGCGTTAGATGATATAATTTGGTTCATTGCTACTGCAATTGTACCTATGATACATAATGATGATAATTTAAACATCTTATTATTTAATATCATATCGTTTCCTCCCTACTAACTTTACACAACCCCGAGTTACCTAAAATAATTATTACATTTTTGTAAACTATTTGTAATATTATTATAACACTTTTCCTTGTTTTAGTCAATATTTTGAGTCATTTTATTATGAATTCTTTGATTTATTAGTACTTTAGATTAATTATTATTTAAGTAATTTTTTTAATATTTTGTAATAATTTAATAGAGTCATTCTTAAATTTTAGATTTTATTTTAGAAATTATTTATATTTGATATATAATATTTTATAAAATTTCGGTTACATATCGGTTACATTTTTACTTTCCACTAACAAAAACACTCTATACTCCTATTTCCACTAATTATTATTACTTGTGAAATTAATAGCATCTACTTATAAACTAATATTTAAATATCTATAACTCCTTAAATTACTATAAATAATAACTTGCATCCGCTAATTTAATCTACAAAAACAAACTCTAATTTGTAGGTATCTTGTGCCCCTGTCGTTCCGACAGGGGCATGGTTGTGGTATTTAAGCTTCTTTATAATTTGAGCTATCGCTCAAATTAGGGATCATAGGCTCCGCACGAGTTTTAGTTTACTATCCTAGTGACGCAATAATACGGGTTCGAATATATATGTTTAATGGACGTTCTCACTTGACTTCAAACCTAATGGATACTAAGTTCTTTCTGCGCTAACGCTTGAAATCACTAAGATAATATGAAGTGACCCCACGATTACATTTATCGTGGATTTACCGATAATAAGTTTAACAACAAAAAACGGGTTTACCACATACAAAAGGAGGTCACTTCAATGAATAGTATAATATATATTGGTATGGATGTCCATACAACAAATTACACT
>SVEH01000037.1 GCA_015057455.1 Lachnospiraceae bacterium | reverse complement strand
AAAAAAAAAGAAAGCAAAGATAAGTCTGATAAAGATGACAAGGAAACAGAAAAAAAAGACAGCAAAGATAAGTCTGATAAAGATGACAAGGAAACAGAAAAAAAAGACAGCAAAGATAAATCCGATAGAGATGATAAGGAATCAGACAAGAAAGATAGCGAGAATACGTCAGATAAAAAAGATAAGGATGAGGAATCTGATAAGAAGAAATAAGATAAATATGTGCATTTTTAAAGAAAACATAGCATAGAATGATAAAAAAGTGCATAGGAGTTTTCTTTGAAAAATTATATTGAGCACAGAGCAGTAGAAATAGGACAGTATATAGTTGAAAATAATACAACAGTTAGAGAAACAGCCAAGAAGTTTGGAATTAGTAAGTCAACTGTTCACAAAGATGTAAGTGACAGGTTGGTATTGGTTAATGGGGCTTTGGCTAAGGATGTAAGGCGAGTGCTAGATCATAATAAAGAAGAAAGACATATTAGAGGTGGTTTGGCAACAAAAGATAAATATAGGAAAGAAAAAAGTGAAAAAAATAGTAAAAAAACTAGTATTTATACGAGTTTGGGCCTAAAGACCTATAAATAAAACTAAAAAATAGGACGATTTATCTATTGTAAATAAAAATGTTGTAAAAAAATTTAACACTACACTGTAAAAAAAGAATGGTATAACTAAAAAATAGTTATGCTATTCTTTTTTTGCATAAAGAAATCTTTGTTCTTAGAAGTTACGTTAAAAAAATATATTAAAATATGTAAATAATAATAAAAAGGAATATTTTGACAACTGTTGTAAATTATAGTAAAATAAGATTAAGAGTTGGTTTTGAGGGTATTTTTGAGCTAATTTGTAGGAGGGTTTTTGAGTGTATAAGGTTGTAATATCACAGCAAGATAGAGAACAGTTGTGTTTGATGAGGGAGACAGTATTATCAGCAGTTAATGAGGTGTTTGTCTATGTTGCCGAGTCTGGCAAAGATACCATTGAAGTAGTAAAAAAAGAGAGACCAGATATTGTTTTCTTATCGATAGAGTTATCAGATATTAGTGGAATAGATGTAGCCACTGAAATTATTCGTATAAAACCAGATGTGAATATTGTATTTGTATCAAAATATGATTATTTTGAGTTTGCAAGAGCGGCTATGAATTTAGGTGTAAAAGATTATTTGATAGCACCTGTTACTAGAACAGACATTATATCAGTAACTAATAATTTGATAACAAAAATAAATATGCAAGAAGAATTTAAGAGTATTAGCAAGAAAAATGATGAATTTATAGAAGCATCTAAGGACTTATTGGGATATGGTTTTGTATATTCTATATTGTTCGAAAATAATATGAGAAAAGATATCTCTGAATATAGAAATACATTAGGGATATCGGGGAAAGGTTTTTGGTACAACATAGAGGTTGAAGATGATAGTTATGGAAGAAAAATAAAAGACGGAGAACTGTCAACAATAGTGCAAAATGTACTTGAACCTTTAGTTAAACATGTTATAGGGCCGAGGATTTCTAATAAATTACTAGTATATGTCTCTGTTAGTGAGGGTGACATACGATTTAATAATGATAAATATATAAAAGAAATATCAACAACTATAAAGAAGAATTTAGAAGAAAAACTTAAAGTTAAGGCGAACATTGGAATAGGTAGTATACAAAATATAGAAGATTTGCATATATCTTATGATGAATCTATAAGAAGTTTGCGAAGGAAGAATGATATTGTAAAATATACAGGTTCTAATGAGAATGAGGAACATGTAAAAAATTCTATACTTGAAAAAAGGTTACTTGAAAGTCTGGAAATCGGAAACGATGATGTTAGGAATGTTTTTTCCTTATTGCTAGAGCAGTATGAAGGTAGAACTATTGCTGAAAGAAGAATTTGTATATTTGAATTATTTGTAATTATAGCCCATAAAATAAATGGAATGGGAAGTTGTGAATGGGATACAGCAGATAGTTCAAGGTTGTTTGCAGAATTGCAGGATTTAAGAGAAGATGAAATTGATAATTACGCAAGAGGAAGATTTGAGTATTTATTAAAATCAGTAAAAGCTTCTACGGTTGTTAATTTATCTAGTGTAGTAAAAATGGCAATTCAATATATGTATGAACACTATAATGAGAATATTTCACTTAATGATATATCAAAGTTAGTAGGAGTAAGTGTTCAATATTTTAGTAAATTGTTTAAAGAGGAAATGGGTTGCAATTATGTTGACTGGCTTAATACATTGAGGATTAAACGAGCAAAAGAGTTAATGAATACATCTCATTTATCTATAAAAGAGGTAGGATTTAAAGTGGGATATAATGATCCTAATTATTTTAGCAGAATATTTAAAAGGTATGAGGGGATTGCACCTACGGAGTATGCAGGAAGAAGAGAGGTTTGTTAGAAATATACATATGATACTAGGTATATGAGGTACATAAACATATAGGAATGGAGGAGTATTATGGTTAAGAGATTAAGAAATGCGGTAATTTATTTTCTATGTAGTTTATTAGTAGTGCAGTTGTTGTTCCCAACAGTAAGTGACAAGGCATCAGCTAGTGTTGCAGATGATGCAATACTTGGTATGCGTATAGTTACAAGACCTGTGTATGCACAAGATAATAGCAGGCCTAGACCATTTAATGGAAGAACGGGAACTAATCATGCGTGTTTGGGTATAAAACAAACGGGTAAGGCCAATTATGAAGTATCATATTGTATTGATTATGCTTTAGGTGCATGGTCAAATGATTATTTAACAAGTGATTATAAGAATATGACAGATGAACAAAAAGTTCTTCTTAATTACACTTTATTATATGGATTTAATTCAGCTATAGTAAAGTTCGATCAAATGAAAAAGGATGAAATAAATAAATATTTTGCAACACAAACTTTAGTATGGATTATAAGAGAAGGATATTTTTATAAAGATGCTGAAAGAGAAAAGATAGAAAAGTTCTTAGTGGACGATATGTTCCCAGATTCAAGAAAGATATATGATGACTTATATGAAAAAGTAAAATATATGGTAGAAGTACCATCATATGCAACTAAGACACAAACTACATGTAATGTTCACACTATGAAATGGAATGAGTCTACAAAAAAATATGAGGTAACATTAACTAACTCATTGAAAAAAGGTGGATATACATCAAGTACAGGGTTAACAGTTGATAAAACAACATTACCTAGTGGTGTAACTGTAAATATTAAAGATGAAAAAATAGTTATTTCATCAGCTAACACAATTCCAGATGTGAAAACTATAAGATTTATTAAAGATCCAGGGGTAAAAGGAAAAGTTGTTGCATGGAGAAATTCAGTAACTACAAGACAATCAATGGTTACATTGGATTATGATGAAAAACCAATTGAAGTTGATTGTTTTGTAAATATTCAGACAGAAGCATTATCAAATATAAAAATAGTTACAACATCTACTGATAAAGTTGTAAAAGATATTGTGTATAATGTTGGTTCAACAACATATACTGGAAATAAAACATTTACAACTGATAAGAGTGGCATAATTATTATGGGACAACTTTTGCCAGGAACATATACAATTACACAAGTGCAAAATAATCTTGCAGAATACATACCAGTTGTAGAACAAAAAGTGACTATTGGTTCTAACGAAACTAAGACAGTTACATTTAATAACAAGAGAAAGAAAATTCGCGTAGATATTACTAAGATATATGATGACGCTGAGGATAGTGAATTAAAGAATGGTTCTGTGTATGGTGTATATAAAGATGGAACTAAGATAAGTGATGTTACAATAAAAGATGGAAAAGGTGTATCTGAATATTCATTCTTTGAAGCTAAGGCAGTATATACAGTGAAGGAAATTAAAGCTGCAGAGGGATCTAAATTAGATGAGACAGTTTATACTTTAGATACAACACCAGTTAAGGAATCTAAGGAAGAGAATAATACTGTTTATGTTAAGTATACTGGAGAAGCAATAAAGAATTCAGTAACTGTTAATTTAACTCTTGAGAAGAATTATTGGCAGGAAAGTGATCTTCCAGGTGCTAATGTAGAATTCAAAGCAACAGATAAGAAAACTGGGAAATCAGTTACAGAAAAAACAGATGCTAAAGGACAAGTAGTGTTTAAAGATTTGAAATATAGCACATATGTAATTGAACAAACAACTGTACCAGAAGGATATATAAAGGATGCTTCATTTGAAGTAAATGTTACAACTTCAGCTGAAGGACAATATGTATATAATAAGTACAACAAGTTAATAAGAGGTTCAGTATCTATTAATAAGACATTAGAAAAGAATGAATATGAAGCAGCTATAAATAAAGAAAATAAATATGGTGAAAAGGTTATGTTTGTTGCAAGTCCAGTTGTAAATGGAGCTGTTGAGAAAAAAGTAGTTCTTCAATCTGAGGCAACTGATAAAAACGGAAAGACAAGTATAGCAAATCTTACATATGGAGTATGGCAGATTAGTGAAGTTGCAGAGACTGTACCAACAGGTTATGAAGCAATGAGTGCAACTACAATAGAAATTAAAGAAAATGGAAAAGCTGTAGTTTTAGATGTTGAGAATAAGTTGATTCGCGGTTCATTGAGCATAATTAATATACTAGAAAAAACAGATAGAGATTTTATGTCTGGTGATAAATATGCTGAAGGTGTACAGTTTATAGCTAGACCGGTAGTAGATGGACAAGTTAAGAATGATGGTATGATAAAATTAGATTTAACAGATGTAAATGGTCAAACTATATATAAAAATATAGGATTTGGTGATTGGCAGATAGTTCAAGTGGCTAAGACATTACCAAAAGGATATATTGAGGCAGAGCCAATTAATATTGCTATAACAAAAGATAAGAAAGATGTTATTGTAAATGTTCTTAACTTATCAATGAAAGGCAAAGTATTTGTAACAGTTTATGATAGCGTGAATAAACAACCAATAAGTGGCTGTGAGGTTGAAATATATAATTCTAATGGAGACAAGGTATTTAATGGAGTAACAGATGAAATTGGAGATATTTCAACAATGGTTAACTATGGTGAATATAAAGTTAAAGTTGTTAAAGTGCCAAAAGAATATGTATTAAATAATGCAGAGACTGAGTTTGCAATTACTGCTAATAATCAAACAGTGGAGAAAAAAGCATACTTAGATAGAGTAAAGGGAACTTTAACAATAGTTAAATTAGGTGATACTGACAAAAAGCGTTTGCCAGGAACAGAGTACACTGTTTATAACAAAGATGGCACAGAGATAGGTAAATATGTAACAGACAAAAATGGTGAGCTTTCTATGGGACCATTAGAGTATGGTGATTACTATTTTGTAGAAACAAAGGCACCAGATGGATATGAGCCAGATAAAACAAAATATGAATTCTCAATCACAGAAGATGGTCAAGTAGTATCTAAGGTTTTGACAGGAAAAATGATAGCTTTAACACCTGTACAAAGTAAGCCAGAAACAATGAAAGAACAGGCAAAAGATGTCGTTGAAGTTAAAGAGGAAGAGATGGCATTAGATTCTACGCCTAAGACAGGAGATAATAGTAAACTATCAACGTTTGTAAAGAATATGATTGCTTCAGGAGCAACAATTGTATTAATGATTGTAACAGAAGTTGTTAGTAAGAAAAAACGCAAAAAAGCATTATAATTAGATTTTAATATAAAATTTGTAAAGTGAAAATGAGTCATTACATGTTAATTAAAGAAAATTTAATTGGGTGTAAATGACTCATTTTTATTTGAATAATGATACAGAATTTTATATAGTAGAAAATTAAATGTATAAGATTAGGTGAAAGGTATCTAAGGTTGAATGCTTTTGAGAAATTATTTATACATGTTTTTTAAAAATAAAATATAAAAATTTATTTGAATAATTTATAAAAAATTTATAAATTAGGGGCGATAATATAGATAAAAATCATTGACTAACGTTGTTTTCTATGGTATATTGTACTAGCGATGGAAGAGGTCTTTTTTTTATGCCTAAAATTTAGCATGAGCACATGAAATAAGTGGAGGTGGATAATCGTGCGAGTAAAGATAACATTAGCATGTACTGAATGCAAGCAACGTAACTACGATACTAAGAAAGAAAAGAGATTACATCCAGATAGAATGGAAACTAAGAAGTATTGTAAGTTCTGTAGAAAACACACTTTACACAAAGAGACAAAATAAGGAATGAATTACTAAGATTCACACTTTAATAAAAGAAAGGATTGTGAAGTTATGAGTGAAAATTCTAAGAAAGTAAATAGTGTTGAAAAGAAGGGTGGATTTAAAGCCCTTAAGAATGAGTTTAATAAGATAATGTGGCCGGATAGAGCAACAGTTGTTAATAAGTCAATTGCTGTAGTGATTACTACAACAGTATTAGCACTTGTGATCGCAGGCTTGGATTATGTCATTAATTTAGCAATGACAACATTTTTAGGATAAGGTGGTTTTATGTCAGATTTTAATTGGTATGTAGTTCATACTTATTCAGGGTATGAGAACAAAGTAAAAGCAACAATCGAAGCTACAATTGAGAACAGAAAGATACAAGATCAAATTATTGAAGTATCTGTTCCAATGCAAGACGTAGTAGAAGTAAAGAATGGTGTTAAGAAAACCGTACAAAAGAAGAAATTCCCAGGTTATGTATTTGTAAACATGATTATGAATGATGAAACATGGTATGTAGTACGTAATACAAGAGGTGTAACTGGATTTGTTGGTCCAGGATCAAAACCTGTGCCACTATCTGAAGCAGAGATGCAAAGTATGGGATTTGTAGAAGGATTACAAATTGAGATAGATGTAGAAGTTGGTGATACTGTAGAAGTAACATCAGGTGCATGGGAAGAAGTTACAGGTATAGTTCAAAGTATTAATGATACTAAACAAACAGTGACTATTATGATAGATATGTTTGGTAGAGAAACACCTGTAGAGATTGGATTTGCTGACATTAAGAAATTATAATTAACATTTGATTATAAACGAGGTAGTTAAACTCATGGAAATAATTTAGGAGGTAAGCAATTATGGCAAAGAAAGTAACAGGATATATTAAATTACAAATTCCAGCTGCTAAAGCAACACCTGCACCACCAGTAGGTCCAGCACTTGGTCAGCATGGAGTTAACATTGTACAGTTTACAAAAGAATTTAATGCTAGAACAGCAGGTCAAGAAGGAATGATTATTCCAGTTGTAATCACTGTATATCAAGATAGAAGTTTTAGTTTTATAACTAAGACTCCACCAGCAGCAATTTTATTAAAGAAAGCTGCTAACATTAAATCAGGTTCAGGAGTTCCTAACAGAACAAAGGTAGGAAAGATTTCAAGAGCAGAAATCCAAAAAATAGCTGAACTTAAAATGCCTGACTTAAACGCTGCTAATATCGAGACTGCAATGAGCATGATCGAAGGAACAGCTAAGAGTATGGGATTAGTAGTAGAAGACTAATTTTGATAAATATAGGTATATAAAAGATTTCATCACAGACAGAAACAAGTTGACGTGGGAGGGTTCTCCCGATATTACCACTAGGAGGTTAATAGATTTATGAAAAAAGGTAAGAGATATTCAGATGTATTAAAGTCATTTGATAAGACTGTTGCATATGATACACAAGAGGCTATTAGCTTAGTTAAGAAAACAGCCGTTGCAAAATTCGATGAGACAGTTGAAGCTCATATAAGATTAGGTGTAGATAGTAGACATGCTGACCAACAAGTTCGTGGTGCAGTAGTACTTCCACACGGAACAGGTAGAAAAGTTAGAGTTCTTGTATTTGCTAAAGGCGATAAGTTAACTGAGGCAGAGGCAGCAGGAGCAGATTTCGTAGGAGGAGAAGAGTTAATTCCTAAGATTCAAAATGATAACTGGTTCGAATTTGACGTAGTAGTAGCAACTCCAGATATGATGGGTGTTGTTGGTCGTTTAGGTCGTGTACTTGGACCAAAGGGATTAATGCCTAATCCAAAAGCTGGAACTGTAACAATGGATGTTACAAAGGCTGTTCAAGATATTAAAGCAGGTAAGATAGAATATAGATTAGATAAAAACAATATTATCCACGTACCAGTAGGTAAAGCTTCATTTACTGAAGAGCAATTAGTTGAAAACTTCTCAACTTTAATGGGAGCTGTAGTTAAGGCTAAACCAGCATCTGCAAAGGGACAATACTTAAGAAGCGTGACACTTGCAGCAACTATGGGACCTGGAGTTAAGGTTAATACTGCAAAGCTTGGATAGTAAGTGACTATCACTTATTTAATAAGATATAATATAAAGAGGCTGTGAAAACAGCCTCTTATTTAATTCATAAGAAAATGCAATTTTTGATTGTAAATCCCTATGAAATAAAAACGCTCCGATAAGGATGTACATAAATTCGAAAAGTATTTTTTAGGAGTAATTCAATATTTATTATAGAACCAATTGGGTTGATAGAAGAAAAACAATGAATATAATATATGTATTAAATTTATAAATAAATAGAAAAATGTATGGAATGTAAGAAGCTTATATAATATACTAAAGAAAGTATTTTTATGAGTTCTAAAGGGAGGATTATAATGAGTTTTTCAAGAGTGTTTAAAAAAGCGCAGGATTCGATGAAGGGAAAAAGTTTTATTTTATGTGTGATTGTATTTATATATATGATAGTTGCACAAGGTGCATCTTATGTGGAAAGTATATTAAATATGATTAACTTGACTAGGGATGCAGATAATTTGATAGATAGTACACAGCCGTTATGGATTACAATAATGACATTAGTTCTTCAAGGTTTATTAATTGTTGGATATACTAACATTATGCTTAATGTGGCAAGAGGGAAAAATGTACAATTGGGACATTTATTATCTCATTGGAGATTGGCAGTAAAGGCATTGGGATTGATTGTAATAATGTCAATTTATGTAATGCTATGGTCATTGTTATTTATTGTTCCAGGAATCATAAAATTAATATCATATAGTATGTCATTATATATTTTAGCAGAAGATCCATCAAAAGGAATTGATGAATGTATTACAGAATCAAGAAGAATTATGTATGGGCATAAGGCAGAGGTTTTTGGAATTGGTGTAGTATTTGGCGTGATAAATTTCTTGGTAATTATGATATTAGCAGCACCTGTAGGTGTTATAGGAATTGTGTTTGCATATAATAAATCAAATATGATAATGACTATATTTATTGGTGTTGCAATATTAATTGGAAGTGTATTATCACTTTGGTTATATACTATACAAGAAGTTACTATGGCTCATATTTATCTGGAATTATCTAAAGAGAGTGTTTTTAGTAGTATAGAAGGAAAAAGAATATCAGTTGAAAAACAATAAACAAACTATAATTTGTCGAGCTCTAGGGCCTCTGTCATTCTGACAGAGGCCTAATTAATTTTGAGCTTCGCTCAAAATTCGGGTGTTTTTTTAGCTCCGCAAGTGTTTTATACTTTTATCCTAGTTCCAAATTTAAGAGAATATAATATATTTTTCTCACCGCGTGCGCTCCGTTGCAAAGCGTAACGGTCGTTAAGTTCATACTTCGCATAATAATATGCTCGTATTCACTAAACGCCGACGGTTTGCAAACCCCGAAAAATATACTATATTCCTCTTAAATTTTAACCCTTGCTTATAACTATTATAGTTTTTATTGTTAAT
The DNA here is from genome assembly GCA_015057455.1 of Lachnospiraceae bacterium. Classification (GTDB taxonomy): domain Bacteria; phylum Bacillota; class Clostridia; order Lachnospirales; family Lachnospiraceae; genus SIG301. The sequence goes on along the minus strand of SVEH01000037.1, from coordinate 142 downwards.
AGCACAATGAATATGTAGAATAAATGCATCTAAATCTCTAAGTACACAGCAAATAATAAAGGGGCTCGAATATATATGTTTAAAGGTGTCTGAGAACCTTGGTACTGTTATGATGTGACCATTGTCAAGTAGTAAATTTTAT
>SVEH01000036.1 GCA_015057455.1 Lachnospiraceae bacterium | reverse complement strand
TATATTCGAACCCGTATTATTGCGTCACTAGAACTGTAAACTAAAACTTTCGAGAAGCAAAATCCCCCAATTTGAGCGATAGCTCAAATTATAAAGAAACTTAAATACCACAACCATGCCCCTGTCGGAACGACAGGGGCACAAGAAACCTACAAATTATAGTTTAATGTTCTTTTGGTTTTTCACCATGTAATTTCATATATAGCTTATTATATATTCTTAGTTCTAATGATTCTTCTTTTTTATCTTCTTTACTATTCCTAATATCCCTTGCATTTTCCATGCAATTATTAATATTATCCATAAGCTCTTCCCAATCCTGCTCTGTTATGGATGTCATATCAATATTATATGGCATTGTACTATTTCCTTTTGAAACTCTCATAAGCAACTCCTTTATCCTACAATTTATAGCTACTCTATGTTTGTTTCGTCTTCCAAAGGATTTATTTAACCATTTTGTTACTAAATGACTAGTGGAAACTATTGGTAATTATTCTGCTGTAACTACATTTTATTTGTCTTTATACAATTCCTTCCCAATGCATCTCTTAGTCGTTTAATCTCTCTTGCTTCTCCTGTAACAGATATCTCATTACGATTATTTCCTAAATCAATATCTCCTTCATTAATAGAAATCGTTTCATATCCATCTATATAATGTTCTAATACTCTTCTATCCATATTAATATTAATAGTAATAATTTTATCAGGTACCTCCACCACATATCTATCTATTTCTGCGGCTATAACATTATATGCATCCGTATCAATTATTTCCATTAGTCTTGCACTATCAAATTTTATTTCACATTTTCCTCTTTTTAACTTAATATTCAATTCTTCTTGCGGCATACAATCTAACATAACCCCAACTGCATCAACTAGTATCATTTTGTCACTCATAATATACCTCCATTTCAAAGCGCATTATTACATTTAGAGCCAATATTTGACCTAATATGCATACACGCTCCTTCCAATACTTATCCCTCACTCATAACAAAGATGATGAGTCATCTTCAGATTCCTATATCCCCTACTCATGAGGGACTTGATATCTTTGCGCGCCAAATTCGTTTTGTAAAGCCAAAAATACTTTTCGAATTTGTGTGCACCCTCCAGAGGAGTTTTTGCTTTACAGAAAACAACAATCTTAGATTATAATTTCCTATAAAATAAAAAAGATTTAGAATATAAAATTGCTTCTGTTTATACAATAAACACTTCACACATTCTATAATTCTAAACCAACTTAAATCTTGTACTTTCTTTATTAAATATTAACTTATAAATCTTTAAAAGAGCAAGTTCAGCATAACCCAAACTTACTCTTAAATTTTAATACAAATTGCTCTAAAAATCAAGCATTTCATTAAAGTAATAATTCTAATATGACAGTCTTTTTAAGCTTCCCTCATCAAATGAATATTCTGGTGTTCTAAAAGGATATTCTATCTCATCTTCATAGTACCATATACCATCTTCGCTATTAGGATTCTTAAGTACATGAAACTGTTGAGCTGGCATATATCCTTGAGCTAATAAAAATGCTTTTTTGCCATCACCATTAACACATACATCTGCAACCATAACAACATGTCCAGGACTTCCGCCTTTTATAAATATATCACCAACATGAATATCTGATACTTCTATTTCTTTTGATTCTTTGTCCATAGAAAGAGTACTTGCATAGTTAAATACCATTCTCATGTATTTCTTAAAAGATTCATATGAAGAATTACAACTACTATCACTTACCCAATTTACCGAATTGCCTGATACCTTTATATTATAACCTTGCATCCACTTAGAAAACTTAGCGTCAAAACCACTTACAAAATGAAAAGAGATTTTATCATATACCTTAGAATTCCAATAATATTCAGCATACATTCTCATAATAGAATCTGCACATTGTTGCAAATCATACTCTTCTATTGGTAAATCAAATACAGCTACATGTGCATCTTGATTACCTTTTTCATTGCCATTATAAAGAAGTACCTTACTCTCATGTTCCTTCATAGGATAATTTCTTACAAAATCGGTGAAACTCCCTTTCTCAACTTGCACTCTAGAATATCCCTGTGGCACTTTAATTCTTGCTTGAAGGCTTGTACCTGCACTGTCAATTAATGAATTATATAAATCATCTTTATTATCCTCTTGTGTAAATACTTCGCCAATATTATCACTTATATCTTCAACAATATTAGTAGTATCTAAACTCCTATCATCATTATTACTCTTATTACCATTATTCTTATTATTACAACCCACACAACCAATTATAACTAAAACCAAAAGCATTATTTTACTAAACCTTAGTATTTCTTTAATTACCATTTCATAACCTCCTTAATAACCTAGCTTTATAATTCTCATGTCTTCCTCCCCATATTACACTCATAACGCCTTTATATTCCACGCCCTATTATACTTGTATAACATTATAGAATTATGCCAAACCAAATAAACTATAATTTGTAGTTTTCACTATGATCAGCACAAGTGAAGTCTATTATCTAGGGTCGAAAAGAAAAAAAATATAGATTTACCAAACCTAGAAAAATTACATCTAAATTCTTTAGTAAACAGCATATAATAAAGGGGGGCGAATATATATGTTTAATGGTGTCTGAGCCCCTTGGTTCTTAGTGAGTTCAAGCGCCAGCGCTGAACGAACTTAGTACCAAGGGGCGCGAAGTCAAGTGAGAACGTCCATTAAATATATATATTTGCCCCCGTATTATTGCGTCACTAGTATAGTAAATTCCACTCGTGCGGAGCTTATTTTAACCTACTATACAAGTGTAATAACATGATATTTTTTCTTGCCACGACGTACAACAAATACATCATTCATTAAAATAATATCTTTATTAACTTCAAATTCTAAATCCTTAATTTGTTGACCATTAATAGTTATAGCACCATTATTAATCATCTCTCTTGCATCTCTCTTTGATGAGCATATCTTACCTTCAACAAGTACATCTACTAAATTACCTGCATGAGCTTCACCATGAGGAACATCCTTTAATGCTCTAAGTAATAATGATGGCTCAATCTCTGCAATTTTACCGCTAAACAATTGTTTACTTATCATCTTAGCTTGATCATATGCATCAGCTCCATGAAGATCAGTAATAATCTCTCTTGCTAAAGCTTCTTGAGCAACTCTTCTCTCTGGTGCTTCTAAATGTTCTTTCTCTATTGCCTCAATCTCATCCTTTGATAAGAATGTAAGTCTCTTTAGGTAATCAATAACCATAGAATCTTCTGAGTTAATTAAGAATTGGTATAACTCATAAGGTGTTGTCTTAGTAGCATCAAGCCATACTGCATTACCTTCACTCTTTCCAAACTTTCTTCCTTGTGAATCTACAACAAGTGGCATAGTAAGAGCAAATACCTCATCACCTGTAGTCTTCTTAATAAGCTCAATACCTGTAGTTATATTACCCCATTGGTCTGAACCTGCAACTTGAAGATCTACGCCTCTATTCTCATGTAAATACTTAAAATCCATACCTTGTAATAAAGTATAAGAAAACTCTGCAAATGATATACCAGTTGACTCTAATTGTCTTCTAATAAGATCTTTTCCTAACATATATCCAACATTGATATACTTACCATAATCTCTTAAGAAATCAATTATACTTATATCCTTAGTCCAATCAAAGTTATTAACAACTTCGTATGGGAATATACTTTGCAATTGTTCTTTTAATTTAATAAAGTTCTTCTCAACTTCTTCTCTATCTGATAAATCTCTCTCAGTAGTTCCTCTTGGGTCTCCTACTAAAGCAGTAGCTCCACCAACTAACATAATTGGTGTATGACCCGCATTTGCTAATCTCTTAGTTATTAAAAATGATGAGTAATGACCTAAATGTAAACTATCTGCTGTTGGATCAGTTCCAATATAAAAAGTCATTCCACCTTTATTAAGTTTCTCTATTAAATCTGGGCTTGTTATATCTTGAATTAAGCCTCTCCATTCTAATTCTTCGTATAAAGTCATTAATCTATCTCCTTATCTGTCATTTGTAATCTTACTTTAACATCATTATTCTATATTAACTAGTATAAAATGTCAACTTTTTGGCTTTTTTCTAACTCTCTAAAACTATTTTATTTCTAGCCTTATATAATCCTAAATATTTTTTTATTATCAAATATATAACGTCTATCTTAAAAAATTTCTTTAAAACTCTAATTCTACTTTATATTTCTTCATCCAATAATTAATTTGTACAAAATATGCAATAGTTTGAGGTGTAGTCATTAATTGACCATACCATGGAGTCTCATTTTGTGCATCTAATAATTTTAATAATTCTTCTTTCTTACATATCTCTAGCAATGGTGATGTATTATCTTCTATTACCTTTAATAACTCCTTAGAAACCGCATTTCTATATGATGGATTATGAGTTTTTGGATATGGACTTTTCTTACGCCACAATACTTCATTTGGCAACAGGCCTCTCATTGCTTCCCTAAGCAGTCCTTTTTCAACACCTTTATAATTCTTATATTCCCAAGGTACACTATACATATACTCTGCAATTCTATAATCACAAAATGGAACTCTTACCTCCAATGAATTATACATACTCATTCTATCTTTTCTATCTAACAATGTCTGCATAAACCATTTAAAATTAAGATTAATCATTTCCTTCATTCTGCGTTCTTCCTTAGAACATCCATCCAAAACATTAGTTTCCTCAAGAGTCTTTCTATATCTTTCATCAACATACTCATATGGATTAATTTTTCTACATAAATCATCATTTAAGAAACTAGCCCTATACTCCGTAGATCTTGCCCATGGAAATCCATATTTTTCACGAATTTCTTTATCTCTATACCATGGATACCCACCAAATATTTCATCAGCACATTCACCAGACAAACCTACTGTTGCTATTTTCTTTATTTCCTTACAGAATACTAACAATGATGAATCCACATCTACCATTCCTGGTATATCCCTTGCATCTACTGCATTATACAATGCTTCAACCAATTCTTCTGTATCTAGTTTCACATAATAATTTTTACATTTTAAATATCTTGCCATAATATTAATATATGAAGCATCACTATTAGGTTGGAACTTACTTGCTTTAAAATTAATATCATTATCAACATAATCTACTGAAACAGTATTTAATATCCTTCCTTGTTTTCTGTAAATTCGTGCTGCAATAGATGAAATAATACTTGAGTCTAAACCTCCTGATAAAAAAGTACACACAGGCACATCAGATATTAACTGTCTACTCACTGAATCTATTACAAGTCCTCGTATCTTTTCACAAGTTTGTGCAAAATTATCCTTATGTTCTCTATCAACCAAACTCCAATATTTGTCTTTATAAAAACCTTTAACTGCATATGACGCCTTTAAACACTCTCCATTTGTATCTTCTTTATTCATATCCTTAACCATATATTTTTCAACACTAGTTAAATCAAAATAAGCTCTCTCTCCAGGTAATAATTCCCCAATATTTTTAAATACACCTTGCCCAGGGGTCCTTCCAGGTCCTATAAACATTATCTCTGCAAGCCCATTAATATCTATTCTAGGCTTTACTCCTGGATATTGTAATAATGCTTTAATTTCAGACGCAAAAATAAAACCACCATCTATTATTGTATAGAAAAATGGTTTTACACCTATTCTATCCCTTGCAACAAATAATCTTTTTTTATGATTTTCCCATACTGCAAAGGCAAATATTCCGTTAAAATACTCAACGCATTTCTCTTTATATTCCATATACGCATGCAAAACAACCTCGGTATCTGAATAACTTTTAAATGTATGCCCTTTGCTTATCAAATCAGCTCTAAGTTCCTTTGTATTGTACAATTCTCCGTTATACACAAGGGCATACTCTTCATTATCACCATTCCATACCATAGGTTGTTTTCCATTTTGTATATCTACTACACTTAATCTTGCATGCACTAGTGCTGCATGCTCATATATTGCAATACCATGCTCATCTGGCCCTCTATGCCTTAAGCTTACTCTCATTGCACTACATATATTTTGTATATTTGATACTTTATCTATCTGTGGCTTAATAATTCCTGCAATACCACACATATAAATCCTTTCTTCAATAAACTTTAAATCTGTATGTAAATTTATATAAATCTTAATTTCAATATATAAATCTACACCTTCACATATTTTTTCTAATCTATATGTTCATTGAAATATTCTTTATTAAGTATCATATTACAAATATAATTTCTTTATGCATGTAATCTAATCACTAATTAAACTATTGTAAATTTATGCATATAATCTTTGTTAATTTATACACATAACCACTTTTTAAGCTATTATAATTTCATATATATAACCACTTTTTAAACCGTTATAAATTTATCTTTTTTCCAGTACATAATACCAAGTAATGCACATGTTCCAATAAGCAACATAATCCACATATTAAGATTTGAATTATCACCAGTATCTGGTGTATCATCTATTTCACTTACTGTTAAATCATAATATGCCATATCATCTCCCTGCCTGTTGTATAAATCAGCTACATCTTCATCTCCAACAGGTTGATCAAATGTTGCTATAGTCAATACACCTGATGTTCCACAATAGCCACCTAAAGTTGAATCACCATCAAGAATCTTATAATATCCTCTACTTTTCCATTTATTCTTTTGGTCTGTAACAATATCATAATCTGAACTATCCGTTCTCATAATTACATCTACTGTAGTTTGAAATGCACCCATAATATTCTCATCATCGACCTTAACTACTTTTATCATTGTTACATCCTGCCATTCATTATCTTGTAATAATTCTTCTTTAGTATACCATTTTCCAGCACTCATAGACTTAGCTGTATTAAAATCCAAATTTTCTTCCGTCGAGTAATACAGTTCAAAATAATCATCTCCTGAAATAACAGGTTCCTCAATCATCTTCATGTCAAAACCTTCATCTTCACTACCTGTTATTAGATAATTATCCCTAACAGAATTTTTCTTTGGAATGGCAACATAATACTCAAAACTCTTTGTCTGTACGTCATTATTTCTTTCCTCAATCTTCAATGAATATTTTACATTTCGACTATCTGATGTAAGAGAAACATTCTTTCCATCTCCTTCATCACTATCAGTTCTATAAACTGTATCAGTTACCATAATTCTCTTTTTGTTTTCCCATATAGTACATGTTGTTGTGTCACTAGGACCTACATAACATATAATATCATTAGTTGCACCATTCATATTCAAATCAAATGTATCTGCTATACCATTTGATCCTCCAGTATGAGTTTGTCCTATACCTGTACCTAACAATACTGTTTTCATTTCAAGAACTGTATAACTCATTCCCGCATCTGTAATCAGTGGTATATTAAACTCAATATAATCTCCATCTGGCATTGCTTTTAATGATTCATTAAGAAATCCCATACTAAATTCATCATCTACATCAATTATCCATAGATTCTTACCATCAGGTGTCTCTTGCATTGTAAGCTCTTCTACTTGTACTGAACCAATTTTTGAACTTAGAACAATATCTTCTTTTGAAAAAGTAACATTTTTATCTAAAATCAAAGCTAATCTAACGTCATTTGCCCTAAAGTTATTTCCATATGGATAACCATTAACAGTAAATTTACCTGTTAAATTTACTATATCTCCAGCGTTAATTGTATTTTGAGAAAATTTAGCATTCCAAAAACCTAATGAAACACAATCATCACTTGATATAGTAGTTGTTCTGTTATTTGTAAGCACCGGAATTGTTGGACTTGATTTTGAAGTAATTGTACATGTTGAAGTGTATCTCATTCCAACCTCTACATCATTTCTTAAATATCCATAGTAATTACCTGTACCACCTGGATTACCTTCTGACCATATAGCATACAGCTGTGCCATACATGTAATACTAGTCAAATCATACTCAATACTCTTAATATAATACTTTTTATGGGCATCTATTTTAAACATACTTCTCTCAAATTTTGTATTAGTATCATCCATAATAGGTCTACCATAGGTATTATTAGGTACGTCTACCGTCCATGTAGTAGTTGCTCCACCAGTACCGCTTGAAACTATTGCTCCCGTCGAACTATTAAAATACACATCATTACCCTGTTCATCTCTCAGAGTATACCTTATATTTAAAGTTTGTGTGTCTAAATCCGATGGTAGGTCAACTGTTGTTATAAGTAATTCTTCTGGAAATGTAAATTTGATAGTTTTTTCTTCACTATCTCCTATCCCTCCATTTTGAATATAAAAACCACCAAAAAAGCTTACGGCCTCCCTTGTTAAATCTTTTGCCACGTTTCTATTGGTTACTCCTGTAAAATAAACATTTTCTTTACTCTCTGTTAAATATGTTATATTGCTTATATATGCATTCAATAAATCATAATAATTACCATTTATAGATTTGCCCCTTATTTTCATCGTTCCTTTAGAGAATACTAAAGACGTTGCATCTGTATCTATTTTTGGCAATTTTAGTGTTGTTGCAATTACTTTATATGCAGTATAATAATACATATTATCTATTGACATAGTTAATATACCATTTTCCCTATCATATTCTTTAATACTACTGCCATTCTTTTTAAACACATCACTATACTCTACTATATTTTCATCCTCTCCAACATACTCTAAATAATACTTTTTGCCATTCAGTTCATAGTATGGTAGCTGTATCTCGATTTCACCTTCTTTATAATACGAGCCAAAGCCTGTTGATGCTCCAGAATATATCATAAGATTCATAACTCTTGTCATATTTTTAGTTTGACTTTCCCATAATGTACCACTTGTTATCCTCATTCCATCCTTAGCATATACATTGCTTAATTTCACTATTTTATCTGAAACCTCAGCACCACCATCCTCAACATGTCCAATACTACATTGGATAGGCATATTCCCTATTTCAACAATAGATGAACCAGCTTGTTTATCCCACAAAGTTTTATCGTATTTAAGTGATAACTTAATTGTAGCTTCCTTAATTTCACTTTCATCATCTAAGTAAAACTTCATGATACCACTTTTAGCATTAATTTCATATTTCTGAGAAGTTCCATTCAAATATATAACTTCTGAGTTTTTTTCAAAACTACTAGATACAAATCCATCTGGAACATTTGATGCTGTTATAGCATCACAAAAAAACAACTCCTTAGATAACTTAATAGTTACAACATGCTTCTTATGAACAGATGAATTCCCATAACAACTACAATTATTAGTATTAATGTCCACTTTTAGATATTTTGTCGTATCATACTGCCACCCAGAATACTCTGACCCTGCATTGGTAAGCACAGTCCCCCCTGTATAATCTGAGGTTTCACATATCTTTGCTGTAATAGATGGTTCTTCTATTGCAATAGCTGTTGTTAGTTTATCATTAGCACCTTTAACTACATCTCTATCCTTAATCTGATTACTTAATTCTGGCACGCAATATACTCCTAATAACATAATGCTTAATACAATAATTGTTAATCTTATTTTAGATTTATTTATAATAGATTGTCTCATTCATATCACCCACTCATTAAATATCAAAAATGTTATTAATACCTATATTTACAATACAATTTTCTAATTTTCCCTACATATTTACGCATATACTCTTACTATAATTTTATTACAAAATTCTCCATTAATCTATAATATTATGGTCCTTTTGCTTATTGTATTTTTTTTATAAAAAAAGAAGTATTAATTATAAGTAATCATTATCAAAATACTTATAATCAATACTTCTTTGGGTATTATTAGTAAGCGTCAAATCTAGCACGCATAGAAAAATCACAGCACAAGTAGTATAATAATTACTTTTGTTGTGATTTCTTTACTTTGCAAGATTCTGGTATTTGGTCTGACCATGGTAGAAGAATCGATGCATCTGTACCTATTTGAATTTGATCAAACACATATTTTAAGTAGTTTTGAGGTTTTAGCTCATTTTCTATTGCTGTTTGAATTATACTATATATTACAGTTGAAGCAGTTGCACCATTTGGTGTATTAGCAAACAACCAGTTACCCCTACCTATAACGAAAGGTTTAATAGATCTCT
>SVEH01000020.1 GCA_015057455.1 Lachnospiraceae bacterium | reverse complement strand
TTTAATCTGTTTCAGAAATCTTAGCTTGGCTAATTTCCTTCAACTTTACTTTGGTGTATTAGGTTCGAATATCTCCATGTGTTAAAACATTCTAACTCTAATACCTTGTACGTGAATCTTAAAGATTTTTTCTCTTTTAGGAATTTTCAAGGTTGTTTTATTGTTCAATTATCATTGTGCAAATTGTTGTGATTATTAAAACAATTTAATGTTTCAGTTCTCTGTTTTTGTTAACTTGCAACTCCGAAAACCCTTGCTCTTTCAAGGCTTTTTAAGTTTCTTTGTCGCCGTCAACGATATTTATCTTATCACTTGTGTTAGCATATGTCAACACTTTTTTTTATTTTTTTTAGTTTTTTTCTAAAATACCTATTTCCCTTTGTATTTACTACCTTTTCTACAGTTATTACTTTTGCATTTTTTACAATTTCTGTAAATTTCATTTTTAAATTTTTTTAATTGATGTTACATTTCAAAAAATTTCTAGTAGTATAAAAGGCTCCACTTACGCGGAGCCTAAAAACATTCTAAATATTATAAACTTAATATTTTTATTTTTCCTATAATAGGTAATTCCTTAGCTTTACCACTTGCTGCGTTAACAATACCTATTATCATAATTATAAATAAAGCTAAGTTTCCTAGTCCAAAAACCAAACTTGCTAATAAACCTAACCTCCATGATATTGCCGATATAGCTGTATCAACAATACCTGTAACTATACTAAATGCAATTGATGCAAGCCATAAAACTAATCCTTGATTTGCGTGATATCTAGCAAACTTTGATTCCTTTGCACATAAAATTGGAACTAATACTAACAAACCAATATATGCTAATATTCCCATTGCTTTATTCTGTGCAATATCATTCTGATCAAATGTATGGGTAGTATCTTCTGTATTATTCAATCCTTTTATCTTTTCCATATAATCATTTGCATCAGAAGATGTTTGTGTACTTTGAGAAGTTTGGTTCATATCTCCTCCTACTGGTGTTCCACAATAATTACAAAATGCAGCATTATCTTCTAATTGATTTCCACATTTACTACAAAACGCCATATTTCTTCCTCCTTTGTATTCATACCAAATATTATATATTTACGCATTTAATAGTACAATATTCAAATTTACGTGTCAATTATTTTCTGTTTTTTCTATAAATTACCATTTTGTTTTCTATATTAATTTATTTACATACTACTATCTTTTATTAATCTATTACCTGCATTCTTCTTTTTACTCTTGGTCCTATAATTATCGCCATTATAATTTTTATAACATCTCCTGGTATAAAAATTACTATACATATATTAAACGCCATTATAAATCTTATATTCATTATAAAACTAAACCATATCATGCCAAACAAATAACAAACAATGGTACCAATTATAAGTCCTAGTATATTTACTACTTTATTTTTTGAATTATTAATTACTATCCCTGAAATAATAATTAATGGTATCATCCCTATAATATAACCGCCCGTAGGACCTAGAATTCTACTAACCCCACCTACATATCCAGAAAACACTGGTACCCCAACTAATCCAATAAGTACATATATAATATAACTTATTAATGTTGTTTTCCATCCTACTACATATATAAATATGAAAAGTATTAAACTTGTAAATGTTATGGGTATCTCACCTATAGGTATTGATATAGGCGCTATAATACACATAATTGCTGTAATAACTCCTATTCTAGTTATATACTTAGTTTTATTATCCTCCATATATTACTTATGTGATGTATTTAATTATAAATACATCCATATGCGCCTCCTTATTTATCTATATTATATATATCCATATTAGATTCTACATATTATTATCTTCTATATATTATTATATAGTACTATCATATTATATATCTAAATTGTATTTAACTCACAGTATACTAATTATATTTCCACATTTCAATACACTTCATTATTATATCTCATATTTTATCTAGTATTTAACACCTATAAATGCTATACTTTATTCATTATAACAATGGAGGTAATTACAATGACAGACGAACTAAAAAGCCGTAGTGAAATTCCTGAAGAACTTACATGGGACCTTTCACGAATATATGCTACTGAGGAAGCTATGCTTCATGATATGGATAAGATTTCATCAATGTGTGATGATATTATAAACACTTACAAAGGGAACTTAATAGATGCCCAAACTATCAATAACTGTCTTGACGCATATCAAGAATTAACTAAACTTATTCTATATTGTTACGATTATGCCAATCTCGCAGTTAATGTAGATTATTATAACTCACATGATCAAGAGTTATATGGAAAAATACAAAGTCTTTACGCAACTGTTTCTAGCAAATTAAGTTTTATAGACTCAGAGTTATCTCTGATATCTGAAGATATACTAAATGATGCTATGAACCAATCAATTTCAAATAAACATTACATATATGAAATATTAAGAAACAAACCTTATTTGCTTTCACCTGAAACTGAAAGTACTCTTAAGGCCTTAACACAAACTATAAATGCTCCATATGAATTATATTCAAACATTAAACTTGCTGATATGAAATTTGAAAACTTTAATGTAAATGGCAAATCATACCCTCTTGGTTACTCCATGTTTGAAGATGATTATGAATATGATAAGAATACAGACATAAGACGAAGTGCATTTAATGCTTTTTCAAAAAAAATTAAAGAGTATGAACACGCTACTGCAACTGCATATCAAACTCATGTACAGACAGAAAAAACACTAGCTACTCTTCGTGGATATGAAAGTGTTATAGATTATTTATTATACTCCCAGGAAGTAGATAAAGACATGTATCATAGACAAATAGATCTTATTACGAGCAAACTTGCTCCACATATGAGAAAATATGCCAAATTACTTAAGCGTATTCATAAACTAGATAAAATGACTTTTGCAGATTTAAAAATATCCGTTGATCCTGACTATGATCCTTCCGTTACTATAGAAGAATCTAAACATTATATAGAAAATGGATTATCCATTCTAGGCGATGATTATATTAATATAGTAAAAAGAGCTTATAATGAACGTTGGATTGATTTTGCAAAAAATAAGGGTAAATGTACCGGTGGATTTTGTTCTAGTCCATACCAAAAAGGATCTTATATATTACTAACATGGAACAATAGAATGGCTGATGTATTTACACTTGCACATGAACTTGGCCATGCTGGACATTTTTACATATGCAACCAACATCAATCTGTTCTAGATTCAGATGTTTCTACTTATTTTGTAGAAGCTCCATCAACAATGAATGAATTAATTATGGCTAATTATCTGAAGAATTCTAATCCTGACAAACGTTTCCGCCGTTGGGTATTAAGCTCAATGATAAGCAACACTTTCTATCATAACTTTGTTACTCATCTTATAGAGGCAGCTTATCAACGAGAAGTATATAAAATTATAGATAATGGTGGCAGTGTTAATGCTGAAGTTCTTAGTAAAATAATGAAAGAAACACTGCAAAACTTCTGGGGAGACGCTGTTGAGATAAATGAAGGTGCTGAACTAACTTGGATGCGTCAACCTCATTACTATATGGGCTTATATTCTTATACATATAGCGCAGGATTAACGGTCGCAACCCAAGTTGCAAAACGAATAGAATCCGAAGGTTCTGCTGCTATTAATGATTGGATGAAAGTATTAGCTACTGGCGGAACAAAAACGCCATTAGAATTAGCTCAAATGGCTGGAGTTGATATTTCAACAGACAAACCATTATTAGACACAATTGATTATATCGGACAAATGATTGATGAAATCTGTTCATTAACTGATGAATTAGAAAATGAAAATTTATAAAAAAATAATATCTGTTCTAGTTTTTTCATTAATTGAACACTATATATAATACTCAATACTCTTCTACCCGAGGAAAATCCCTAAAACAAGGTATTTTTCTCGGGTTAATTTTTTAAATTCTAATAAAACACTTTATAAAAATTAAATGTATGCTAACTTTTTGGAAATTATTTACATATTACTTTTGTTTTTTAGTATTATTTACAAATATTAACATTGACCTTAGTTTGTTTTTTTCATATAATGTGTTTGTGTCATGTTATAGGGATTTATACAATAACAACACAAATTATCAAACAAGAAGTTATACGAAAGGTGATGTAGTATGTTTAAGTATGTTCTAAAACGTGTTGGTATGGCAATATTTACAATATTTATTACCATAACACTTACATTTTTCTTGATGAACGCTGTACCAGGTAATCCATTTGCAGCTGAAAGACAAGCCAATGAAGCAGCTATGAATGCAATGAATGAAAAATATGGATTAAATGTTTCAACTGGTGAGCAATATATCAATTATCTTAAAAATTTAACAAAAGGTGATTTAGGTGTCAGTCTAAGTTGTTACAAAGATACACCTGTTACAACTCTTATAGCAGAGAAGTTTCCTACTTCTGCAAAATTAGGATTCTTCGCAATTCTAATTGCATTTTTTGTAGGTATTCCGCTAGGATGTTTATCTGCTTTCCATACAAAGAAATTACCAGATAATATAATTAGAGTTTTCTCAACTATAGGTATTGCAGTTCCTAACTTTGTTATTGCAACATTGCTTATGTCGTTGTTTGCATGTACATTTAAGGTTGCTCCAGTTTTATATGATATGGACAATTTTGCATCAGCAATCTTACCTATTATAACTCTTAGCTTATATCCTACATGTTATATAATAAGACTTATGCGTTCAAGTATGTTAGATGCTATGGGACAAGATTATATTAGAACTGCTAAAGCAAAAGGTATGAGTAAAAATTCAATTATATTTAAACATGCCTTAAGAAACTCAATTATACCAATTATTACATATATGGGACCAATGGTTGCAGGTGTTCTTACCGGTGGATTCGTTGTTGAATCAATATTTGCAGTTCCTGGACTTGGAGCAACATTTGTAAATTCAATCAACTCTCGTGATTACAACATTATTATGGGAACAACATTATTCCTAGCAACTTTAGTAATTTTAATGAACTTAATATGTGACATACTATATAAAGTAGTAGACCCACGTATTAATTTAGAGAAGTAAGGAGGAGAATAAATTATGAACAAAACAAATATGTTATCAACTCAAATACAACTATCACCAGAAGATTTTTCTCCAATTACTTTAACTGAAAGAGAACAATTAGATACTCTTGCAGAGCCAGTATCATTTTGGCAAGATGCTTGGAGACGTCTTAAACAAAATAAAATAGCTACAGCAGCTATGATAGTACTTATAATAATTGCAATATTTGCATTTTTAGGACCTATATTTTCACCATTTGATTATGATGAACAAATAAGAGGTTCAGAAAACTTAGCGCCATGCCTTAAACATCCATTTGGTACAGATGGACATGGTCGTGACTTAATGGTTAGAGCAATGGTTGGATGTAGAATTTCATTATTAATTGGTATTTTAGCATCATTTATGGTGTTAATAATCGGGTCAATATACGGCGCAATCGCTGGTTTATGCGGTGGTATGGTAGATAATATCATGATGCGTATTGTTGAATTAATCTACTCTGTACCAGAAATTCTTATAATAATTATTATTAAATTAGTTATTGATACACCATTAACTGAGTTCATAAATTCACATGCAATTATGAAACCATTTAGAACTCTTGGTTCAGGTGTAGTAGCAATATTTATCGTATATGGATTACTTTATTGGGTAGGTATGGCTCGTATAATTCGTGGTCAAGTACTTCAATTAAAAGAAATGGAATATGTAAACTCAGCAGTAGCTTTAGGAAGTAATAAAAGAAGACTTATTGCAAAGCATTTATTACCTAACTGTATAGGACAGCTTATCGTTACAACTGCTCTTCAAATTCCATCAGCTATATTTACTGAATCATTCCTAAGTTTCTTAGGATTAGGTGTTAGTGTACCAATGGCTTCACTTGGTTCTCTAGCTTCAGATGCTTTAAATGGAATCAACTCATATCCATATAGATTATTCTTCCCTGCTTTAATAATAAGTTTAATAATCTTATCATTTAACTTATTTGCAGATGGATTAAGAGATGCTCTTGACCCTAAAATGAAGAAGTAGGAGGTAATAATCGTGAATAATACAAACAATGAAAAACCATTTTTATCAGTAGATAATCTAGAAGTTTCTTTCTTTACTCATGCTGGTGAAGTAAAGGCTGTAAGAGGAATTTCTTATGAAATAAAACAAGGTGAGATTTTAGGTATTGTAGGTGAATCCGGTAGTGGTAAATCAGTTTCTACTTCTGCTCTTATGAGAATGGTAGCAGCACCAGGAGAAGTACTTGCAGGAAAAATAACTTTTGATGGATTAGATGTTCTATCTCTTACAGAAAAAGAAATGGAACAAATTCGTGGAAAAGACATCGGAATGATTTTCCAAGATCCTATGACATCACTAAACCCTGTTTATACAGTAGGTAATCAAATAGATGAAGTTTTAAAGAAACATACTGACCTATCTAGAGAAGAAAGAAAATTAAGAATTATTGAATTATTCGAATTAGTTGGAATTAATCAACCAGAGAAAAGAATGAAACAATATCCTCATGAATTTTCAGGTGGTATGAGACAAAGAGTTGTTATAGCAATGGCACTTGCTTGTAATCCAAAATTACTTATAGCAGATGAGCCAACTACTGCTCTTGATGTTACAATTCAAGCTCAAATAATTGAGTTATTAAAAGAATTAAAAGAAAAAATAGGTATGACAATTATCTTTATTACACATGATTTAGGTGTAATTGCAGAGATTTGTGATAAAGTTGCAGTTATGTATGGTGGAACAATCGTTGAACAAGGTACTATTGAAGATATCTTCTACAGACCTCACCATCCATACACAATGGGATTATTAAAATCTATCCCAAGATTAAACTCTACAAATACAAGACTTATTCCTATTGAAGGTGCACCAATAGACTTAATTAATCCACCTGCTGGATGTCCATTCGCACCTAGATGTGAGCAATGTATGAAAGTTTGTATGAATAACAGACCAAGCACTTCTGTTTTATCTCAAACTCACAGTACTGCTTGTTGGTTAGAATATAAAAAGATGTTAGAGAAAGGAGCCGGTAATAATGCAAGGTAATGAGAATTTAATTGAAATTAAAAATTTAAAGAAGTATTTTGAAATCAATGCCGGCTTATTTAAGAAAGCTACTGTAAAAGCCGTAGATAACGTAAGTTTATACATAAAAAAAGGTGAAACTTTAGGTATTGTAGGTGAATCTGGTTGTGGTAAAACAACTCTTGGAAGAACAATTCTTCAACTTCACGAACCTACAGGCGGACAAATTATATATGACGGCAATGTTATATTTGACGGTAGCAAAACATCTCCTGAAGAATTAATGGATTATAGAAGAAAAATGCAAATTATTTTCCAAGATCCATATGCATCACTTAATCCAAGAATGACAATAGCTGATATAATTGGAGAACCACTTGATATTCATGGTTTATATTCAACTCCTGAAGAGAGAATTGAAAAAATCTACAATTTACTTGAAACAGTTGGGTTAAACAAAGAACATGCAAACAGATTCCCACACGAGTTCTCAGGTGGGCAAAGACAAAGAATCGGTATTGCTCGAGCTCTTGCCGTAGAGCCTGAATTTATCGTTTGTGATGAACCAATATCTGCACTTGATGTATCAATCCAAGCACAGATAGTAAACATGTTAGAAGATTTACAAAAAGAAAAAGGTTTTACTTACTTATTTATCGCTCATGATTTATCAGTAGTAAAACACATTAGTGATCGTATAGGTGTTATGTACCTAGGACACTTAGTTGAAATTACAACTAGTGAAGAATTATACAAGAATCCTATACATCCATATACTCGTTCTCTTCTATCAGCAATTCCTTTAGCAGATCCTATTTCTGCTAGAAACAAGAAGAGAATTATATTAAATGGTGAAATTCCAAGTCCTATTAATCCGCCAAGTGGATGTCCATTTAGAAACAGATGTCCATATGCAACAGCAACTTGTGAAAAATTCTCACCAAAACTTATGGAAGCAGCTAAAGAACACTATGTTGCTTGCCATAACCTAGAAGCAATTGAAGCAGATTTAAGAAAGTAAAGGAGAATAACAATGAAATTATTTAATAAAAAACCAATTATAATTTTACTAATATTATCACTCCTTTTATCTTTAAGTGGTTGTGGTAATAATAAAGAAGAAGTTATAGGCGACAATGATATTAGTGCTCATTTAGGTGGAAATATTAAAACAATTGACCCATCATTATGTTCTGACAGCGACGGTATGACATTTATCGTACAATGTTTTGAAGGATTAATGACTGTTGACAACACTGGTAATCTAGTATGTGGTCAAGCCAAAGATTATCATGTAAGTAAAGATGGTCTTACTTATACATTTACACTTAAGAATAATTTACAATGGAGCGATGGCAAGAAAGTTACAGCTCATGATTTTGTATACTCATGGAAAAGACTTGTAGACCCTGCTACTGCTTCATCATATAACTATTTACTTGAAATGGTTAAGAATGCAAACGATGTTATGAATGGAAAAATGGATACAAAGGGATTAGGTATTAAAGCTCTATCAGATACAACTCTTCAAATTTATCTTGAATATCCATGTTCATACTTCCTAGAAATATGTGCATTTCCATCAACTGTTCCATTAAGAGCAGATATTGTAAATAGATACCCAGATTGGGCAAATTCAACAAAAAATTATGTAGTTAATGGACCATTTAAGTTAACTGAATGGACTAGAGATTACAAAATGGTACTTAAACCAAATGACAATTACTATGCTAGAGCAAATGTAAGACCTTCAAAAGTTGATTTACACCTTATCTCAAAGGATAATACAGTTTTATCAGCTTTCAATACTGGAGACTTACATATCGGTTCACTTATACCAACAGCTGAACTTCCTAATTTAAAGGGTAAAGGATTAGTAACAGAATCATCACTTGGTAATTATTATTTATCAGTTAATGTGAACGTTGATCCTTCAGTTGCCGAAGTACAAAAGAATAAAGCTTTATTAGATAAACGCGTTAGACGTGCATTATCTTTAGCTATAGACAGAGAATATATTGTTAAAAATGTAACTCAAGGAGGACAACTTCCTGCTGATACATTTATTCCACCTTCAGTACAAAAAGATGCTAATGGAAACGATTTATATAATTCATTAGAAAAATGGTGGGATAACACAACATATAAGGAGAACTGTGAAGAAGCAAGAAATTTAATTAAAGAAACTGGTCTTAATCCAGATGATATTATTGTAGAATTCGCATACAACAGTGAAGGTGGACACAAAGACATCGCTGAAGCTGTTCAAAATATGTGGTCAAAAGAATTAGGTATTACAGCTACTTGTAGAAATGAAGAATGGCAAGTATTCCAAGATACAAGAAATAACGGAAAGTTCCAAATTGCAAGAAATGGTTGGTTAGCTGACTACCACGATGCACTTACTTTCTCAACATTAATGACATCTGGAAATGGTAATAACAATTCATTCTACACTAATCCAGAATACGATGCTTTAATAGAAAAAGCAGCTAAAGTTACAGGTGCTGAATATGATAAGGCAATTATAGCAGCAGAAAAAATACTTAAGGAAGACGCTCCAGTTATTCCTATCTACTTCTATACATCATCATATTTGAAAGCATCAAACATTAAAGGTATATTTACTCATATGAATCATATTTACTTCAAGAATGCATATCTTCAAGAAGGAAATTAAGGTATATAAAATAGGAGTTGTAAAAATTTCACAACTCCTATTTCTATATCTTATTCATTAACTACAATATTCAACTCATTTGATACATCTTTTATCGAATTAACTGCTCGAACTAGGGTTTCAGTTGATACCATTGTTTCATCTGTTGAATTTGATACATTTTGTGCCAAAGTATAATTGTTATCTATTGTTCTCTTTACAATTTTCAAATATTCTTCTATGTCATTACTATTTTTTGCTATAAGTTTTGATATTTCGTATATATATGCTATTTCTGTAGCAATATTTGTATTAGAATTTGTAATTTCTACAGCAACTTGTTCTGCACCCTCTATATCACCCAAACTTGCTTTTGTTTGAACGGCACTATCTTCCATTGCAATTATTGCCTGATCTGTATTACTTACCACCTCTGTTATTATTTTATCTATATTATCTAAAGCTTCATTAGTTTGATTAGATAGTTTATTTATTTCTTCTGCAACTACTGCAAATCCTTTACCATATTCCCCTGCTCTTGCTGCCTCTATAGATGCATTCAACGACAAAAGCTGTGTTTGTTCTGATATATTTGTAATTACACTTACTATATTACTTATCTGTTTTGAAAGTTCTCCTAATTTTTCTATTTTATCTTTACATATATCTGTACTTATATTCATTTTTTTCATACGACTAGTAGCCATACTAATCTTTTCTTGATTTTCCTTTGTCCTCTCTTTAACATTTCTTGACAACCCTGTTATATCTTTAGTCTTACCATCTAACGTAGCAATTTTTTCTACTATTTCCTCAAATTTTTTACTTACTTCATTTACATTTGTTACATTAGTAGATGTATTTTCTAAAACCTCCGATGATTCTTTTGCAATGCTTTGATTAGCCTCTGATACATTCATTGCCGTTTGTTCTAGTTCGTCCACAGATGAACTCAAAACATCTGACACTAACATTGCTTTTTCTTTAATCTCTCTATTTTTTTCCATTAGAGCATTTTTTTCTTCTGCTCCTACCAAATCTCCTAATACTTGATATGCTCGTCTACATATTTTTCTAGATAACCATCCAAACAGTATAATTCCCATACTTCTAGGACAAATAGCAAACATAATAAATTTCTTAAAATTAAGATAATTCCAATCACCTAGTATATCTATTTTATAATAAAATATTTGGGAAATAACAGTCATTATAATAGTCATAACAATAGTTATATTAGTTAACTTCATATCAAAATATAACGTTGCCACTACAATTGGAAAAGCAAATAACACAACTATATGAAAAGCTAACGTTGCATTGGCTAATGCGATAAACAATGCAGCAGAAAAAACAAATACATATTTCATATACCATGAATAATTTTTAAACTTCTTTACCAAAATAGCGGGTAATAATAACATTGTACCACCTAAAATATAAGCTATTGTCATTAACCAATGAGGTACAATAAAAAATCCTGCTAAATTCATCAAATATATTAATGTATATGCACCAAATGATACTAGCATAACATCTGCTGCAGTTTTATTAGCCTGAACCTCATTCTTTTTAAACACACTTATATTTTCAGTCATAATATTCTCTCCTTTTTATACAGACATCTAATATAGTATCGACATTATATTTCTTTTTATAAATATAAGAACAATAATTACACTTTATATTATCTATTATATCCCACACTCTTAATCAACTTATATTCTATCCCCAAAACCAATGATCGAATTTTTAAATATTATAACACTCTTTTATTTTATTAATTACTGATGTATATCGTTCTTCGTAATCTCCTGTAACTGATATAAAATCTAATCCATGCTCTTCAAATAGTTTCTTTATTTGTATACTATATTTTTCTCGATCTTCTTTTATTACTTCACTTCTTGTGCCATCTTGTACAAATTTTACTGTGGGTTCTAAAAAGAATATTAAATCAAACGTATTTATATTAGCAATGGCATCAGCTAATGCTTTACCGTTATTTTTGTTCTTATCTAATAAAAAATTTATATAAAACTTAGTTGTTAATGCATCTGTATCTATAAACAATAGCTTATTACTATCTTTTATTACCTCTAATTCTTTTGTTTTATGTCTAAGTAGTATTTCATAAAAATCTTCTACTACCATTAATTCTTCTGCCCCTGCATTTTCACATACTTCTCGTCCTACTTCTTCAAGAAAGTTTGTATTATAATGAAGTGCAAGATTCTGTGTTAATGTTGTTTTTCCTGTGCTTTCTCCTCCAATTATTAATATCTTCTTTGTATAATATGATCTACATATTTTAGGAATGTAATCCCAATATTTAAAAGGATTGCTTCTTATCTTTGTTGAGCTTACAGACACAATATCTCTATCAACATATATAACTTCACATTTATACAATTCTTCATATCTATTAGTTCCTTTATAATCACTACCACAGAATACCACATCAATTGGACTTCCTATGGTCTCTAATACATAATCTCTACCTTGTTCCCAATAAAAGTAACTATCAATGCCCGAATCTATAATATTGGTATTTACATTATCATTGGCAATTCTTGTACCACAAGAACTTCCTTTATCGTATTCATCCTTGCTGTTTGCATTATCTTCTAACAAGATAATTTCTATATTATCCATATGTTTAAAGCTATTCTTTATCCATCGATAGCGAATTTCCATAGGAACACTATCTCGTTTTCTTGAAAAACTTAATACAATATATAGTTTTTTACACATGGCGGCCGCTTTTATAATCATATCTATATGACCAATATGTAAAGGATCAAATGAGCCACCGTACATTCCCACATTATATTGCATTAGTTGTAGCCTCCCTTTTCCACTTAAAATACATAATAAACGCATTTCCTAGATAAACAATCCACATAATCAATGTTGCAATACTATCATTTCCCTTAGCAAATGCCACAGCCCACATAACAACCGTTACAATATCTACAACAATCCATAATAACCATTGCTCTGCATACATTTTTATAGAAATAATCATAGCCACAACAGATACAACCGTTGACAATGCATCAAAATATGGCAATGAACCTCCTATTATATTAAGTATTGCACCATATACAAGGGTTCCTAGAACTATTACAAGTACAATAATTCCTTTTCCTTTTTTATTCATCTCTCTCTTTTTCACTTCATGAGTTTCGCTATTCATATTATTCCCCCATACATACAATCCATAAAATTGCATTGGCAAATAATATAAAGCATTTAACATAACTTCACCATAAAATTTCGCATTATATGCAATAATAGCATATAAAACTATATTAATAGTTCCAAATAAATAAGCACTTAGTTTACCTTTTCCTGTACATACAACACATGCAACCCCCGTAGTAGCTGATATTATTCCCATAGCTGTATCTTTCCAATATATTGATAATAACATTATAATAAAACATGCTAAAAATAGCCAAAATACCTCCCATATCTTCCACCCCATAAATTCCTCTTTAAAATGTTTTCTTATTTTACTTCCTGTCATTGCTCTCATATCTGTCTTGTAGGATGTATTTGTAATTAAATACCTCTCTCTGTCCTCCTTAAATTCTTTAGTTTCTAAATATAATTCATCTAATTTCGATTTATCATACCATCTTCTGGTAAAATTTTACATATTATTTAATGTTTCTTTTTCAAAAAGATCAACATATTCATCAAATACACATAGTGCATCATCTATTGCTGCTGGTGAACTCATATCCACTCCTGCGTCCTTCAATAAATCAATAGGATCCTTTGATGAACCGCCACTTAAGAAGCACTTAATGTACTTATCTACCGCATCTTTACCTTCTTCTAAGATTTTCTTTGAGAAAGCCATAGCTGCTGAATATCCAGTTGCGTACTGATACACATAAAAAGCGGTATAAAAATGAGGTATTCTCATCCATTCATAGTCAATTTCTTCATCAATAACCATATCTGGTCCATAATATAATACATTTAAGTCATGATATATCTTACATAATGATTCCATGGTAAGATTATCACCTTGTGCAAGTTTCTTATGAACGATCATCTCAAACTCTGCAAACATAGTTTGGCGGAATAGTGTTGTTCTAAATCCTTCAAGATGATGATTAATCAAATAATTACGCTCTTTTTCATCTGTAGTATTATTCATTAAGTAATTCATAAGCAATGCTTCATTACAAGTAGATGCAACCTCAGCCACAAATATTAAATAATCTGCGTAAGTACAAGGTTGATTTTTATTAGAATAATATGTGTGCATTGCATGTCCCATTTCATGAGCTAATGTAAACGTACTATCAAGTGTATCTTGGTGATTTAGCAATACATATGGATGAGTACCATATGCACCCCAAGAATAAGCTCCACTACGTTTATTCTCGTTCTCGTATACATCTACCCAGTCCTTATCCATACCTTGGGAAGCAACTTTAACATAGTCTTCACCCATAGGTGCAAGAGATGCCTTAACTATTTCTTTGGCGTCTTCATATGGATACTTTTTATCTGATTCCTCAACTACTGGAACATATACGTCATACATATGCAACTCGTCTACACCTAACATTCTTTTTCTTATAGACATATACTTATGCATAGCTGGCAAATGTTTATGCACTGTTTCTATTAAATTATCATATACGCTTTCAGGTATATTACCATTATCTAAATGCATAGCCCTAACACTAGGATAATTACGAACCTTAGCATAAAAATTCTCTTGTTTTAGATTACTTGTAAATATAGCTGTAACAGTGTTACCCATCTTCTTATAAGTACTATAAACACTTTCAAAAGCTTGCTTACGGATATTTCTATCTTTATTCTCTAGCAATGTAGAATAGTTACCATGTGTTACTTGAATATCCTTACCCTCAGCATCTTTTATAGTTGGAAACTTAATGTCCGCATTATTAAACATGGAATAAATATTATCTGGTGCAATAGCTAAGTCTCTAGTTTGAGCTAAAATCTCCTCTATTTCTTCACTACGAGTATGTTCTTTAGAGCGAAGTATAACATCTATAACTCTGCGATACTTTTCTAAACCTTTTTCTTCCTCAAAAAATCCTTTTAACTTACCTTCATCTATAGTTAAAATCTCGGGACTAACAAAAGATAAAGCACTACTAGTTTCTGTATAAACACTATCAGCCTTAGCAGCATATCCTTGATATTTTGATACAGATGTATCTTGGTGTAGTCTCATATTAGCATATGTATATACTCTAGATACATGATGTTCTAGTTCATCACTTTTAGATAATGCCTCTAATAAAGCTTTGACACTTAATGACAACGTTCCTTTATATTTAGCAAATTCTTTAGCAAGTTCTAAAGTTTCGTCTGCCTCTTTTTCCCATAATTCATCTGAAGCAAACATATCTTCTAACGTCCATTTATACTTTCTATCAATTTCTTCCCTTTTCATAATTGTGTTACTCATATTATATCCTCCTTGTCTTCTCATCTAGTCACACAATTATGATTTTACCATATATTACCTATACAAACAATGTTTAATCACCTTGAAATTCAATCCTTTGCTTTTTTAAGGCCCCTGTCAGAACGACAGAGGCCTAATCATGCAAATTATAATTTATTTAATTTTGAACGTGTAACTTAAAATCCTTTTTTTATATAGGATATATTATATACTTATATCTAACATCATACCTTCCATTGCTTTTTCTTCTGTAACTTGACTCCAATCCCACTCACCAATTTTACTTATTAGCTCTTCCTCTGATGTTGCTTCTACTACTGTTTTCTTTACTGTAACATCCTTCTTATCGTTCTTTTTTTCTTTCATATCCCCGACTTTATCATTTGAGTTGTCTTGGGCTTTCTTCTCCTTTAAATTCTCTATTCTCTCTTGTTGTTTTTGAGTCACTTGCTCTAATTCAGCAAATAATTTCATATTTCCATTATCATCAAAAGCCATTGTTAGTTTATTTAACTTAGTACCTATGCCATTTTCTTTATCCCAGCCACTCTCGAAACCAAATTGTTCATTTATTTTCTTTGACATTTTAACAACTGTATCTATTGTTGCTAATTTTTCCTGAGCATACTTTTCATCAGATGCCATCTTCTCAAGTTCAGCACTTGTAAATACTACGGAAAACTCTTTTTTACTTTGACCAACTAGCCCCTTAAAGTCATCACCTTTATCAGCAACTAAAAAGTCAAAATCCTTATTATTTTTTCTCAACTGTTCTAAATAATCTTTTGCCTTCTGAGAAAGTTTATCTTCACTGCCCTTAATCTTATTGCCACAGCCTAATATATCCTGTATATCTTCTGTCTCTTTAGCTTTATTAGTGTTATTTTTCTTATTAACAGAATTATTTTTATAATAATTAGTTACCTGTGTATAATCACCTGTTCTTATCATTTTATATTCCTCCTTGAAATACAATACAAAAATCCATTTCTTAAGAAATATATCGACATATTGCTAAATTTCACTTATATTGATATCAAAACTCATCTTAGAGACTTTTAATATCAATATAAATAACATACACATAATTGCTGTTCCTACGAATAACATCTTAACACTAATAATTTTTCTCCTTTAAACTTCTTTCGAATATAAGGATACCATAAAGTAGACAATATCCTAACATATTTTCCAATGGGATTCATTATATTTTATAATATTTTATAGTTTTTGCTAATTTTTAATATATATACCCTAACCTGCTAACTGATTATTTATATATTCATTTATTCCGTCCTCTGTTTTCAAATTGTACTTCTCTGAAAGCCTTTTATAATAATGAAATATTGCGTTATTAGATATACAACTATTAGTAGAGCATAAATACGAAGTATCCTCATAAACAGCTCTCCATGGTTCTTCTTTATTAGTTATTACTTCTAATGTTTTCCCGCTATATTTTCCAAATGTATTAACAACTATTTCTATTACATGTTTTTCATCTAATGATAAACCATCTGATTTACCTTTAAATATTATAAATTTTTTATCTTCAATAGGATTATACTTAAACTCTTTAAATACATCATATACATTAGTATAAACAGGTCCATGACTCCATGCTTGAGGCTCTTCAATAAATAATGTTTTTTTATAAAGTATCATATGCAATCCTTGTATAAAATATAATATTTTTTGTAACGCCAATGGCGTTAATTCAGCATCTATTTCAAACATATATGAAATTGTTGATATCATTTTATCTGATAAGCCCTCTATCATTTTACACAAACTATCTGCTGCAATATATGCTTTATTATATGCCGTATTTCCTACCTTATCTTTATTCTGCTCTAAACACTTAATCATAAAATCAGGAGATCTCAATGCTTTTTTAATAATATCAGAATACTCTAAAGATGGTACTTGGCCTTGTAAGTATCTTGTTATTGTTATCTCTCCAAAACCTAATGCCATAGACAAAGGAGCTTTACCAATATTATATACTTCCATCAAATTATATATTTCTTCTATCGATACAATATTCTCTAGTGCACGATATTGTTTATCAATTTTTTTTGCATTACTATCTAATAATCCAGGTATATTCATCTCTTCTCCACATTCATTACATAATGCACCCGATATATCAAACAAATATTCTTTTCCCTTAATACACTGCTTATATTTTTTATTTATTATACTATAACTAGTCTCTTTTTGACATTGGACACAAAATACTTTTCGCATTTCTCCCATATACTTTCCTCTCCTTAATTTTTCCTTTTAAACTATACTATACCTATATTTACTTAAACATATACTCCATAGGATATTCTTGCTTATGAATAGATACAACTATTAAAAAATGCTTATCTAATTTATTAAACTTAATATATAATTCAACTGTATCCTCGTCCACTCCAAATCTAGGTACTAATCTTACTTCCTTACCAAAAATAAATAAAACTTCCTCTTTATACTCTTCCTTTTTATTATTTACTGCTTGTGAAAAATCCTCAACATTTAAGTCAAGTAATATTTCCTTCATCATATGTTCAGTTAAAACATACTCATACACCAGCAGTTCATTCTTCTCTCTATGTGCTACTATATATCTGTCTTCCAATATCAATCTTTTAACTTCACATAAATAAATTTCAACATCTTCTTTGCTTATAACCAAATATAATGCCTCCCTAATGATAGCTTTTAACTAATACCCTATCACCATTCTACAACAATGATAGTATTTTGTCAATACTCTATCACCGGTACATTATATTCATTTATTATAATTCCCTCCTACACCAATTCCTTACGGTTATAATGCACTAATGTTCCTACAAACAACACTACACACAACACAAGTGATATAATAATTAATATAGGTTCAAGTTCTGTATTTTCTATAACATTTCTTACATCAGCAAGGGTAAATGGTGTAAAATACTTAAAAAACTCTACATCTTCTGACAGTCCTGATATTACTTGTAAAATATAGCTACCAAATACTAAACCTAAACTTATTCCTGTCATTTTCTTTGTTTTATGAGTAAATGTAGCTATAAACATACCTAACATATATATAACAAGTGATGAAAATAATGGTGTAACACTAAGTAACATATACTGTTTTTCATCAAATTCACATGTAGCTTTTAAGCCTACATAGTTAATTATTCCAAGACCTGCTACCATTGCAACTACATATATTAAACCACATAACATTTTTGAGATAACTATATTTGTTCTCTTAACTGGCAGTGAATTTAAATACTCTATTGTTTTATCACTTTCTTCTTTTAATATAATTGATGATCCTAAAATTCCTGCATATGCACCTACTACTAATAATATAAATACAAAACCTTCTGATTTTAGCCATCCAAAAGCAGTATCTATTGATGCAATATCCATATTAAATGCCTTTAATATATCTTCAGGAAATATCTTCATCATTTCATCTATTGATTCTTTGGTGTTATCATTCATTATATGAGGATACATCATAAACACCATTATATACATAGCTGCAGTAATTAAAGTCCATATAAAAAATCCTTTTAGGTAAACCTTCATCTCTCTTTTAAACATTAGTATCATCCTCCTGATAGTAGTGCATAAACATATCTTCTAAAGATGCTTCTTCAATAAGTAAGTTTTCTATTTCGAATTCTGCTAACTTCTTAACTAATGAATCCATAGTTATATCGTTTTTAAATCTAACTGTAGTATCATTTACTTTAGTAACATCTTTAATACCTAATTCTGAGACTATTTCATCTACCTTAGAAGACGTAACTGTCACATACTTAAGTGCCATTTGCTTAATACTATCTATAGTTTCTATCTTGTCTAAATGACCATTTCTAACAATTCCTACCCTATGACACACCTTAGAAACTTCACTTAATACATGGGTCGAATATAAAATCGTTGTTCCTTTTTCCTTCTCTTCTAACACCAAATCAAAAAACTTCTTTTGTATAACTGGGTCTAGTCCACTAGTTGGCTCATCTAGTATAATTATCTTAGGATTATGCATAAATGCTAGTACAATACCAACTTTCTTAAGATTTCCCAGAGATAAATCTTCTATCATCTTATTTTCATCTAATTGCAATAACTCTACTAACTCATTTCTTCTATTGTGTATATCTTCTTTATAAAATGACTCATGATAATCAAGCATTTGTTTAACAGACAAATCTTCATATAAATGAATTTCGCTAGGTAAATATCCTATTATCTTTTTAATATCTATACTATATTTTGTAAATTCATTACCCTCTACAAATACCTTACCACTAGTCTTATTAATTAAACACATAATAGACCTCATAGTTGTAGACTTACCAGCACCGTTAGGTCCAATAATGCCAAATACTTCACCTTTATTTAACTCCAAACTAAGATTCTCAATTCCTAAAACTTTGCCGTAATACTTAGTAAGTCCTTCTATTTTCATAATAGTATTATTCTTTGTCACAATCATCCCTCCATATACGGTATTTTACTACATCTTTATGAATCATCTTAAGTGCAAATGCAATTAAAGCTGCATCATCAACTATTCCCAATACTAATATTGCATCTGGTATCAAATCTACAACACTTAATAAGTATATTATTGCTGCCACAAAACCTAATCCTGAAAAAACAGAAAGACCTTTATATTTTCCCTTAAAGGTGTCCTTCAATAATGCCATAAATGTTGCTAAATCGTCTAAAGTCGATTTTTTGTTTGGTACTTTTGCTATACTTTTACTTGTTTTTTCTATTACATTCTTTCTGTTGTCCTTATTCTTTCCGCTATCTTTATTATTCACTTTTTCATCCTTATCCTTAACAATAATCTTTTATTTCTTAAGCTCTGTATACTTTTCCTTACTGCCATACGCTAATTCGACAGGATACTTCTTCTCATTTTTTGATACTTTTGCATTAACTATCTCATCCATATCTAGACCACATGCATCTGCCATAAGAATGCAATAATTAATTACATCTGCTAACTCTTCTTTAATTTTATCTATCTTATCATTACATACAATGTCTGTCCCACTCCATTGGAACACCTCTAACAACTCTGCGGCCTCTAAACTTATAGAAATTGCTAAATCTTTAGGATTATGAAATTGTGCCCAATCTCGTTCATCCCTAAATTTTAATACTTTATCTATTGTTTCCTTATTCATAGTTACTAGTTCCTTCTGTCTTTCTAAACATTCTTATATAGTTATGGTTGTTTCCTATTTGGAAACAACCACTATTTAACATTATACATTAGCAAACTTCTTATTTCTACTAATTTTTACTTATTTTTACAATTTTTTATTATCTCCCTATCTCTTCTCAAATACAACTGTTCCTGGTTCGTAAGGGTGATCATAATACAATGTTTCTTTTTTGCTCTTATCCTTTATAACTAATAAGAAAATCATAAAATCACCACCCCCACCTACTAAATTAAATAATGATACATATAATAACAAACCATTACCTAATAAAATCGCCACTATAGTAGGTATAATTCCAAGAAGAATTGTTGGCATCATAATTCCTAATATCATAGGTACTTTTTTTAATGCTTCACAGCAATGGCAATATGGAGTCATTAATTCAGGCATAACTCCAAAAGCTATTGACTTAAATCCTTTCTTACAATTAATAGCCCATGTTATGCCATGTACTAGTTCATGAATAACAATACAAACATATATTAATATAAATCCTAGAAAAAATTCTTCCATAGTTGCTTCAAATATCTCTCTTATATGAAAATCATGTACAACAGCAAATATAGCAAAAAATACGGCTACAAAGGGTAACATTATTAAAGCTGCTATTACATTAATTTGCTTTTCACCAACAGTTATTTCTCGTTTATTATAACCTTTCTTTTCCATCTCCTCACTATATTTTGCAAAGTTTTCTTTTCTTATTTTCTCTGCTTTTGATAACTTTCTCTCTTGTTTTTTATAATTATTTTCTTTTGTATCCTTTACCATTGTCTACACCATCTTTCTTTTTCATATTGCACCAAGAGCATCTACATAAATCTTTATTCATTATATTTAATCCCTTCTAATATTCCATTTTCCAATCTATATATATTTTTTGCTTGCTCTGCAGTAGAAGGGTCATGCGTTATCATAACAATCCCTCTACCTTCTTTATTTTCTCTTTTTAAAATATCAAATACTATTTCCCTATTCATCTCATCCAAATTCCCTGTAGGTTCATCTGCAATTATTAATTCTGGATTCATTATCAATGCCCTAGCTATTGCTACTCTTTGTTTTTCTCCTCCACTAAGAACATTTACATTTGTATCTAAAAGCGAATATATATCTAACTTCCTTGCTAATATATCTAAATCTACTTTTTTACTAGCATATAATGTAGGCACCAAAATATTCTCTCTACAAGTCATAGTTGGTATCAAATTATATGATTGAAAAATAAAACCTATATTATTCAACCTTATATCACTATAATCTTTTCCCGATTTTATATTAATTGAATTAAATCTATATGAACCCTCATCAAAGTCTTCAATCAATCCAATTATATTCATTAATGTAGACTTGCCAGAACCTGATTTACCCACTATAGCAATATAACTCTCATTATCTATCTTAAGATTTATATTTTTAAGAACTGGCTTATTAAAACTCTTTTTTATATTTTCTAATCTTATCTCCATATAATCCCTCTAATAATATCAAAACTAATCTATTTACTAATATGTTACTCTGATTTTAGATGTCTTATTATTTCAACCTTAGAAGATTGAATAGCAAATAACAAACTAAATATTACAGTCATAGAAACACCTACAATCAAGAAAATCATAATTGAATATCTGCTAATAAATACTACTAATGTTTTGTCAAATACCGTCAACATAACTATCTTATAAATTATAAAAATAATAGATGTTAATACTGCGGCTAATAACAAATTAAGTACTACAACTATAATTCCTTCATATAAAAACTGCTTTATTATATTTTTCTTAGATGCTCCAACTGCTCTCTTTACACCAATCTCAAACTTTCTATCATTTAATGCATTCTTAAAGCTGCTATATAAATTTATTCCTAATACAATAAACAGTACAATAGAAATAATATGTTTTAACTGAATTTTATTAAGAATTTGCACAAATGATGATAGTTTATTTTCATATGTCGAAGTTCCTGCAATTGATAAATTACGCATATTTTCAATAACAGCCTGAGGATTATCACTCCTAATTAAGGCTTCTCTATTATCTGATGCATAGTCAACATCTCTTATTGTATCATATGATATATATATACTGTCTAGCGCATTACTTTGACCTATATCACTTGCATAACAACCATCAACCACTTCAAGTTTAAGAAAATGAGCTCCTTCATCTACAGTTTGAACTGGAAAATCTATTATAATCTTTTCTTTACCAAACTCTTTTTTCAAAGCCTTGTACATCTCTGTAGAAACAATTGCCTGATTCTTTTCAAGAACAAATTCCTTATCTGTAGTTCTAAATACTCTAGTATATATATCATTATGTACTCCCCATACATTTTCAGGTAAAATTGTTATAAATCGCGGCATTCCCTCAACATAATAATTTTGGTTTACCACACTTGTTTCCCATATATAATAGTGTGTATTTTCTATATCTTTTAGAGATTCTAAAAACAAATCAAAACTAACATTGTCTCCATCATGTGGACACATAGCTTGAATAATTTTCCCATCAGTATAAATATCTCTACCATACTCAGTCATATAATTTGAATCTATATACATAAGATATGACAACAAAAAAGTAAATGATAATAAAATAGTTACTGATAACATAGTGTATGCCCTTTTATTCTTAATAACCATATCCCATGCATGTAAGAATGTTCTATTAGTCTTCATTTTATTCCCTTCTTCTATACTTTTTATATTGTGTTTACTCTTCACAATAATCTTCTATCTCTTCATCTGCAGGTATAGTATCACCGTTAATAACATAACTATATCCTGAATCACATTTTTCTCCTTCATTAACACCTATTACCGTTATATTATTTCCTACTTCAAATCCCACTTCTACCTGTCTTTCTTCTATAAATTCTCTTTGTTCTGAACATATCCTCACATATGAATCTCCATTATCTTTTTGATATATGCAATTCTTAGATAACATAAGTACATCCTTATATTCTTCTCCTGTATACATCTTAAACTTATTCTCAACCTGACCATATCTGTAATTTTTTGCATCTTTTATTTTATATAAAGCAGTAGTATAACCATCCACATACTGTCTTGATATCTTATTTCTAACCAATTCTACCCCATTTTCATCATACATAACTTCTTTAAGTTTCCTCTCCATATCCATAGGTACTTGTACCTTTAACTTCAATTGACCAAATGTTGAAACTTTAATGTATGGCTCTTCATTCATTAAATTCATCTCTTTAATTATACCATCACACGATGAATATATAACCTGTCCCTCACAAAAACCAATCTTTTCTCCTGTACAAATCTCATCGTCTAAATCTACTAACCATCTTACCTTATCATAATTACACTTAGGTACTTTCATAAAACGTATTTCATTACTTATTACCTCTATCTTAAATTCATAATACTCTCTAACTGTATCTCTAATAGGCGATACTAATTCTCCATATGCTTTTTCAGACATATCATAAATACTATTCATTTTAAACTGTTCTTTCTCTTTATTAGAAACTATTATCAATGTAACAATCGGTGCTAGACATATAATACTCCCTAAAAATAATATAAAAATCTTTTTCTTCATAATATCCTCCATTATTTAAATATAAGAATATGAGCGAATGCCCATATTCTTATATTTTTTTACCTACCACCATATATCATTAAATTTTTCATATGCATATTCAGTGTAATAAGATAATATATCCTTCTTATCTACACATACTGCATACATCTCGTATGCATTCAAGAAACAATTATATTGAACTGGTATATATGTGTGATATAATTTGCTATTAAACTCATATTCACAATCAATTGTAGCAATAGAGTAATACGATAATTTAGATTTAAATCTCTCATCTTTAAGATATATTCTAAATGCACCTTCATCTCCACTCTTTAAAGGCATATCATTCTTAAATTCACTGCTAGTATTTGATGTAGTATTATCAACAAAAACCTTAACTAACGATATTGAATCATCGCCTAATACACTTAAACTTTTGATCTTAACATCATCTTCTACAACAAACTCATAATCCCTCGTTAACAACATACCTTCTTTATTAGGTGTGCAATTTTGACCTGCTGATGCAGCTGTTCTAAAACTAAATGCATTATTATCATTGTTATCCATTTTATAATCATAATTCATACTCAATATCACACTGTCCAACTTACATACATATTCTTTTTCTTTATATATGACTTTTATTTCTTCAATCTTTTCATCCATAAACATATTAGACATATCAAAGTTTACTGTCACCATATATTTATATACTTGATTGAAATCTTTCTTATTTTTTTCAAACTCATCTTTATATGAATCATAATACTCTGAACACTCTAATTCTTTCTTATTATCAGCCTCTAATGCACACAATTTCCCCCAATCAAAATCCTTATATGCTAAATATGTGTCATAAGCTAACTCTTCGTCCTGTATCTCAGTAATTTCATGTGTATAAACTACTTTTGTATCAACAACTACCTTAAAATTGTCTATATCAACTTTTTTTTCTGTTACAAATGGTATACTAATTCCGCTATACCAACCATCTTTAACTAAATTACACTCATAATTCTCACTCATAAAGTATAATTTATCATCTTTTACCTTTTTAGCAGCAATATCATTATTATCACTCCCACATCCTACTAAAAGCAACATATTCATTACTAATAATAGCATTATCCATTTATACTTATTACCTGGCATCCTCTTTTTACCACCTTTTTATTTCTTCTATGGCTCTTTTGTAGTTACTTCCCAATCAAAATATGCACTAGACTTTTTAGGTACATATTGTACAGTTTTATCATATTTTACAGTTTTTTTAGGAGGTAATTTTGTAAGTGTTCCCTCACTCATAACACCTCCACCTCCTCCATTTGGATTATTTGGTTCTTTTGTAAAATATGCATGTGATTTAGCACCTGGATATCTATACACCGCTCTATACCATCCCGTATTGGCAGATGCTGCAACTGTAAAACTCGACGAATACGTATATGTTACTCCTGTAGACAATGAATACCCTAATGTCCCTGTTATTTCAACAAATTCTACTGAAAACTTACCTGATACACTTGTCGATGCAGTCTGTGTCTGTGTTCGAGATTTTGTAGCACTTACTGTTATACTATCTCTATTCTTTACATGTTTTGCCCAACCAGACATAACAATTTTCTTTGCATCTGTTCTAGTAACAGTTACCGTATCTCTATGTAGATAATTATCTTTGTCTACATAAGTTTTTGTTTTACTTGCTGCATACGCATCCATAGCAAATACAGGTATCATCACAAGTGATAATACTACACATATAATCTTATGTAATTTTTTCATTTTTAACCTATCCTCTCTGTTTCCTTTCAAGGCCTTGTAATTTACTTTTGGAATATAATTTGAATTAAGAACTATTAGATGTCTATAACTTCCCCGTTTTTTCTAACCCTTTTAATTCCTTAATGAATTCACAACAACAGTTTAAACTATCACACTATGAATGTCAATATTAAATGACTCTTCTTGAGTTTCGTGTTTTTCTCTTCTA
Source organism: Lachnospiraceae bacterium (assembly GCA_015057455.1). Taxonomy (GTDB): domain Bacteria; phylum Bacillota; class Clostridia; order Lachnospirales; family Lachnospiraceae; genus SIG301. The sequence continues at coordinate 39,706 of SVEH01000020.1, read as the reverse complement.
GTGCCGATTAGATCAAAACTATGCTAATCCCCTAAAGAACTTTTCCGATATAACCTTTATAAAAAAAATTAAAAAGGAGCATTATATGAAATACATTTTAGATGAAATAATTAGTTTTTTTGATTTATGTCTATTTTATACATTAGAATTATTACCACCAAGTCTAATACTTACAGCTATAATTATCCCTTTACAACTAATTATAGCTAATAACGCTAAAAAATCTGGTAAAAAAATCATTCCCACTATACTTATAATACTATCTGCAGGATTTTATTTATTAATGGTACCCGGTACAGCTTCTGAATCTAATATTTTATTTGCATTTTTCCTTGTTACCCCTATGGTATTAATATTATTTGGCATTCCATTAATCGCATGCTTAGTAATAAACAAGGTAAAATCTGCTAATAAAATTTCCACAGAAGATAATAACGATAATTAATAAAATAATAATGCCATATGCAAAAAACTTCAAAAAGGGACTGTGATAAAACTACTAAAATTATAAACAGAGTAAGCACAAAATAAGCTATAATTTATAGTAGTTTTTTCACAGCCCTTATATGTTATACTAAAAAGCACTTCTCATCATGTCCACATACAACTCCAATAGCTTGAAGATACGCATACACAGTAGTTGTCCCAAGAAATTTCATTCCATATTTCTTTAAATCTTTAGCTATAGTATCAGATAACTCTGACTTTGATTTTCCTGTTTCTCTTATTACTTTTCCCTCACTAAAATGCCATATATATGTACTAAAATCGCCCCATTCTTTTTGAATTTCTAAGAATATTCTTGCATTATTAATAGTAGCTTCTATCTTTTTTCTATTCCTAATAATATCTTTATTCGCTAATAGTTCTTCTATCTTTATTTCATCATAAGTACATATCTTTTCCGGAACAAATCCATCAAATGCCTTTCTAAATGCTTCTCTTTTATTAAGTACTGTCTCCCATGATAAGCCAGCTTGAAAAGGCTCTAATACAAGCATTTCATACAAAAGTCTATCGTCATATGTCGGTACTCCCCATTCATTATCATGATACTCTATATATAATTGATTTTTCATATTACACCATGAACATCTACATGTTTTATCCTTCATATATTAATCCCTGCCTATTATTTTCATTAATTTCTTATAATTTTTATCCTTTTTCACACTAATATATTTTTCTTCATTTACAGCTTCTATATTATATTCTTCATCTTCATAAAGCAATAATTTATCGTCCTTATCTATTCCATTATTTATAACTAAATCTAGTAGTTTCAAATTAAATACTATCATTAACTCCTCTCCCATCTCCACCGATAACCTATATGGAAAATTTACAAAAAACTTTTAAGGAGGTCACTATGGACGACAATACACTATCATTTATAATTTTTATAGGTGCAGGGATTCTATTTATGATTTTAAGTATAATTCTAACCATTTCACGAAAACGAAAAGAAAAACTATATACTCTAAGAACTACTGCAACTGTTGTAGATATTGAAGTTAGCATATCAAATTTTGAAAGCTCTATGGGGCCTGTACACAAACCTGTCTTTGAATACTATGTAAACGGAAAAAGTTTTAAAGACACATATTTTATCGGCACAAATCCGCCTACCTATAAAAAAGACGATAGAGTTGAATTATTATTAAACTCCAATGACCCATCTAAATACATTATTGCTGATGCAAAAGCAAATAAACGTATAGAACGTTACTTCTTTATATTTGGTCTATGCTTTACAATAATCTCTGTAATTATGTATAATTATTGGCCAAAATAAAAACTCTAATTTGTTAAGCTATTATTTAAGAGGAATATAGTATATTTTTCGGGGTAAGAAAAATATACTATATTCCTCTTAAATTTGGAACTAATTGATACCCTCCAATTTAAGCGATAGCTCAAATTAATAATATATAAGCCTATTCATCACCATCCATATCAAAATCTACATCTTTATCAATATTTTCATCTTCATCCTTCTCACATTTATTCTCAGTCTTTTTTCTGACACTTGTTCCATATATTCCTCTAATTCATCTTCAGAATACATATCTAAATCAATTATTTTATTCTTATTTGATGCCTTGTTTTTCTTTTTCACTTTCTTATCTTTACTCTTATTCTTATTTTTTTCTTTTTTCTTAATTTTACTCTCAGTATCTATATCCTTTTCTCCCTTTTTATTCATAGATTTCTTTATCACAGTTACAAGTATTAAAACAATAACTGCTATTCCTATCCCTATAACAATTCCTAAAGCTACTGACTTATCCAGAACTCCAAATAACTTACCTTTATCTAATATTTCTCCTTTATTCTTCACCTTAGACACATCTGCTTCGGTATCACTATCATCTGTTTTCAAGTCATTAGAATCTTTTTCTTCCACTTGTACACCAACATCTTTTCTTGTATCACTATTCATTGTAAATATATAAATTGGAAAATGTGTACTTTCTTTTTTCCACTCTGAATCTAAGCTAATAGTTGACATCATCTCACCTGGTGTTGGATTTCCTTTCTTATCTGCACTCATAGGTATTAAAAACTCTGAATCTTCTTTTCCATATACAAATTCTACAACTACCGCATATTTGTCTCCTTCAATTTTTAATGGTTTATCCAAAGTAATACCCGATGCCCCTGTTATCACCATTCCTTCACTTTCCCCTATACATATTAGTTTATCCTTATCAAAGGAATCATCTACAGGATTAACATACATTATAATCTTAGAATCTGTATCTTCTGAATCAAATGCACATCCTGAAACCGTAATATGGGATATATATTCATCTTCTGCACCTTTTTTATTTTATTTCATACCAAAAAATCTATGTTTATCTTCAATATAATCTGATGCAAATCCCGTAGAACCAAATAAATTTGTAGCGTGGGAATACATATTATAATCTTCCATTGTACTTGTCTGTAATACACCTGACGCCTGTATCAAATGATTATCATCTTCATATGATAAATAAAAATACCCTTCATCTCCCCATGAATCTCCCCACGAATTAAGTATTATAAATGCTCCATCTTGTGCTGGATTATTAGGAAATTTCTCTTTAGGAAAATTATCATCCCAACCTACAATACACACTGCATGTCCATAATCTGATGTAGATACACCATTTTTAAAATTCATTGTATAGTGCTCTTCATTAAAATGATCTCCACCAGGTGAAATAATAGGAATATTTATAGCACCATATTTCATTATATGAATCTTCAAAATATCAATCCATCTATCTTTTAATTCTTTATCTTCAACTTCTTGCAGATACGGAAAATTAACAGTACCATCTACTTTAACAACTGTTTTTTTGTTTTTTATAATATCCTCATGCCCATCATCAGCTAATTCATCTTCATACAAAACATAAGGCAAATCTTTTTCTTCTAAACATCCAAATGAAGACACTATGGACATAACCTCTCCATTAGAAGAAGCCTCTCCTACTTTTCTTTCAACTCCATAATATTCATTGGACATCATATAATCTATATATCTTTCAGATAACTCTACATATTTACCTGTCTTTAGGGCATAATTGGTTTCAATACTTTTTGTAGGCGAAAATGTATCACATAATCCAAAGGCTCCTTGGTCTCCTACTGGAATTTTTATTCCATATGTATCATTTAAATATGTCCTTAGGTCAAACTGCTCTGGAATATCTGTTTCTTCAGGATTATACCATTTTTTTATATCATCACTGTCAATATCTTTCAATGAAAGTTGTAGATTCTGATTTGTTTGTGGGCGTTGTGCATATGCACATTCCACCCCAAATACCATTATAAATATTAAAAAAAGAATACTCCCTACACCTTTTCTCATACTCAATCACCTCTATTAACATATTTACTACTTTTAGTTTCTTACATTTATTTACTAATAAGCTAATATATACATATTTCATCTATTATAGTAAAATTATACCATTTTCTGCCTTATTACAACACCATACTATACTTATTATTTTCTAATATAATCAGATGTTTTTTCTTATAAAAAAAAGCGCAACAGAAACCTGTTGCGCCAAAAAACCACTGTATAAATTAATTGTTGTATCAATTAATTATTTTATAATTTTTTTCTTATTTGTAATTAAAAGTCCTAATCCTAATAATGATATAAGCATCATTAAAAAGAATAACATGAAGTCTAAAGAATCGCCTGTCTTTGGTGAATCTGACATATTACCAAATTCATAATAATTTGAATTTAATTTATTATTAGAATCCTTATCTATCAACTTATCCTTTGAAGATAATCCTGCATTAGTACTTAAATTATCATTCTTGTTTGATAAGTCTTTATCTCCAATAACTTCATCTTTATGAGTACCGTCATTATAAGAATCCTCGTCTACATCATTTTCACTTGATCCATCTTGGTCTTCGTCTGAATCTCCATCTTGATCTTCGTCTGAATCTCCGTCTTGGTCTTCGTCTGAATCTCCGTCTTGGTCTTCATCTGAATCTCCGTCTTGGTCTTCATCTGAATCTCCATCTTGGTCTTCGTCTGAATCTCCATCTTGGTCTTCGTCTGAATCGTCAAATGAACCGTTTGGCCAACTTGGAGTTACATAAGATGTCTTTTTATAATTAAATTTACCATCTGTATAGAAATCAAGTTCTACAAGATCTTTATCATTTAATATATTAGCATCTCCACCCATTGCTAAACCATATAACTTATCAGTGCTAATCTTAACTGGTAACTTATCTGTACCAACACTTCCTTCTAATGTTTCAAGTGTTACCTTATCAGCTTTAATTGGAGGTGTATCCTTAGTTACTAGAATATTATTTAATCCCGTAAGTCTTACATCTTCTCCTCCAGTTACATTATCAATAAGCATATCATTTTTTGCGCTCACATGAACGAAATCATTATCTCCTTCACCTGCATTTAATGATAATCCACCTTCTACATCTGTTGAAATACTATGGTCTTGTGTTCCTATGCTACCACCTGAATTAAGTGTAACATTACCTGGAGCTATTATAGTTGCCTGACTATTCTTAGCATCTTCATAAGCTTTATCTGCTATAGCTTGCTTCTCATCAGATATCTTCTTAAGTCTATCTGCTTCGGCTCTTGCTGCATCTGCATTAGCTCTTGCTTCTTCAGCAACAGCTTTATGACCATTTGCCTCTTCCTGTGCCTTGTTAGCTACATCTTGCTTATTATCATAATCAGCCTTGGCATCTTCAAATACACCATTAGCTTCTTCTAATGTTTTATTTGCTTCTTCTAAAGTCTTCTTAGCTTCCTCTAGAGCCTGTTCAGACGATTCAACATCACCTATAGCTGACTCTTTGTCTGCATTAGCATTAGTTAATGCATTTGTTGCATCTTCTAAAGCTTTAATTGCATTATTTAGAGCTTCAAGTGCAATTTTCTCAGCATTTGCTTTTTCTTCAAGTTCTCCATTAATACTATTTAGTTCCCCTTGAAGACTAGTTATTTGACTTTCAATTTCTTGTATTTCTTCATCACTAAGTGATGAATCTCCTGATTCACTATTTAATTGTTCTTGCAAATCAGCTATTTGTTGTTGTAATTGTTCAACAGTTCCGCTAGCATTGTTAGCTGCTTCCTCTGCTTCTTTCCGAAAGTTTTAGTTTACAGTTCTAGTGACGCAATAATACGGATTCGAATATATATGTTTAATGGACGTTCTCACTTGACTTCGCGCCTAGCGGACACTAAGTTCTTTCGGCGCTGATGCTTGAAATCACTAAGTGCCGAGGGGCTCAGACACCTTTAAACATATATATTCGAGCCCCTTTATTATTTGCTGTGTACTTAGAGATTTAGATGCATTTATTCTACATATTCATTGTGCTATTAACAATAAAAACTATAATAGTTATAAGCAAAGGTAAAAATTTAAGAGAATATAGTATATTTTTCGGGGTTTGCAAACCGTCGGCGTTTAGTGAATACGAGCATAAATTATGCGAAGTATGAACTTAACGACCGTTACGCTTTGCAACGGAGCGCAAGCGGTGAGAAAAATATATTATATTCTCTTAAATTTGGAACTAGGATAAAAGTCTAAAACTTTCGCGGAGCTAAAAAAACACCCGAATTTTGAGCGAAGCTCAAAATTAATTAGGCCTCTGTCAGAATGACAGAGGCCCTAGAACTCGACAAATTAGAGTTTGTTTATATTATCCAATTAACCAATCGTACATCTCTTGGTATTTCTTAGCTGATGCTTGCCATGAAAAATCTCTCTCCATAGCACGCTTAACCATGTTGTTCCATTCTTCTCTATTATCATAGTATAGATGCTCTGCACGTCTAATTGTATCCATTAATTCATGTGCATTATAATTATAGAATGTAAATCCTGTTCCTGTATGATCAAATTCATTATATGCTTCAACAGTATCTCTAAGTCCACCTGTCTCACGAACAATTGGAATAGAACCATATTTTAGTGCCATTAATTGACTAAGACCACATGGTTCAAACTTAGATGGCATTAAAAATGCATCTGATGCAGCATAAATCTTATGAGATAAATCATCTGAATAATATATATTGGCAGAAACCTTATTAGGATACTTCCATGCAAAATGTCTTAACATCTCTTCATATTGATAATCACCTGTACCTAATGCAACAAGTTGCACATCATCAAAATGAAGTACTTCATCTAATATATACGCTACTAAATCTAGACCCTTTTGTGATGTAAGTCTTGTTATCATTCCAAGCATAAACACATTAGGATTACGAGGTAAACCTAGCATCTGTTGTAATGCTAACTTGTTCTTATATTTCTCATCTTGTACATTAGATGAATCATATGGCCATAAAATATGCACATTATTAGTTGTATTAAATACATCATAATCTATACCATTCAATATACCACGAAGATCATGACTTCTTGAGTTAAGAACACCTTCTAACTTCTCACCATATTCTTCTGTCTTAATCTCTTCTGCATAAGTTGGGCTAACTGTTGTTAATGCATCTGCATAAGTAAGACCACCTTTTAGCATATTACCATCTTCAAATGCTTCCATCTTATCAGATGTAAAGTAATAATCAGATAAACCTGAAAAGAACTTAATTGCGTCTATATGCTCATTACCTTGAAACTTTAGATTATGTATAGTCATTACAGACTTCATATTCCAATAAAATTCTCCACCTCTAAAGCTATCTTTCATATATACTGGAACCAATCCTGTCTGCCAATCATGACAGTGAACAACATCTGGTTTAAATCCTATTAACGGAAGTGCTGATAATGCAGCTCTAGAGAAAAATGCAAACTTCTCGCAATCTTGTTTTATATTACCATACGGTGACCAACCACTAAAATACTCTTCATTATCTATAAAGTAATACTTCACACCATCATACTCAGCCTCTAATACGCCTACATATCTATCTCTTCCAGCTAAATTCATATAAAAATGTGTTATATATTTCATCATATCTTTGTGCTCTTGTTTCATACAACTATACTTTGGTAAAATAACACGAGCATCAAAATGTTCTTTATCTAAATACTTTGGCAAAGCTCCTACAACATCTGCTAATCCACCTGTTTTTATAAAAGGTACACTCTCTGGTGTTACAAATAATATATTCTTCACGTCTATATCCTCCAGTTTTATGTTCAATTATATTTATCCCAAGTATAACTTCTAAACATTCGTTATAAGTATAAACCAATTTTTGTAAAAAATCAACAAAAAGCTCCATATTATGTAAATTAATTTAAATTATACAATAATGCAAATATTTATATATATCATTTATTTTCCATAATATTTATTTACATTTATTCTTTTACACATATTTCTTTACATATAAAATTATACTAGTATAATTTTATATAACTTTAATCTTTAATCTCATTGTAAATTTATTAATTAAATGTTACAATATTATTAATAGATGGTTTGTATACTTAGAATTAATACATTCTGTATTTATAGGAATTTATTTATAGTAATGTATTTATAGGAGGTTATTTATGATAAGGGGATTTTCTAAGAAAAAAAGAATATTAACAATAGCATCATTAGCATTCGTGGGTGTTATGGCTAGCGCCATTAGTATTGGTAAAGCAAACGCTGCATATGTTGGCTATTTTAACACCTATAAATATGTAGCTAATATAGAACTAGATTCTAATTTTACTTCTGCTCAAGCTATGAATATCTACAATAGTGTCGCATTTCACATTAAAACTGCTAATAACGGTACTGCTAGAGCAGGATATTCAAGAATTTGGGCATATGATTTAACAAATAATACTAATAATCCAGTCTACAACAAAGATACTGGTGGTGTTGAATTCCAAATTGGTCATGGAAACTGTATGTATGTTGGAGATGGTTCATTGTATATAGCAACTCAGGAAACAGGCAAACCTTCAATTGTTAAATATAATTATTCCAATGAAAATGGCACATATTATTTATCCAATAGAAAAGAATTCAGCGTGTACTCACATAATCAAAGCATAAAGCAACCAATTGCTATTACTGGAATTAATTATGCTTCTGAATTAGGAGGCTTCTTAGTAAAAAACGGCCTAGATGTATACTTAGGCAATTTCACTAATGATACATTCCAATGGACAAAACATTACATCCTAGACACAAACTTAACTGTTCAAACTAATAATGGCATTGAAAATATAGATGTTAAAAACTATATTCGTCAAGGTATGTTTTACAGAAGCGGCATTTTATATATGCCAATGACTAATAATAACCAAAAGAATCAAAGCATTGTTGTAGCATATTATCTAAACCAAAATACAGCTAATGAAGCTGTTATACCTGAAATTCAAAATCAATTCTTTAGAATAACTAGTTCGAAATATAGCAAATTATTTGAAATTGAAGATGTTGCAAGACATAACAATCAAATGTATGTAAATGTTAATACTACCGATGCATCAGGAAGAAACTATGATAGAATTATAAAATTTAATGATTTTACCTACTAAACAATAAAGCTTCTGTCAAAGACAGGAGCTTTATATATGTTAATTAGTAATATTATATAATTCCTCGAATAATTTATTAATTTTTCCATCATATTTTTGTATTCTATACTATTCAATGCTATAATATAATTAATAATTATTAAAAAGTGGGAAAATATATAAAAGGGCTTGAAAAAGCCCTTTTATATATTACTCTCTATTCTCACTTAAATTATCTGCTAATTTTCCTACATCTGTCATCTTTGAGTCAAGATATTTTACAGATTCACTTTGTTGTACTATACTCTTTTGTATCTCACCTAACATTAAAAGATTCTTCTCTGAAAACTCATATAGCTTTTTCATTTCTCTTACAATTGAATTAAATTCCTTATTTATATTATTCATAGCTATATTCTCTTCAGTTATAATCCCTTGGAAATTGCTTGTTTTTACATTAATATTTTCAAGTGCTCCAGTTATATCATCCATTTCTTGATAACTTTTATAAGAAACTTCAGCACCTTTTCCAACCTTGTTAAAAACTAATTTTACTTTTTCATTAAGGGAATACAATATACTTTTAATATTATCTGATGCTTTTGTACTTTCATTAGATAATGAACTAATTTCATTGGCAACTACAGCAAAACCTTTACCTGCCTCTCCTGCATGTGCAGCTTCTATTGATGCATTTAAAGACAATAGATTAGTTTGTTCCGATATATTATCTATTTCACCTAATATAGTATTAATTTCACCCATTTCTGATAACAGTGAATCAGACTCTTTTACTGCTTCTGTTACTGCTCTATTTAAAACATTCATGGTACCTTTTGTTCTAACTACATTCTCATTACCTTCTTTAACAATAGACACAACTCCATTATATTCTTTGCCAAGTCTTTCTGATACTCCCGTATTCTTGGCTATATAGCCTCTAACAACTTCTATACTTTCATTAACTGCTGATATTCCCTTAGTCATATTCTGTAACGCTTCATTCATATCTTTTGTTGATATTTCAATATTATCAACTTGAGAAACAATATCATTAACAGCTAAATTACTTTCAATTACATTCTCATTAAGTTCCTTGGCTACTTTTGCTGATAATTCAGCACTTTCTTCCACCTGTTTAAGGGCCTCAAAAGCTCTTTCATTAGCTGTTTTACCACTAACAATAATCAATCTTGTAATTACTGTAGTCATTATAAAGTATGCAACTTTTGTTAAAGAACTTATACTACTTGCACCTTCTCCATTAATGGATTCTGGTAAGAAAATCCCCGCAAATAATGCTATTATAATAAATGGAATACCTACCCATTTTACAATTGTCGTATCATAATACACACCTGAAACCACTATTACAACAAAAAATATAGCAAATGAATTGGTACTACTTCCAACAATCATTGCATAAAGCATAGTAGACATTCCTATACACCAATTCATTCCAACAGCTTTCTTAATATTACTAAGCTTAGACATATACACCAACTGTGTTCCTAATACTGCTCCAAACAAAATACATACAATACTTACAATTCCCCTTGGTGTAACACCGTATTTAAAAATATTAATAATAAATAGTGTTACAGCATTTACCATTATCATAATATAATTAAAACGCAGATTTTTCTCCATAAGAGCCTCCTAATCAATTAATCATAATCTTTATAACAATTACTAAGAATCCCTATAAGAACAGGGATGACAGATCATCTTTAGCAAAGCGTTTATTTCATAGAGGTTTATAGCTATAATCCCTATAAAATATATAAAAGGTACTATATTCTTAAAATATAATACCTTCTATATATCGGACTAATTACCTATAAATATTAACAAATTTCTGCACCTGCTGGTACATCTTTCTCTGGTGTCATAAGTACAACATTACCTTCTGCATCCTCTGCACATAAAATCATACCTTCTGACATAACACCTGCAAGCTTAGCCGGTTTAAGATTTACTAATACCATAACCTTCTTACCTACCATTTGCTCTGGCGTATACCATGCTTTAATTCCTGAAACTATTTGTCTTACTTGACTTCCTATCTTTACTTGTGAGCAAAGAAGTTTCTTAGATTTTGGAACCTCTTCACATTTAATTACTTCTCCCACTTGGAATTGCATTCCCATAAAGTCATCATAAGTAATCTCTGGTTTTGCTTCTATATCTATTACTACTTCATCTTCTTTAACTTCTTCTGCACCTGCTGCTTCCTTAGCTGCTGCTTGCATCTCTTCAACCTTAGCAAGTACTTCCTTAGCATCTAATCTTGCAAATAAAATCTCAGGCTTATCTGTAACCTTAGTTCCTGATTTATATAAGCCAAATTGATTTAATACATCTAATTCTCTCTTAGTTGCATTTAGTTGAGCTAAAATCTTCTTAGTTGTTTCTGGCATAAATGCCTCAAGCAAACTAGCGCCTACACAAATACTTTCAACTAAATTATATAAAACTGTGTTAAGTCTTGGCAAAGTTGCTTCATCCTTAGCTAAAATCCAAGGTGTTGTCTCATCTATATACTTATTACATCTCTTAAATAATGTAAATATCTCTGTCATTGCATCTGCAACTCTTAATTTATCCATCTTAGCGACAACCTTATCAACTGTAGCTGTAACTACTGCCTTTAAGTCTGCATCTACATCTTCAACAACATTAGTGTTAGTAATTACACCATCAAAATACTTATTAGACATAGAAATAGTTCTATTTACTAAGTTACCTAGTGTATTAGCTAAATCAGAATTTATTCTTTCTACTACTAAATCCCATGTAATAACACCATCATTTTCAAATGGCATCTCATGTAAAACAAAATATCTAACAGCATCTACACCAAAGAAATCTACTAAATCATCGGCATATATTACGTTACCTTTTGATTTACTCATCTTACCATCACCTTGAAGCAACCAAGGATGTCCAAATATTTGTTTTGGCAATGGCAAATCAAGAGCCATAAGCATAATAGGCCAATATATAGTATGGAATCTTAAAATATCCTTACCTATTAAGTGTAAATCTGCTGGCCAGAACTTGTTATAATTCTCTCCATTATTACCATCTACGTCGTATCCTAGACCTGTAATATAGTTGCTAAGTGCATCAATCCATACATATGTAACATGCTTATCATCAAAACTTACTGGAACTCCCCATTTAAAAGAAGTTCTTGATACACACAAATCTTGCAATCCAGCTAAAATAAAATTGTTCATCATCTCATTCTTACGAGATTCTGGTTGAATAAATCCTGGATTCTCATTAATATGCTTAACTAATCTATCTGTATATTTTCCTAATTTTAAGAAATATGCCTCTTCTTTAGCCGCTTGACATTCACGACCACAATCTGGACACTTACCATCTACTAATTGTGATGAAGTGAAAAATGATTCACACGGAGTACAATACATTCCTTCGTAATGTCCTTTATAAATATCTCCTTGATCATATAATTTCTTAAATATCTTTTGAACTTGTGCTTCATGATAATCATCTGTAGTTCTTATAAACTTATCATATGATGTATTCATTAAATCCCATATTCTCTTTATATCACCTGCTACATTATCTACAAATTCCTTTGGAGTAATGCCTGCTTCTTGTGCCTTTATCTCTATTTTTTGACCATGTTCATCTGTTCCTGTTTGGAAATACACATCAAATCCTTGTTGTCTCTTAAATCTTGCTATACTATCTGCAAGTACTATCTCATATGTATTACCAATATGTGGCTTACCTGAAGTATAGGCTATTGCTGTTGAAATATAATATGGTTTCTTAGCCATTCTATCATCCTCCTAAAATATCTTCTTACTTATGTATATTAATTTATTTTATTCTATTTTTCTTCATACTGATTCATTATAAAATAAACTTTTAAAAATTACAACTATTGTTAGGGGATTTTTTCAGTTCTAGGCAAGTCTTCTTTATTTTTCTTTTCTAGGCACGATTACACGACAGATATATATTATTTTTTAGCCTCTGTTATTTAATAATATACTTTTCCTATATACATTACACATAACTTACTACTCGTCCACCTACTCCAAATAATTTTACCCCAACTGGTATTAATATTAGGGTACAACAGCATGCCACTCCTAAATCCCATAGTATTAATGCTATTGGTAATTGTATAAACAACCATATTATTGCTTTAAAGAATGCACCTGTTATTATAAATCCAACCCACAGCAATATCCCTATTATAAACAAGCTTAATAGTGTTATCATTATTATTTTCCTCCTATTTCTATTCTTCTATAATATTTTCTATATATGTATCCACATTATCTGCATCATCAATGTCTCCTGTTCATATCTATATTCTACAATATTATTTACGACTTATAAATGATATAAAAAGCAAATTAAAGGGTGTTATTTTGCTTTTTACTAGTTTTTTCTCTAAAATATTTCTTAATATAATTAAACCCTTTGAAAAAACCTTTCATATTTTATGATATATGTATATAATAATGTTGTTGTATTATCATAGAAAGTAAATACTCAATTATGGATACATATTCATTTATATCTATAATATGATCTATATTTTACAATACAATTATTGAAAAAATTATTGGAGGATATATCATGGGAAGAAAATCTACTAAAGAAAACAAAAATATTTATCAAATTAGTCGTGAGGAGTTAGGGCTTACTAGAGAGGCAGCTTCCGATTTACTTATTACTGTTTCTCCTGATAGAATTGAAAAAATTGAAAATGAAAAATCCTTACCACATCCTGATGAAATTCTTACAATGGCTGAATGTTATAAGAATCCATCTTTATGCAACTATTATTGTTCACATGAATGTCCTATTGGTAAGGAACATATTCCTGAAATTAAATTAAAAGATTTATCACAGATTACTTTAGAGATGCTTGCATCACTAAACTCTTTAAATGAAGAAAAAAATAGACTTATTGAAATTACTGTTGATGGTAAAATCACAAAAGATGAAATGGAAGATTTTGAACGAATCCAAGAACAGCTTTCTCAAATATCTATGGCTGTTAATTCACTTCAATTATGGGTACAACAAGCTATTGCTGACGGTAATTTTCAAAAATAATCTTTAACTATATGATATAACATATAATTTTCATTTTAGACAAGAAAAACTCATTATCATAAAACAAAGTATACCATTATTTATTTGTAATGGTATACTTTGTTTTATAATTTATAAATTTTATATATTATAATGTTTTATATTATTTAATTTATAACAAAGCTATTCTCCATAAAATCCTTTATCACTTATCGCCGACCATGTAATATACATATCTTTATAGAATTTCTTAATAAACTTTCTAATCTTATTGATATCTCTGTCTGAAAGCATTCCCTTTTTTTCAACAACTATATCACCGTTGCTTTTTACAAAAAACTTTGCTGAACCTGCTTCCGTTAAACTTCTATCACTTGCATGCACATGCATAGCTTCTACTACACAATGAGTGGTGTAATATAGATAATAACCACCTATTTTATATTCAAAGTATTTTGGCATCTCTTACTCCTCCATAAACTCCCTATTTTCGACATAGTATTCTGTTACAATTGCTAATTCTATATCATCCATACTAGTCTCTAATACAACACCTTCTTGATCCAATACAGCCGCTCTTTTTGTATTATTCAAATTTAGCACTCTTATTATATTTTTTTCTTTTGTGAATGCATATCCATGAATAATCATATCTGCATCATCTGCTACTTTATTGATATCTATCATAAGAAATCCTCACTTTCTCAATTGGTTTTAAAAATTTCTCTACATCTAAATATAAGTTTTCTAATATTGGCAACAAATCTATATAATCTTCTATTATCCCTATGCCTTCATACTTAGCCATAACTACTAAATATCCATTATCCCACTCTAAAATTTCTGTATACTTTTCTAATTTAGATGAAGTTTTAAATCTAATATTATAATCATCATACATAAACGATGTATAATCATCACAACTACTTAAAATTGCTTCAGAAACCATATTATCCTTCCTTTTTATTCGCATTTTAAATTTCTTGTTCCTTACTAATTCCCTTTTTACCTTTTATTCATCATCTTTACCAAATATATGACGTATAAACTTTCTAACCCCTCTACCTATTGGTTCAAATGCAAATGATAATATACTCCACACAATTATTACTGCTACTACTATAACCAACCAAAACACTGGATTCATAATATTCCTCCGTTCTTATCCCCTTATATCATTGTTACTCCAATATCCCCCTTATCTTCATAATCATCTCAAAACTATTCCTAGAATTATTACCATATATCATAGTCTTAATGCTATTTCGTTGCTTCTGTATCCACAAACTATTTATTAGTTGTTACAACTGAATTAGCACCTTGAACTGTAACCCAACCATGTTTTAATCTTGCTTCTGCTTCTGTCATTTCTATTAACTCTTTTGATATTGATTGTGATTTTAACTTATTAGCCTTCGCCTCTGCTTCTGCTGCAAGTATCTTGATTTTTGCTTCGTTTTCAGCTTTAATTCTTGCTGTTTCAGCCTCTACTTTAACTTTCTCTTGTTCTGCTTGAGCTTGTTGTTTTTCTTGTAGTGCAGTTACACGATTGTCAATTGCTTGTTTTAACTTATCATCTGGATGAACATCTATAATTGATGCATCTACAACTTCTATACCAAATTTGTTTTCAAAATCTTTTTTCAAGTATTCTGTTACTCTATTGTTTATCTCATTACGGTTACCAGAATATATATCCATCATTGAGAACTCTGATGTTACTTCTGATACTTTTGATTTAAGTACTGTTTTAACTCTTCTATTAACGATATCTTCTCCATCCATACCCTTAAACTTTGAATAAGTTTTTACTAAGTTATCTGAGTAGAATCTATAAGACATTTGGAAACTAATTGCTATACTTGCATCATCAGATGTAGCAACCTTAAATGCTTCTCCCTCATCTTCTGTAAGAAGTAATTGCTCATTACCAATTGTAAATTCTTTTACTTGCTTAAATGGTGAAACCAAATGCCATCCTTGCGATAATGTTTCATCTTCAACTCCACCTGACATAGAATATACTACACCTTCATAACCTGTTGGAATCTTCTCTATACAAAGAACCATTCCTGCTACTCCCACTATAAGTACTGCTGCAGTAATAACTGCTCCAATTACTTTATTTTTCATAAATCATATCTCCTTTATGTATTTTATTATTTATATATATTGTATTATTTTATTACTTATTATATAATTATTCTCTACTTTTTTGCTAGCAATATAAAAAGTAAAAATAACTATTTATTAAGTATGATGTCATTATACATAAATATTTACCAAAAATAAACTGTAATTTTTTCAAAATACAATGGGTTATTTTGTTTTTTTATTAGAAATCATCTCACACTCAAACAGGTGCAGACTTCTCTGCACCTGTTCCTTCTTATTATAAAGTATTATATTCTATAAATGTATTCTATTATTTTACTGGAGTTGAGATTGTTACATTACCAAATGCATCTTCAACTTGTGCTGCAAAGCTATAGTCTTCTTGAATATCATCTACTGTGATGATTTCATTTGCTACAACTACGCTATCACCTTTTACCATATCAACATCATTTGTTTGTGTATCTACTGTCATGTATAAAGGAGTAATTGTACTTCCTTTTTTGATTTCTTTAATTCCCTTAGCTGCCATACCAAATTCATTGATACCATCCCATGTACCAAGTACAGTAATATCATTGTTTTCTACAGTAAATCTGACGTTAGTAGTTTTTCCATTAACTACAGCTGGTGCTGTATAAAGAACTACTTTGTCATTCTCGCTTACAACTTCTGCTGCAAGTACTTGACCATCAGCAAGTGTAAACCATTTACCATCGAATTTTACTTGTTCATCATCCTGTGCAATTGCTCCTAAGATTGATACATCGTCACCATTCTCAACAACTACTGCAACTTTTGCATCTGATGCATCTTCTGCTGTTTCATTGTCTAAATCTAAAACAACGTTATCATCTGATACAATTACATCATCTGCTAATTCATCTGATACTTCCATATCTACAAGTGATTTCTTGTAGAACCATTTGTACCAATTATCATCAAAGCTTGCTGCTTTGAAATATGATTTTGTTTTTAACTTCTCATATCCTGTTATTGAAGTAAATTCATTATCGATATATTCAAAGTCTAAATCATAGAAATATCCATTATTTGCCCAATCGTTTGATACAAATCCATCGATTGAACCATATTTTGCTGTAAATAATACTTTATCCATATATTCTGCGAAATATGGAGATACTCCAAGATTTCTCATGTAGTTTAATTCAGCAAGTGAAGGTGTTTGTAATGGGTAGAAGAATGCTATTCCTGTTGCATCTGCATGACTGTTACCAATTCTTTGGTAAACTACAGCTTCTTCAATTGCCTCTAAAACATCTTCTGTTCCTTCAACATATGGTGCAATATTTTGCATAAAGTCACCTAAATCAACCATATTAGTGTATCCTTCATATGCGTTATTACCACCATAGTTATCTGAACTATTTGCTAATGAAGTTAATTTTGTAATATTAGCTTTAACATCTGCTAATTCGTTCATTTCCTTAGCAACTTCGTTAAATTCTATCATTACTTCATCCAATTTATCTAAATCAACTAATGATAAAGTAGCTGATGCACCTTGACCTATAGCTGCTGTTGATGTGTAATATGTATCAACAATCAACTTTCCTAATTCTTCTGGGTCTACGTCAGGGTTTGCAACCATTCTATCTACAATTGATGTATATTCCCAACCATAACCTGGTTCAACTTCTTCTGAGCCTATCATATACTCAGCATATGGTTTAAGCATATTTGCTACTTCGATAGTTCCCATTAAACATGCATCAAATCCGATATAGTCGAATTTATCTGTCATATTCTCTGTAGCATTAGCTAGAGCTATTTCTACTTCACTAAGTGATAAGCTATCATAGCTGTTTCTTTCATCGAAACAAACACCATCAATACTTCCACCACCATGATTCCAGAATACAACACTCATATGTTCTGCTGCATAGTTTTCTACACCCCATGTTAAGAAGCTTTCTAATGTTTGAGCCTCTCCCATGTTGGCTTGTGGTAAACTCTCTACTAATTGTAGTTTATTATTCTTAACCACATATCTTCCTATTTGACTGTTACTAATACCATTTCCTCTCCACGTTCTAGCTCCGCCTGTTTGAATAACTATATTAACATTGTCACTCTCTTGGGCAGCGATCATCTCATTAATATCCATGTTGGCTAAACCATAGTATGATTCAAGATCACTTCCGCACATATAGATAAACATAGTCGAACTATCTTCTTTACCCATACTAGTGTCAGCAAGTTCATCTCTAGTTATTGATAACTTATCATTATAATCTAAAGAAATGTTTGTTCTTCTAGCCATATTCTTAATATCTCTAGAAACACTTGCTGCATCACTCTTCATTACGTTGCCTACACTTACGATAGATAGTGCCATTGCTGATGCTGCTACAATAGCAATTCCTCTTTTAATACTTTTTCTCATAGCTAAGCTCCTCTCTGGTAATTATTTTTAGTGTCATTTCTAAACCATATATAAATTAATATTCAATTCACTTAATAATTATTCCCAATTATTCATAGCATTTTCACGAATATTTATTAAGTTTTTGATACAATTTATACATTTTTAAGACCCATAAACAGTTTACATTATAACTATTACAAATCTGTTACATCCATTTTAAAATTGTATTATTTTTCGAGTTTTTCGCATTTTTTTGGAAAATATTGTAAATTTTACTGCTATTTTCTTACATATTTTTACATTTTCAAACATTTGTTAACTAAGACTTACAAAAACATGAAAAAATTGTTTTTAGAATTGTTATAAATCCGTAAACAATTCGCCTTTATTGTGTTGCATAAATATTATTTTCTGACAATTTAATCACGATGTATTATTATGCTAACTTTATATATATAACATATGGGTTTTATTTTACTATGGACTGTTGTTTTAACGAGAGAATTACTATTGTTTTAATAGGATATATACTATTGATTTAATAGGATATTTACTATTGATTTAATGAGATATTTACTATTGATTTAATGAGATATTAACTACTGAATCGATAAGATTATTCAATTTTTATTGATCAAATTATTCTCATATCTTTTTCAATAGCCTTTAGATATGAGAATTTCATATATAACTCTTATAGTTTTCATCCCTATGGCTACTCTACTAGCCCCATAGGCATGACTTTTTCTTTTACAATTATTATTATCTTCATCCCTATAGTCACTCTACTAGCCCCATAGGCATGACTTTTTCTTTTACAACTCTTATTACTTTCATCCCTATGACTACACCATCCCCCTATAAGAGTGAAAAATAACATATGAAGCTAAACAACACAAAAAAGTCGAAAAATCATCTACTAATTCAATGATTCTCCGACTTATATATTCATTATCTATTAATTTTTAATCTTTATGCAAACATGCTACTCTAACCAAATAATCTTCATTAACTAAAGAAACTATATATTACCTTGTATTACCTACAAAAAACACAACAAACTATAAAAGACATTACAAACTATAAAAGACATTACAAACTATAATATACTATAATATACTATAATATACTACAATAAACTATAATAAACTACAACAACCCATAAGAAATTTAAAACTTCTCCTAATAGAATGTAAACACTAAAATAGTAACTATTGCTGCAGTAATAGCACATATTCCTAATATAAGCCCTTCTGTTTTATCGTGTTCATACTTTATATTACCCAAATTCAATTGATCATTTATATCAGTAGGATCATCTGGATTAATTTTAAACTTAACATGATTATTCTTAAAGCTCATATTATGGTACTCTAATCTTATATTCTTGCTTTCTACCTCATATGTAGAATAATTATATGTAAATCTGTAAACTGGCACATAGAAATAATCCAAGCTCATAGGGAAATATACCTTTCTTATATCTATAATATCCGCTTCAACTTCTTCTGTATATTTTCTCTTTTTCAAACAATAAAATACTACTATTATAATAACCGGAATTAAAAACATTAAAAGAAACACTATTCCTAGCTGTTGTAAAACTCCCATAATATACCTCCAGAAAAAGATCTTATATTACCTAATGTTTACGTTTTCTTTTTTTAGCCTTTCTAGCTTGTTTTTTACGTTTTATTGCTTTTATTTCTTTTTTACTTAATCCTTCATACTTTCGTTTCTTTTTAATTTCTTCCTGTTCTCCATTGTAATTAGGATCATTCTTCTTATTTTCTTTATGTTTCTTATGTTTCTTATGCTTTTTCTTGCTTTTATTCTTGTTCTTCTTTCTTTTTCTTGCTTTTTTCTTTTCATCTCCATGCTTTACAATCGCAATCATATTAGATACAAACATAATTGTCTCTGTTATACATCCTATGTATCCGCCTACGGAAAAATTATATGAAAACCAGAAAAATGCAGCTATATTAGAACCAATTCTAATATTCTGTGGCTTATCTTCCCATAATCCAACTGTGTAAACCAAGGTTGCCATTAATGCAAATATTCCTTTGGGACCTTCCCACATAATCAAGCTTGAAACTAAAAATGCAATTATAAACAAATATAATATAGCATTACGTTTTATATTATTATATAATTTTTCTCCAAAAGTCTTGCATCTCTTTGGCTTACTGTTATCCTTAAACTTAAATAAATATGCTCTTCCTATACATATTGTATTAAGAATTGCTCCTGTTTTCGCTCCTAATAATATGTATTGAATAACAAATAATAAACTACTTATTATCTGTAACCCAAGTATTTTTTTTCTATCCTTACACCAAAAACTGCTTGCCATTACAATAAATGCAGCTAACATAACAATCTGTGCAGGAATATTAATATTTTCTAAACCTAATTGTGAAAATATACTTAACACTTAAAATCCCTCCATAACTAATCATCTATGTTAAGTATTCACACCCTTCTATCCCATCCGCATATAGATGTTCCATTATTTCTAATTTATCACTCTCAGTTTTCTTCTAACCTTATCTCTAATTTAGTACTCTCCATTTTCTTTTTACCTTATCTCTAATTTAGTACTCTCCATTTTCTTCTAACCTTATCTCTAATTTAGTACCCTCAATGTACTTCTAATCTTATCTTTATTTTAATATTTCTAACCTTCAAAATACCATTCTTTTCTTAGTCGTTATCCAAATCTGCTGGCCCAAATAGATATGGTAAAATCTCTCCAAATTTGTGCTTACGATAATCATTCTCATCAATAGCTACAATAACCTCAAACTTCTCTGGATTACAAAACTCTGCCATAACTTGTCTACAAACGGCACATGGATAAGTATGTTTAACTATTCCGCTAGTAGGACCACCTACAACCGCAATCTTAGCAAACTTTTTATCTCCCTCGCTAATTGCTTTAAATATTGCTGTTCTCTCAGCACAATTAGTAGGAGTATAGGCTGCATTCTCTATATTACATCCTTTATATATCTTTCCATCCTTTGTAAGAAGTGCTGCTCCTACAGCAAAATTAGAATAAGGTACATACGCCATCTCTCTAGCCTCTAGCGCTCTGCGAACTAATAGCTTATCTACTTCTTCTACATCCATTTTTTGCATATCAACTGTTTCAATATTTTTCATAACAGCCACCGCCTTATAACTTGTTTTTTCAGTACTAATCTAATATTTATAGATAGCTTATCTATTATATCAGATTATTATATTTCTTTCAATATCTTGCGAAAATTTACATTATTTTAAAAAAATACGTAAAAAATATAATCACAAAAAATACAATCCCTATATAAAGAATTTTTCACTACACCAAAATTTATACCATAGATCATC
Source organism: Lachnospiraceae bacterium (assembly GCA_015057455.1). GTDB lineage: Bacteria > Bacillota > Clostridia > Lachnospirales > Lachnospiraceae > SIG301. The sequence goes on along the minus strand of SVEH01000020.1, from coordinate 17,731 downwards.
AAAATAAAACTAATTATCTCTTGTTTAATAAGTGTTTTGTACTACTCTTACTATAATAGTATCCACCTATAACTGCCACTAGAGGAACTGTAACTACTATACCTATACTTCCTGCCACAGCCTTTATAATCTCTAATGCTACAAAATCTGTATTAATAAGTTGTGTAAATGACACCCCATATGAACTTATAAGAACTAACATATTAAGTGAACTTCCTGCAAAGGCAAGTACAAGGGTATTAGCCATTGTTCCTATAGCATCTTTACCAATATTCATTCCAGATTTATATAATTCTTTCATCGTAAGAATCTTATTAACGGTATGTAGTTCCTCTATTGCTGAAGTTATACTCATTGCAACATCCATAACTGCTCCCATACAAGAAATCATAATTCCGCACAGCAATAAATTCTCCATTTTTAACTTAGATGTAGATGTAACTAGTAACAATGCCTCTGCTTCTTCCATTTGATATGTAGTTATATGCATTATTTGTGCTGAAATCATTGCAAATAAAGTTCCTATTAATATACCACATAAAGTTCCTATCGTTGCTATTATTGACTTCTTTGTCATACCATCTAATAATAGGAAGGAAACAATGGTAGATATAAGCACTATACTTAATGTAACTATTATTGGTGAGAATCCCTTTAATGTCATAGGCAATAATATGTAGACAATATTAATCAATGTAAACACAAGACCTACTAATGCTTTGGCACCTTTCTTACCACCAACTAGTATTAGCATACCTGCAAATAAAGTCATAACAATAACAATTGGTGCAACTCTATTATAATTATATATAGAAATATCTAATCCGCCATCATTTCTTTCATCAATTCTAACAGAAACCTTATCTCCTTTATTCACATCCACATTATAAATAGCACTAAGATAATTATTTATAGTATATTCTTTACCTTTATATTGTCCCGTTAATATCTTAATATTTAATACTGTAGAGCCTTTTTTAATATTATCAGTCTTAGTATCAATAGTAGTATTATCTTCTACAACTTCTAACACTTTAGCCATTTCATAAAAAGTTTTTTGATCTTTTTTGTGTGTTTCACTATTATTGTTAATGCCTACAATAGCAACCACATAAATCACTACAAATAAAACTGTAAGCAAAATCTTATACTTATTAGTTTTTTTCCATACTAACTTCTTCTCACCCATATAATCCTCACTTTACAAATATTATCCAAAATAAATACTCATACTAACTTTCAGCAAAGTAATTCAAAAGCCATATATACTATATTTTAACGAAACCTCAAGGTATTCATTAATCTATAGCATATCTGACTTTTGATGTTTACTAGTCTATATCTCAACTATATCTTAGTCGGTATTTAATTATATATCTTTGCTTATCTATTAACATATATTTTACTCTATGTCTTATCCTACATTTAAGCTTGAAGTTTTCTTCTATTTATATATAATACTGCAATTGCACCAAATGCTGCCACTGCTGCCATTATATACATGATAACATTATTATTATCGCCTGTTTTAATAGCAGAATTTAGCTTGCTAATTAAAGAAGACTTATCCTTTTTATTAGTATTCTTTCTATTAGAATCACCTTTTCCACTATCATTGTTACTGTTGTTACCATTATTATTGTTATTATTTTCAATTTCAGTAACAACTCCATCGCCACCATTTATATCTTCTACATTTGTAGTATCTGATGGAATTGTGTCATCAAAGTTAGTGTATGCATTATCTGAATAGTTACCTTGCTCAATTTCTTCTTCCATTTCTGCAACCTCATCTTCTGTTACAGCAACTATCTCATCACAATTTCTTACTCTTAAACATGGTACCGAAACATCTGATGTTCCTTCTGGATGTTTATAAAGCAATCCTACTGCTGATACTTTCTCGCCTTCTTTTACTACTGATGCTAGCTCATTCTTTCCTGTCTTAGATGATAAAATATATCCATCAATGAAGATATTTGACGCATTACCGTCTTCATCAACCAAATCAAAGCTAGATACTCCTAAACCATCTTCTGTATATTTGATGTTTGTAGCTTTTCCAACAGTTTTAATAAGCATACCACCGTAGTTATCATAATCCATTGAATCCTTTGTTGACATAAGTGTTGGCTCAATTATCTTCTTAGGTTCATCTAATATCTTATAAGACATTATTTGAATCTCTTTATCTCCTTGGTATTCATCAACATATCCTGTGATTTGCATCTTAGTACCAAGTTCAAGACCTTCTGCTGAGTAAGGGAATATTGTAAGTCCGCCTGTTTCATCTTGTATATATATTGCATCAAAGAATCTGCAATTTTCATCACTTGTTCCACTTGTTACATATCCTTCAACAGTAAATATATCACCCTCAGCTGCTTTTCTAACTTTTCTAATAGGTGTAATTGGCATTTCTTTAGCTACATCATCTAATAAATTATTAGCAATTGTATAATTTACATATTGCAAATCTGATGCATTATCTAGAGATGCTTTTACTTCGAAGTTAGATAACCATACTGCACCTGATGTATATACTTTTGAACCTGAGTTTAATGTTTCTACTGCCATAGTAACAATGCTTCCACTTGTATCCACTCTATCATTTGTATGTTGTGTAACATCTTGTGAATAAGATGTGTCAAATCCTTTTACTAACCAAGTTGCTTTTCCTGATTCTACAGCTTTAGAATCAAGTATTAATGAACATCCTTTGTATTGACTATATTTTTGTCCTTCTACATATCCATCAAATTCATCTCTATCTAAATTAAAGTTTTCTAGATATAATCTATATGGTTGTCCACCATTTGTCACATCATCACACGCTTGGTCAGAATTAATTCTAGTTGTAGCTCCTATTGCTGCTAACAATTTGTTTTGTTCTGTAGATGTTTGCCCCAATTCACTATCTTGAATATCTGACAACCCACATACTACTAGTGTCTTGCCTATACTTACATAGTATTTTACTAATTCTATAAATTCATCTGAGAAATGCTCTGGCTCATAGTTTCCAGCATCAGTTGAACCTGGATTCTTTGCAGGAGCAGATACTATAAATAGATTTGCTTTATCTAGCATTTCCTTAGTTATAGCTTTTTTCTCAACTGTAACTCTTGCATTCTTAGTAGCTGCAAGGTCTGTAAAGTTGCCCATATTACCATCATAGTATCCCGATACATAGTCATTATGATGTGTTCCATCAACTAATATATCTGTAACCATATCTTCTGATATATAATCAACTTTTAGTATATCTGTGTAAATCTTGTCTACACCATTTAATTTACCTTTTACAGTAACTTTTATTTGCACAGCTCCAACTTTCTTATGTGTATAAGCAAATGAATATTTAACTTCACCCATTGTTGGAATTGTATCAAATCCTGCTTTTTCAAGATTTACTTTATGAATAATCTTGTCATCTATACTATACTCTACTGACTCCACATCAAAATCTGTAGCTTCATTATTATACATTCCAAAGTTTACATCTATTGGCTCATTTGCAACACATAGAGAAGTTGTAGTATTAATTCCATTACTTCCTATTGCTTCTACTTTACCTACCCATACTGGAGCTGTAACCGCAATATCACCATCATCTTGAGTAACTTTTATATAATAATATGAATAATCTGATGGCACTTCAAATGTCACCTTGCTTGTAGATTCAGTAATCATTTGCTCTGCTATACTTAAACCACCATTAACGATTACTTCAACTTTTCCCATAGTTTTATCTGTAGGGTCCTTTAAATCTGCTACAATTTCTACTGTCTTTCCTACATCGTCTTTATCAAGGATCTCACCCATTGTAAATCCATCTAATGTATATTTGATTTCCAAATCATTATCTTCAGTAGAATATACTCTATAATTTTTCATAGCATCATATATATTCTCTTCAGTTAAAGATTCTGCTAGAATAACACTTCTTCCTGTATTAGCGTTCCCCCATAATCCTTTATGATTATCTTGATTGTTTGTTGGTGCCACATGCCATCCCTTATCAAGAGCTCTTGTATAATACTCATAAGATGGGAAATATCCTGAGCTACCAATTGCACCTTCACCATTACCAACTTCTATTATTGTAATTAAATCATCCATTTCTTCATCATAATAAGCGAAGTCTCTAAAATCACCAAATGTTGTACCTGGATGGTTAAATTGACTAATTGAATTCTTATCTTCTTTTAATTTACCATAATAATTCTGTAACGCTGTATCAAACTTTGTAAACTCTTCTTGTGTACGGCTTTGGAATCCATTTGTATTAAATGTATTCATATGACCTAAGCCATTTGACCAAGTCATTTCATAACCAAATAATCCTACAAAATCCTTACTTGTATATTTCTTAGCTAATGCATGTCCATCAACCCACTCAGTCGACATTGAACCATCTAATATATTAGCACTATCTGCATTATCAAATGAGTTCGAATGATCTGTAAGGGCCATAAAATCTACTTGTTCTGCTTTTTTAGATGCATGCTCATATGCTTCCTCAGGAGTTCCTGCTCCATCAGAGAAGTTAGTATGTGAGTGTAATTGACCAAAGTATACATTATAATCAACTTTAACTTTCTCTGTGTAAACAAATTCTGTTATCTCACTATCTAAACATCCTTCTTTTGTAGCTTTAGCATAAAGTGTCATTGGTAAATTATCTGCATTTATATCACCTTCAACATACTCATTCCAAGTTTCTTTATCATAAGAATACATAATCTTAGAATCAGGTGTGTCACAGCTTAATTTTATAACTTTACCTTTAACTATTGCTCCAGCCTTAGGAGAAGATTTCACTTCTTTTACTTGTACTTGTTTATAAGATTTAACTGTTTCAATACTATCAACTAACCCATCTTTTGTCGCATAAGCGCTAACATTCATAGGGAATTGATTAATAACAGGTTTATTATTAACATCATATACTTTATATTCACCATCATTTATAGCATAGTAAATAGTAGCACCTTGTGTATTGCAAGCCAAATCTAATACTTCTGTGTTCATTACTTTCGCATCACTTGGTTTAATAGCTACATATGAACATACAGAGGGGTCCTTTGTAGGTGATGCCGTAAATACAACATTAGATAAGTATACCTTTCCTTGACTATCAAAGCTAGTTCCTTCAAAGCTTAATCCTGTCGGAACTAATCTAATATAAGCCTTAGGAAGATTATTTAATACTACTGGTAATTCTAACTCAACATTTTTAACAACATCTTTTACACCTAAATCTATCTTTGTAAACTTAGTAAATTCATTACCATCAACACTATATTCAACAATGTAATATCTTGCTGCTGTTTCACTTGCTTTTAAGTCAAATAATACTTTTATATTACCTACTTTTTCAGTACTTACTTCCATCTGAACAAAATCTTCGTTAGTAAGTCCTTGTGCTCCTAATATGTATGAACCTTGTGTTTCTCCCTCTAGAGCACACACTTTATTATTTGCTACTGTTATTTTAGATTTTAAGTCCTTAAAATCCCCTATTTCATATTTATCTCCGTTAACTTCATATGCTTCTTTTGTAGAATTGCCACTAAATTTTGCAATTTCTAAATTTGTATCAACGTAATAATTTTCTTCATTTACCTTTTTACAAGGCACATAATCAGCACTAAGTCCAGTTCTTAGCTGACTTGATTCCTTAAATTGTGAAAAAGCACAATAAACATCTGCCCTATCACCTTGTTTTAAATCTGCAGGAAAAGCAGCTCCTCTATATATAGGAAGTTCTCCTGTTCCATCATTAATTACTGTATTATTTTTTCCATCATAATCACCAAGCTTTGCATTTTTAATAACTACATATTCTGAAATGTAATCTTTTGCATCTGCTTTTAACTCAGAAACAGTAAGTTCTTGTGGTTTGAATTTTTCTTCTGTCTTTAATACTTTTACTTCTGTAACTTCTTTAAATTCAATTACACCACCATAAGCTCCAACAGAACCTGTTATAGAAACAACATCACCTATAACATATGCATCCTTATTTGTTTCATCATTAACTAAAAGTCCAACTATTTTACCGTCTACTACATCTTGTAGTATAAAGTTATTAATTGCACCATCCGCCTTTGATGGATAAGCATAAGCAACTTGTCCTATTACTGTAACATTATTCATTTCTTCTTTAACTTCTGGAATAGTTAAGAAATTCTCTTGTGTGCTGAGGAATTCAGCAGAAATTGGATCGTAGACATTAACTTCAGAATCAGCACTAGAGCCAAAATTACAACATAAAAATACTGCAACCATAGCTAAACATACAACACTTATTCCACATATTTTCTTAAATCGTAATGTCTGTAAATGTTTCTTAGACATGTTTGTACCTCCCTCATATAACTTTAAATTTTCTTAAGCATATGAAATTTAAATTCTCTATTACTTTTCTACCCAACCCATATTATAATTCACCTAAAATAAGATATTTTATATACTTTTCAATTGCAGTTATCACTGCTAATTTCTTAATAATTCTTTATAAACCTATCTTATTATATACCAATCAAAGTATATCCGATAATTATCCAAAAGTCAATTAAATTAACAGATAATATTATTCATTTTATTCTTTTTTCACTCTTTTTACTATATTATCCATTTATTTACTAAATTTGTAAATAGACTTTTTATATATAAAAATATCATTTATACATCTACACTATAAACAATATATAATGTAAAATCACAACCTATAATATTATATAATTACATATATTAATGTTTTTGTTTAATACGAACCGCAACAGATTTAGATTAAATTTTCCAACAAAACAAAAATGTCAATTTTATAATTATACCTTATCTATTCATTACATAATTGTACTATTGCGTACTATTAATTTATGAATTTATACGAGTATAATTATAAAACTGACATTTATTATGCGTTAAACCAATATTATTTCTTTTTCTTCACTTCTATTTTCATCTACATTACCTAAGGCATCATACACTTTACATCCAGCAACATATTTTGCCACCATATTATCATCATTACTTAGGTAAATTAATCTCTCAAGTCGTTCTTCCAATGTCAAATCATATGGACATTTTATAGATGTATCATCCATCACTATAACATCTGCCTCATATCCTTTTTTAAATGTTCCAACATTGCCAAAAAATGAGCCACCTCCAAGTGTTGCCAAATAAAAAACTTCATTTATACTAAGAGGAGAAACTGAGTTATCTACCAAGCGCCAATATAACTTAGACACTTGCAATGCATCCACCATTGCTTTAAACATTGAAATAGAATATCCTGCTGCAACATCTGAACCCAATCCAACATTCACTCCGTATTTCAAAAACTTCCTTATTGGAGCAATACCCGATGCAAGGTTAACATTGGAATCAGGACAATGAGCCACATAGACATTATTCTTCTTCATTCTCCTTAACTCTTCATCATCTGAATATACACAGTGGGCCATAATCGCTTTATAATCACCGCCAAATAATCCAAACATATCATATGCTTCACCATATGAATGCGCTTTTCTATTCAATTCCTTTACCCATTCTATCTCTTTTTTATTCTCTGACAAATGGGATTGAACACTAAGATTATGTTCTTCTCTTACTCTAGATAACTTTTCCATAAGTTCATCTGTGCAAGACGGAACAAATCTAGGTGTAATAATAGGTTTTGTATTCTCAAATCTACTTGTTTCTTTTATAAATTCAATCGTTTCTTTTACAGAATCGTCTGCACTATGTTCTATATAATAATCTGGGGATTCTCTATCCATATTAACTTTACCAACCATAGTTTTAAGACCTGTCTTATCTAACATCTCCATAAGTCTTAAAGTTGCTTCTTTATGAATTGTACCAAATATACATGCTCGAGTAGTTGTGCTTTTTACCAAATCCTCTACATATATTTCATATGCCTTATTAGCATAATCCAAACTATTATATTTTGATTCCTCTTTAAATGTATAAGTATTTAACCAGTCTAGTAATTCCAAATCCATTCCCATTCCTCTAAATGAATATTGAGATGCATGGACATGTAAATCAATCATTCCTGGCATAATAATTCTTCCTGTATAATCTTCAATCTCTTCATTTACATATTCACTAGGCAAATCTTTATATGCGCCTTCTATTATGTGTTCTTTTATTACCAAATATCCATCCTTAATAAACATAACATTGTCTTTGGAAAGTGCGTATACTAAATCGCCTTTTAATATTTTTACATTTTTCATATCAATGCCCCGTTTCATAATACATTATCCCCATAATGTACTCCAAGACTTAAACTATAATTCCCGTTACTAATTTTTCACATACTTTTGCCAAATGAACTACACTCTTTTAGTCCATTTGGCAAATATTATATTTTATTGATTTTTATTTTATTAAATTATTTTTTTAGTATTCTTTGTTACAGTGCATTCACAATACATTCTGTAAGTAATAAACATATACTATAACTATCTTTGTCCTTTATCATACGGAATTCCTTCTGCCTTTGGAGCAGCTGAATTCTTAGATGTAAGAATCAAAACAATCATTGTAACAATATATGGTAACATATTATATATATATCCACTATTAGCTACACCTTCAAACTTAGGTAAGAATGGTATAGATGATGTATATGAACCAATAACCTTAAATAACGCAAAGAAACATGATGCTCCTAATATGTTAAGTGGTTTCCAGTTACCAAATATCATAACTGCAAGAGCAAGGAAACCATATCCTCCAACTTCTGCTGTAAATCCTGAACCTGCAGCTACTGTAAATGCAAGTCCACCAATACCCGCAAGTGCTCCTGAAATCATAACACCTGCATATCTCATCTTGTATACATTAATACCAACACTATCTGCCGCTTGTGGATGTTCTCCACATGCACGAAGTCTTAAACCAAACTTTGTTTTATATAATACTATAACAGTTGCAACTAAAACAATTATTGCTATTGGAGTTGTAAGATAAAAACTCTTAAAGAATATTGTATCCCAAAATCCATTAACCATAGGATCTCCGCCAAAGTTTGCTTTAGTAATTCTAACCCAGTCAGGAATAAGTACTGTTGTTTGTGCTTCACCTTGAATTGCCCATGTAATAACAACTGCAAGGCCTGGTGCAAGCATATTAAGTGCTGTACCACCAATAGTTTGGTCAGCTTTTAAGTTAATTGCTGCAAATGCTAACAATAATGCGTATATCATACCAACTAATGCTGCAACTAATATTGCAATAAACATTGCAAGTATAGGGTTTTGTGCTCCAAAAGAATCTGGAGATGCCATACCATCTACTAGATTCATCTTATTCAACACTAAGCAACTAAATAAGGCCCCCATAATCATAATACCTTCTAGAGCAAGGTTAATTACACCGCTTCGCTCAGAAAACATACCACCAAGTGCAACCAATAATAGTGGTACTGCAAATATAACAGTTGCACTAAGAATATTAGCTAAAACATCCATTATTTAGTCACCTCCTTATCTGCATCCTTAACAATTACCTCTGTTTTATTATCCTTTACTTTAGTATTTTCCTTATTAACTGGTGCAGGTTCTGCATTAACATTACTTTCATCAGCTTTTAGGAATCTTCTAATTATTTGTTGTACAACTAATGAGAATGCACTAAAGTAAATAATTGCTGCAATAATAATATCAATTGTTTGAGTAGCAAAATCTGGTTGTAACTGCTCTCCACCAACATTTACTAATGCTATAAATAAAGAACTAAATATTACTCCTAATGGATTGTTATAAGCAAGTAATGCTACTGGAATACCGTTAAATCCCATTCCATTAACCACTTTAACAATAGCAAACTGTTCAACACCACTTAAGTAGAATAATCCTCCACCTATACCAGCTAAAGCACCTGCTATTACCATTGATAATACCATATTTCTCTTAGCCTTAATACCTGCATATATACCTGCATGTTGACTTAGTCCGCATGCTTTTAACTCATATCCAAATGTTGTTTTATTAAGTACTATATATATTATAATTGCTATTGCAATTGCTATAAATATTCCTATATTAGCGTAATCACTCCAGAACATCTCACCTAAAAATCCTTGTGGAATCTTTCCATTAGGATTAGCAAGTCCAAGAGTTGGTGTTTTGTCAGTGTTAGCTTGTCCCCAATCTGTTGATACCATTTTAGGGATATTACTTATAGCTAAATTAACTGAGAATACTGCTATCCAGTTAAACATAATTGATGTAATAACTTCATTAACATTAAATAAAGCTTTAAATAATCCTGGGAATATACCCCATATAGCTCCACCTATTGCTGCAAGAACTAAACATACAGGCCATGGTAATTGAAAGTGAATACATCCAACAAGACCAAAACAAGCTCCCATTGTGTACTGTCCAGGTGCACCAATATTAAACAAACCAGTTTTTGATGCAAATCCAACAGATAAACCAACTAGAATAAGTGGTGTAGCTTCATATAGTAATTTTGTAAATCCAGTATCATCTACAAATGCTGTTGTAAGAATCTTACTCATACCATCTATTGCAAAAGGTGCATTGGTTGCTAATAAAAGAATTAAACCTAATACAAGCCCCATTACAATAGATACCACAGTACCCATAAATCTTACGCTACCATTACTTGCAATAAACTTTTTAAATCCACTTGAATTTTTTGTATTAGAAAGGTTTTTATTATTATCCATGATTATCTATCCTCCCCAATATTTTTTTGTTTCTTAGCACCAGCCATGTAAAGTCCAAGTTCTTCAACTGTTACTTCATCTGGCTTAAATTCTCCAACTATCTCGCCTTCATACATAACAAGTATTCTATCACTTAATCCCATAACTTCATCAAGTTCAAGTGATACAAGTAAAACTGCACGCCCTACATCTCTTAGAGCTACAATTTGTTTATGAATGTTCTCGATAGCACCAACATCAAGTCCACGAGTTGGTTGAACTGCTACTAGCAATTCTGGATTCTTATCTATCTCACGGCCTATAATTGCCTTTTGTTGATTACCACCTGACATAGATCTTGATATTGTAAGAGGACCTTGTCCACATCTAACATCATATTCGTCAATAATTTGTTTCGCATATTCACGAACTTCTTTTTTCTTAATAAATCCGTTACTTTGGAATCTTGGCTCCCAATACTTTTGAAGAACGATATTATCTTCTAGTGTATAATCTAATACCAATCCATGTTTATGTCTATCTTCAGGAATATGACTCATTCCTTGTTTTGAGCGTTCTCTAATAGTAGAATGTGTTATATCACTACCACATAGAGTAATCTTTCCAGAAGTCATCTTACTTAAACCTGTAAGGGCTGATACAAATTGAGTCTGTCCATTACCTTCAATACCTGCAAGACAAACAATCTCTCCAGCTCTAACATTAAAGGATACATCTGATACAGTATTCTTCTTCTTTTTCTTATCGTATACTGTAACACCTTCAACCTTAAGAATCTCTTCATATGGCTTCATAGGTTTCTTGTCTACTTTCATATTAACACTTCTACCTACCATCATTCTAGATAATTCTTCTTTAGTTGTATCTTTAATTGCAACAGTACCAATACCTTTACCCTTACGAATAACAGTACAGTGGTCTGCCACAGCCATAATCTCATTCAATTTATGTGTAATAAATAATATTGATTTTCCTTCTTTTTTAAAGTTATTCATTATCTGTAATAACTCGTCAATTTCTTGTGGTGTAAGTACTGCTGTTGGCTCATCAAAGATAAGAATTTCATTATCTCTATATAACATCTTCAATATCTCAACTCTTTGTTGCATACCTACACTAATATCAGAAATTAATGCGTCTGGATCTACCTTTAGACCATACTTCTCGCTTAATTCTAGTACTTTCTTACGAGCGTCTCTTTTTTGTAGTATTCCCATTTTATTAGATGGCTCTACACCCAAAATAATGTTATCTAATACTGTAAAACACTCTACTAATTTAAAATGTTGATGCACCATACCTATATTTAAATCATTAGCATCATTAGGGTTATTTATCTTTACTTCCTTACCATTCTTCTTAATAACACCAATCTCTGGTTGATATAATCCAAATAATACACTCATAAGTGTTGATTTACCTGCACCATTCTCTCCTAATAGAGCATGTACTTCACCTTTTTCTAATTGTAGTGTAATGTTGTCATTAGCTTTAATACCAGGAAATTCTTTTGTGATATTAAGCATCTCAATTACGTAGTTGCTCATAGGCACCTCCCTCAATAGTTCATCTATTATTCTTACATTTATTCAAAAATGCCTAGTTTTTCTTTTGATTCACTATAACATTTTATTTCAGTCTTTAAAAAGGGTAAGACCATATATTGCCAATCTGGTCTCACTTCCTAAGTTCTATTTTTCATAGTTAACTGTAATTTGAGTAGTTGGCTCTTTATTTACATCGTTGCTAACTGTAATTTGTCCAGTTTTAACTTTTTCAAATAAATCATTATACTCTTCTACTGTAAATTTAGAGAATCTCCATGACTCTGTTGCTGTAGGTAATCCAACACAATCATCAGCTGCACCAAGTGTAACTGCTTGCCCAGCATGTGTATCTGGCCATACTCCACCATTAGCATATAACTTTTCTAATGATTGAGCAACTGAATTAGCAATTCCCTTTAATGCTGATGTCATAATAGTTGGTGACTCTTTAGATTGGTCAGTATCAACACCAATAACTTTCTTACCTGAAGCATCTGCTGCCTTAGTTGCTGATTGATAAATCTTACCACCACATGCAAATACTACTTCAGTTCCGTTAGAATACCATCCATCCATCTTATTGTATACATCATCTGATGGGCTAAACGTTCCACCATACCAATAGTTTACTGTTACTTGATTAGCAATGTTTAATTCAACTGCTGCATCGTTAGCACCTTGAACGAAACCATAACCATATCTTGCAACAGGTGGTATACTTTGTCCACCAAGGAATCCAAGTTTAGTTAAACCATCTTTAACTGCTGCATAACCTGCAAGATATCCTGCTTGCTCTTCCATATAGCTTAAGCAATGAACATTCTTCTTAATCTCAGTATTGTTATTCTTTTCATCTTGAGTAACTGAATCAATTAATAAAAATTGAATCTTGTCATACTTTGAATCATTTTGTAAATCATTAATTGTTTGTGCAAAAGAGAAACCTGGAGTTATAACAACCTTTGCTCCCCTTTGTATTGCATTATTAATAGCATCTTTGTGAGCTGCTGAATTCTCACTTGTAGGTCTATAATATCCATAAGTCACATTATTTGCCTCACAGTATTGTTTGATACCTTCATATGTTCCTTGGTTAAAAGAACCATCATCGATATCTCCTGAATCTGTGATAAGTGCAACTTCGAAATTCTTCTTATTATTGTTGTTTCCACCACATCCCACTAGCATAGTTGCTGCAGCTAGTAATGTTGCTACTAAAAAAATACTCTTTCTCATAATTTCCTCCTAATAAAAACTATTATATTTATATATACTACATATACACTTATATATTTAATATATATAATTGAATTATATATTTTAAATACACTATGAAAATTTTAATTCATACATGTATTAAAGTCAACAATTATTACTAATTTTTTAGCTTTGTTTACAAAAAATTTTTTTATTTTTTCCATTAATTTCCATAAGCAAAGCCATTGTAAAATAAAAACTACTTACAATGGCTTTAGAATTTTTTACATAAAATTATTTGAATAACTCTACTTATGTATAATTATACTCATAATATAATACATATATACATAACTTATACTCATAAATAATACAATGCTTAATTTTTATACTCCATGTAAAAATTAGTTAGTTCCCTTATCTCCAAAAACAACATTTACTAACTCTGGTGCGTCAATAAATGGATTTCTATTTCCTTGAAAATCTGCTATAACATTATTTCTATTAGTCTCATATGAATCAACTGGATCAAGCTCATTCCATTCAATGATAGTTTCATATCCGTCTACCATAACATTATCAACTATATCCTCTAGTGATTCATAGTGAAGAGCCATATATGCAATAATTCTTGCAATATCACCCTTATACTCATCTGTTGGTTCAAACACATCATCACTTGAGTATCCAGTAATTTCACCTTTATAGCTGTTTCTAATATATTCTTCTGTGTAATAATCATGTAACACATTATAATTCTTTGCATCTTTAGAAGATATAAAAGCTGTATACTCTATGTCTCTTTCCTCTAAATCACCATATCTCTTATTACTTCTAAAACCATTAAGTGATTGATTACATGGTCTAATGTGATGTCCATCTGCTCCAGCTCCACTTGTACCAAATAATCCACCCGATAATGATTGTGGCCATACATGTTCACGATTAACCTTTCCAGAATAGTCACCTAAACTTGTTCCATAATTATTGGCATAGAACAATCTAAATGCACCTTCTGGCATCTCATCATTTTCACTTCTTTCTGATAATTGCCATACATCTGCAAGAGACTCAGGTTTAGTACCCTTATATCTTGGATGTTTCTCATCAGTACCTACTATATTCTTGCCAAATGCAGCAACATAAGTACCGTCTCCATTTCCTATACTTTGATAACCAATTAATGCTCTAAGTCCTTCTTTAATATCTTGTCCTGAATAAGTTCCGTCTAAAAGACTATCTAACCCTCCCAAACAATCATAATATTCACCGTCATAATACACCCCAAATTGTGTACGCTGCACATCATCTCTATCTACGTCATAATAAACGGAATCATAAATTCCTTCATTATAAATAGATGATGTACTTTCATTCGCTTTTACAGTATTAAAGCTATCTGCTTTATTCGCGAATAGTGTAGCTCCTATAACTGCTACCAATGCAATCCATGCAGCTACATATTTCTTTTGATTTGTTCTTGTTGGACTCATATTCTACCTCCATCATTATTGGTAAAAATAATTTTCAGAAAACTCTCAAATACAATTTACAATATTTGAAATATTTTATCAATTGACATTTTTACCAATTAAAATCCTTTTTTTTAATCATTTTGCATATAAGCAATAAACAATACTTTATACTCTTTTTAATTATTTTACTTTCCTTAATAAATCCAACCTCATATTCAGATAATTTTTAAATTATTTAGACATTTTTTAACTTGACATCTTTACTCACTAAATTCATTTTAAGAAGCAAAAAAAAGAGACAACTACCCCTTAGTAGCTGTCTTCGTCTATATTATTATCTGATTTTATAATTTTCACAATACGACTAGTTCCTAGTCTATCTGCACCTAAATCTATAAACTTACAAGCGTCCTCTAATGAAGATATTCCACCTGCTGCTTTAATGCTTACACTTTTAGCCACATTATTAGAGAATAACTCTATATCGTCAAAAGTAGCACCAGAAGCTGAAAATCCCGTTGATGTTTTTATATAGTCCGCCCCTGATTTAGATACAATCTCACACATATGCACTTTCTCTTCATCTGTAAGTAAACAAGTTTCTATAATAACCTTTAACACTTTATCTCCGCAAGCTTCTTTTATTGCGTTAATCTCATCAAGTATTAAATCGTACTTCTTATCCTTAAGCCATCCTATGTTTATAACCATATCTATCTCTTGTGCACCGTTAGCTATAGCTTCTCTAGCTTCAAAACACTTTACACTTGTAGTGTTATAGCCATTAGGGAATCCTATTACTGTACATACAGGCAGTTTACCCGTTAGATACTCTGATGCTTGCTTTACATATGAAGGTGGTATACAAACTGATGCCACGCCATACTTTACACCATCGTCGCATAATAACTTAATGTCATCCCATGTAGACACTTGTTTTAATTCTGTATGATCAACTCTTGATAGAATGTCTTTTAATAGCATAAAACTTATCTCCCTTTCAAAATCTCAAAAATACATCAATATATATAAGTAACATCTTCTTATATATATTCCGCAACAAACCAAAATAACTACCCTAATCTTCTCTGAAGATATTCTTGAAGCATATTAATACCTGGTTTATTCTCTCCACCACGTGGAATAATAACATCTGCATACTTCTTTGAAGGTTCAACGAACTCTTCATGCATTATCTTAACAGTACCTGCATACTGTTCTAGTATTGATTCAATACTTCTAGCCCTTTCCTTCATGTCCCTCTTGATTCTTCTCATCAATCTCTCATCTGCATCAGTATCAACATATATCTTAACATCCATTAAATCCCTAAGCTCTTTATTCTCAAGTATAAGTATACCTTCTAATATAATGACCTTACGGGGTTCAACAAGAATAGTTTCACTAGAACGATTATGTATAGTATAATCATATACTGGCATTCTAATTGGCTCTCCAGCAATTAACTTCTTCACATCTTCAGCCATCTTCTCACTCTCAAATGACTCTGGATGATCGTAGTTAAGTTTGCATCTCTGTGAATAGTCCATCTCATCATGTGCTTTATAATAACTATCATGACTTATAACGACTATATCACTTCCAAAGTATTCACTTATCTTGTTAACAATGGTAGTTTTTCCAGATGCTGATCCACCTGCAACTCCAACAACACATGTTTTACTCATAAAGTGTTCGACTCCTTCCACAAGATAATATAGCACATGTTAAAAAAAATCTCAAACTATTTTGTCAAAAAACATTAAAATTATTTATATTTTAATATCTAACCAATAATTAAAGTATTTATATGTACATATTATTAATACCATTAGTATTGTTAATAATATTTTCGTAATATTTCATTAATATTTTATTGACAACTCCTTAATCTTTTGATAAAATTAAATCATAGCAAGGAACACAATTGCTTAGGGGGAATGGTTATTATGAAGAGGAACAAAAAAGTTGTAATTTCTACACTTTCAATGGTTACTGTACTAAGCTTCTTAGTTTGTGTCAGTACAAACTCTACTGAAGTTTATGCCAATCAAATTGATGCTCCAGTAGCAATTAGTACAGATGCTCCTAGCACAGACACTACAGTTTCAGTAGACACTACAGGAGCCGGAACTACACAAGTTCAAAGTTCAACAAGAAAAGCACCAGTAAGTATTGCAGTTTATTCTAATGTTGTTACAGAATCAGCAGATACTTATGATTATAATAGTAAACCAGCAGAGACAGTTGCACCAAGCAATACACCTATTGCAACTACATTACCTATGTGTCAAACACTTACTCATATTACTACAGCGCAACCAATTGACACACTAACTGCTGCACCAACTTCTGAACCAGCTACAACTAATACACCAGCTGTAGCACCACAAGGTACAGGAAGTCCAGATGCAACTCCAGAACCGGATATGATTACTTATCCACCAACAGTTGCACCAACTTATATCGATTAAATTAGCTTTTTAGCTATTTTTAATAACACTTATTCATTATTTTTATTAATTCACCTTTCTGAAAAAGGATTCGTCTCACCCGCGAATCCTTTTTTGTTTTTCATTTTAGGTTTCTTTTTTATTTAATTTGAGCTTCGCTCAAATTAGGGTTTATTTTTTTGCTCCTCGAAAGTGTTAGTTTACTTTTCTAGTGACGCAATAATACGGGTTCGAATATATATGTTTAATGGACGTTCTCACTTGACTTCGCGCCTAGCGGACACTAAGTTCTTTCGGCGCTGATGCTTGAAATCACTAAGTGCCGAGGGGCTC
>SVEH01000035.1 GCA_015057455.1 Lachnospiraceae bacterium | reverse complement strand
ACAAAAAGAAGGGAAGCCAGCACGGCTTCCCTTCTTCGCCCGTTGGAGACAGGTGCGTCCACCTACTCTCCTATACAGAAATATCGAAATTCATACCCACAATTGCACTTGCGTCCATAGCATGAACGGCCTGTTCGTAAGGAGTTGCTTGTGGTAATTCGATATGCGTTAGATCTTTGTATTTTTCTATGTACGAGTTGAGTGTTGCTTCAAATGCTTTATCGTTGTTTGAAGGTTTCTCAACTACAGGAATATGAGTACTATAGCCTTCAATTCTGTGAACGGGTTGCACAGGAACTGTATATGTAGGTTCTATTCTAGACGTAGCTAGTGCATTTGTATATGAAATAGGATTTATACCTAGCATATAATCATACTCCTTTCTTAAGAAATTTGTCCTTACGATATTTATCGGATATTAAAGTAGCAAGTTTATATATTGAGTTATTGTTAGTATTAATGAAACTGATAAGAAATACTTATATGTAAATATAATAAAGTGTATAGATAATGTATAGGTAATAAGAAATATTTATATGTAACAATGAAAATAAAAATACATATTAGAAAAGTATAAAAAGCAAATATATAAATTAAATACTATGTTAGGGTTATTTGGAGGAGATTATATAATCAATGCAACGATGTGCAATATGTAATAGGATGATGTTAAGTGAGGGTTTTATATAATAGTGTACCTGCATTGTAAAGTGATGGTGTTATATACAGTGTACCTACACTGTAAAGTGTTAGTTTTCTATTATATTTACTTGAAAATTTGCACTTGGTGGAGTATAATCATTATTTGAATGGATAAGTATGTCCATTTGCTGATATAGGAGACAGATATGATTTTCCTTATGGCTTGGGCAATACGCAATGGAATGGAGGAACAACATGGATATAATTAAGGTATTAGCATCAGAATTGAATATTAAAACTAGCCAAGTAGAGGCGACTATTAAACTGATAGATGAGGGATGTACTATACCGTTTATTGCTAGATATAGAAAAGAAGTTACTGGATCATTGGACGATGAGATTTTGAGAAAGTTCGATGAGCGTTTAACATATTTGCGTAATCTTGAGGAGAAGAAGGAACAAGTTTTAAATAGTATTAGAGAACAAGAGAAGCTTACACCTGAGTTAGAAGCTCAGATTTTAGCTGCAGAAACTCTTGTTGCAGTTGATGATTTATATAGACCATATAGACCTAAGAGAAGAACTAGAGCTACTATTGCTAAGGAAAAGGGTCTAGAGGGATTAGCTAATATTATTTTACTTCAAATGACTGACAAGCCTATTGAGGAAGAAGCTAAGGCTTATTTATCAGAGGACAAAGGTGTTGAGAGTGTTGAAGATGCTATTGCAGGAGCATCAGATATTCTTGCCGAGATGGTAGCTGATGAAGCTGAATATAGAACATATATAAGAAATATTACATTTAAAGAAGGTAATATTGTATCAGTTGCTAAGGATAAAGAGGCTGAGTCTGTATATGAGACATATTATGATTTTACAGAGAAAGTTAATAAGATTGCTGGATATAGAATTCTTGCTATTAACAGAGGTGAGGCTGAGAAGTTCTTAACTGTTAAGATTGATGCTCCAGTTGAAGATATTATTAGATATTTAGAGACTAAGGTTATTACAAGAGAGAATCCACATACAACTGAGATTTTAAAAGCTATGATAGAAGATAGTTACAGCAGATTAATTGCTAGTGCTATTGAAAGAGACATTCGTAATGAACTTACAGAGAAGGCTGAAGATGGTGCAATTAATGTATTTGGTAAGAATTTAACTCAATTACTTATGCAACCACCTATTGCTAATCAAGTTGTTCTTGGTTGGGATCCAGCATTTAGAACGGGATGTAAGTTGGCAGTTGTTGATTCAACAGGAAAGGTATTGGATACTATTGTTATTTATCCAACTGCGCCACAGAATAAGATTGCTGAAGCGAAGAAGGTTGTTCATGATTTAATTAAGAAATATAATATTACTCTTATTTCTTTAGGTAATGGAACTGCTTCAAGAGAATCTGAGCAAGTAATTGTTGAATTATTAAAAGAGATTCCAGAGAATGTTTCTTATGTTATTGTTAATGAAGCAGGAGCATCAGTTTATTCTGCAAGTAAGCTTGCAACTGAGGAATTCCCTAACTTTGATGTAGGACAAAGAAGTGCTGCTTCGATAGCAAGAAGAATACAAGATCCATTAGCTGAGTTAGTTAAGATTGAGCCAAAGGCAATTGGAGTTGGACAATATCAACATGATATGAATCAAAAGAAACTTGGCGAGACTTTAGGCGGAGTTGTTGAAGACTGCGTTAATAAAGTAGGTGTTGATATTAATACGGCATCAGCATCATTACTTGAATATGTTTCAGGTATTAATAAAACTATTGCTAAGAACATTGTTGCATATAGAGAAGAACAAGGAAAGTTTACTAATAGAAAGCAATTATTGAAAGTTGCTAAGCTTGGACCAAAGGCATATGAGCAATGTGCTGGATTTATGAGAATTGCAGATGGAGATAATCCATTAGATTCTACAAGTGTTCATCCAGAGACTTACGATGCAGCTAAGAAGATATTAGAGAAGTTAGGTTACAAGTTAGAAGATATTACTGCATCAGGATTAAGTGGTATATCTAAACAAGTTAAGGATAAGAAAGCTCTTGCTGCTGAAGTAGAAGTAGGAGAGATTACTCTAATGGATATTCTTAAGGAATTTGAGAAACCAGCAAGAGACCCTAGAGAAGAAATGCCTAAACCAATTCTTCGTACTGATGTACTTGAGATGGAGGATTTAACAGAAGGAATGATTCTTAAAGGAACTGTTCGTAATGTTATTGATTTTGGAGCATTTGTTGATATAGGTGTTCACCAAGATGGACTTGTTCATGTATCACAAATGAGCGCTAAGAAGTTTGTTAAGCATCCACTTGATGTTGTAAGTGTTGGAGATATAGTAGACGTTAAAGTAATGGCTGTTGATATCCAAAAGAAGAGAATTCAATTAACTATGAAGATGTAAATATGATTGCTTACTGTGCTATATGTAATATAGTGCATATGGCACAGTGGAATATATTAAATATAGAGTTCAAATGATGAACACAAATAAGAGATATTTAATATAGGGTGCGGTTAATAAAATCAAACAGGATACATCAACATAGAACTAAGGTAATGAACGCAATAGGATGTATTATATAAAGATTCAGTTAATGAATATAGTTGTAGCGATATAGAGTAGAGGAGAAAATAAATGGATAAGAATATTGAAATTAGTGTTAAATTAAAAACTAGACATATGTATGAATTTCAAATGAGACATTATTATTTAAGTGCACAAGGAGTGTTGGCTGTTTTATTTAGTGTTGCAGTTTTTGTATATTATTTAATTAGCCATAAGACAAATGATCAGATGACTAACTTGTTATTGATTTTTGGAGCGTTGTTATTTACAGTTATTTATCCATTTCATATGTGGCAAAGATCAATTCAATTAGTAAAGTTATCTCCGGTATTAAGCAAGGCACTTAATTATACATTTACATCAGAGGGAATATTAATTTCACAGGATAATGATGATGTGTTGTTTCCTTGGGAAGATATTAAGAAAGTAATTGAAACTAGAAGATTGTTATTAGTATATTCATCACCAAAGAATGGATATATACTTCCAAAGTCTCAATATAAAGAGCAATGCGATAGTATAAAGACTATGATAAAAAGAGAAGTTGATGATGAAGTATGCAAATTAAAATTGAGGGAGAATTAATGATTAGTTTTGAAAGTTATAAAGAAGAGGATACATTTAATATAGGAAGAGATATTGCACTTAAAGTTAAACAAGGTGATATTGTATGTTTAGATGGAGACTTAGGTGTTGGCAAGACAGTATTTACAAAAGGTTTTGCAGTAGGACTTGATATTGATGATTGTATTACTAGTCCAACATTTACAATAGTACAAGAATATCATGAAGGAAGATTGCCGCTATTTCATTTTGATGTATATAGAATAGCTGACCCGGAGGAAATGTACGAGATTGGTTTTGAAGAGTACATTAATGGCGATGGTGTTTGTTTGATAGAGTGGGCAACGATGATAGAAGATATTTTGCCGAGAGATATTATAAAGGTAACTATAAGTAAGGATTTAGATAAAGGTATTGATTATAGATTAATTACGGTAGAAGGATATGATTTATAATGAAGTTATTAGCAATTGATGCATCGACCATGGTTGCAACAGTAGCACTTGCTACAGAGAATGGAATTATTGCTGAGTACACAGTTAATAATAAAAGAACACATTCTCAGACATTGCTTCCTATGATAGATGTGGTAGTTAAAAATGTGGGATGGGATTTAAAAGAATTAGATTATATAGCAGTGACTAATGGTCCAGGATCATTTACGGGATTAAGAATTGGAGCAGCCACAGCAAAAGGATTGGCACAGGCATTGGACAAGCCCATTGTTCCAGTATCATCATTAGAAGCATTGGCTATGAATGGTATTACATTTTCTGGATTAATAGTTCCAATTATGGATGCAAGAAGGGATAATGTATTTACAGGAATATATAGAGAAATAGATGGCACTTTATATATAGAAGAAACTCAGTCAGCTATGTCTATTTATGAACTTATAGATAAGTTGAATGCATGGGATGAACAAGTATTGTTTATAGGTGATGGTATTAAGGCTTATGAAGAAAAGATACAAGAAGGTATGAAGGTTTCATATCAATATGCACCTATAACTATGAGAGAACAAAGAGCATCATCAATTGTACAATGTGCTTACAAAATCATTAAAGAAGGTAAGTATGTAGATGGTGCAAAGCTTGAATTAGATTATTTAAGAAAGTCTCAAGCTGAAAGAGAATTAGAGGCCAAAAAGAGTAATTAAAAAGCTTGTATTAGTAACATAAAGATAAAAAAATAGATATAAATTGCTAGTAGTTGCTAGGATATTAGACTATGTGTAAGGCTTAGTAATAGATAAGAATCAGAAGCTAGACGATGTGTAAGTACTAGTAATAGATAAGAATCAGAAACAAAAAATAATATTTAAAGAATGGAAGGGATATATATAATGAAGATTCGACCGATGGTAAATAAAGATTTGGAGCAAGTTTGTGATATAGAGAATGACACCTTTTCGGAGCCGTGGAGCTATAACTCATTTAGCACATCTATGGCAGCAAGAGATAATACTTATCTAGTTGCTGAAGAAGAAGGAGAAGTGCTTGGATATTGTGGTATGTGGGGCAGCGTTGATGAAGGACAGATAACTAATGTTGCTGTTAAGAAAAGTCATCGTGGCAAGAAGATTGGTCATAAGATGCTACAGACACTTATACAATATGGAAAAGATGAAGGATTTACATCATTTACATTAGAAGTGAGAGAAGGTAATGTAGCAGCTAGAAAGCTATATGAGAATCTTGGGTTTACTAATAGTGGATTAAGGAAGAATTTTTATTCTAAACCTACAGAGAATGCAGTAATTATGTGGTATTACCTATAATTACCACTATATTAGAAGAATAAAGTATATTATACTAACTTTGTGTGTAAAAGAAATAAAGATTTATACTGATAGAGGTAAAAGGTGGATTATATCAGATATAAATTAGTTAATGTATATTATGGCAAATGTATATCAATAGTGAGTTTATGCATAAGAAAGAAAAGTTCTGGTAGAAAGGATGTATAATATGCGCAAGAAAAATCAAATTATATGTAATATGTGTGGGAAAAAGGTAAAGTATATAGAAGGTTTATTAAAGGAAGATTATTGCGAAATAATAAAAGAATGGGGATATTTTTCTAAGAAAGATATGGAAGTGCATAAATTTAATTTATGTGAAACTTGTTATGATAGATTGGTAGAAGGATTTGAAGTACCCATTGAAATAGAAGAAAAAAGTGAGGCGTTATGAATTGTTAGATGTATGTTTGTTAGGAACAGGTGGAATGATGCCTTTGCCGAATAGATGGTTAACTTCGTTGATGCTTAGATATAATGGAAGTTCAGTTTTAATAGATTGTGGTGAAGGAACTCAGATATCCATAAGAGAAAAGGGATGGAGTTTTCATGGATTGGATGTAATATGTTTTACACATTTTCATGGAGATCATATAAGTGGGTTGCCGGGATTGTTATTATCAATGGGTAATGCGCAGAGAACGAAACCTGTAAAGCTTATAGGTCCTAAGGGATTAAAAAGAGTGGTAGATTCATTAAGGGTAATTGCCCCAGAGTTGCCATTTGAATTGGAATATATAGAGTTAGAAGAAAAAGAAGAAACATTTGAAATAAATGGATACGAAATAAAAGCTTTTAGAGTTAATCATAATGTGATTTGTTACGGTTATACAGTTAACATAAATCGTGCAGGGAGATTTATGGTTGAAAAAGCTAAGGCGCAGGATATACCTATACAATGTTGGTCATTGCTTCAAAAGGGCGAGAATGTAATGATGAATGGTGTGACATACAAGCCAGAGATGGTGTTAGGACCTGCTAGAAAAGGCATTAAACTAACTTATTGTACAGATACTAGACCTGTACAAAGTATTGTTGATAATGCAAAGGGCGCAGATTTGTTTATTTGCGAGGGCATGTATGGCGAAGAAGATAAGTTGTGTAAGGCCAAAGAGAATAAGCATATGACATTTAATGAGGCTGCAGCTCTTGCTAGTGAAGCTGAGGTTTCAGAGTTATGGTTAACACATTATAGTCCGTCGCTTATATATCCAGAGGAATATAAGAAAGAAGTAAGAAAGGTATTTGCCAATACCAAGATACCTAGAGACAGAAAAACAACTGTTTTGGAATTTGATAAAGATGAATAAATACATTTATAAGTACTACTTAGACAAGGAGGAATGGCATGGGAGCATTTAGAGGAAAAAACGCAAGATTATTAACAATGATAGTAGCAATAGCTGTTATTGTAGTATTTGCATATATTACAATTTCTAACAAGAATGAACAAAAAGCCAATGAAGAAGCTCAAAAAGAAAATATAACTAAAGTAGATAAAGTGGTTTTAAAGAATTTAGATGAAGAATACCCAGCATCTGTTCATGAAGTTGTTAAGTATTACTGCAATGTTTTACAATGTATGTTTAATGGACAAGTAACCGAAAAACAGATAGATCAGTTAATAGATAAAGAAAGAATGTTGTTTGACAAAGAATTACTAAAAGTCAATGAATATAGTGAATTTGTTGAAGGTCGATATTCAGAGATTAAACAGTATAAGCGCAAGAAGATAACTATGGTTAAATTTATTGTAGATGATAATGATACTGTAAAGTATTGGCAAAATAATAACGCTAAAATGGCATCTATAAAGGCTAAGATATATATGGGTGGAGAACATTATTCGAGCTTCACTCAAAAATATGTACTTCGTAAAGATAAAGATGATAGATGGAAGATTTTATCTTGGCAAAATACGGATGAGAAGAAAGATAAAAAAGATAAATAGATAGTACGGTTATAAATTAGGAAGTGTAAAAGTAAATGGATAAGAATGTTAACAATAATGAAGAAGTATTGATTCTTGCAATTGAATCATCCTGTGATGAGACAGCTGCAGCAGTTGTGAAAAACGGAAGAGAAGTATTGTCTAATGTGATATCTTCTCAAATTGATTTACATAAATTGTATGGTGGTGTTGTACCAGAAATAGCATCAAGAAAACACATAGAGAACATTACAGGTGTTGTAGATGAAGCTGTTAAAGAAGCTGATGTTACTATGGAGGATATAGATGCAATTTGTGTAACATATGGACCAGGATTAGTGGGAGCTTTGTTGGTTGGTGTAGCCCATGCAAAAGCTCTTAGTTATGCGTTAAATAAACCATTAGTAGGTGTGAATCATATAGAGGGACATATTTCTGCTAATTATATAGAGAACAAAGAACTAGAACCACCATATTTAGCTATGGTTGTGTCGGGTGGGCATACACATATGGTTATGGTAAATGATTATGGTGAATACGAGATAATAGGAAGAACTAGAGATGATGCTGCAGGAGAAGCATTTGATAAAGTTGCAAGAGCAGTAGGACTAGGTTATCCAGGTGGACCAAAGATAGATAAGCTTGCAAAGGAAGGCAATAAACATGCTATAGATTTCCCTAGAGCCAATATAGAAGGTGCGCCATATGATTTTAGTTTTAGTGGTGTGAAATCTGCAGTGTTAAATTATTTGAATGTTGCTAAAATGAAGGAAGAAGAAGTTTTTGTTCCTGATGTAGTTGCGTCATTTCAAAATGCAGTAGTAGACGCAATTGTAAGCAAAACAGTGGCAGCAGCAAAAGAATATAAAGTAGATAAAGTAGCTCTTGCTGGAGGTGTAGCTGCTAATAGTGCTTTAAGAGAAGGTATGGAACAGGCCTGCAAGGAGAATGGAATTACCTTATATAGACCATCATTAGGTTTATGTACAGACAATGCAGCTATGATTGGTGCAGCAGGTTATTATGAGTATATAAAGGGTACAAGACATGGACTGGATCTTAATGCTATTGCTAATTTAAAAATAGGTGAAAGATAAGTATTTAATAATAGATGCATTTTTTTGCAATTGGATATATGAGTATTCAGTGAGAGATGTATTGAAATTTATTAATTGGTTGAATAAATATTGTTTGAAAATATCATTTATAGAAAATCACTATTTATCTGTTAGAGATAGAGATTTAATATAAATGATATTTTATTATTGTTTTATAGAAAAGTACAATTCAAAATTGCTATTTCAGATATAATAATTTCAATAGAAGATACTCAGAAATTCGTAAAGTGTTTTTGTTTCGCAAAAGGAATTTTTAGAAGAAAGATGTAAAGTTTATAAATATAGTTATTATAAATAATAATATGTTATATCTATTAAAAAGAATAATAGAGAAATTTTCTTATTAATACTATAAGAAATGATAACTATAAACAGGTGATATACTTGTTAACAAAAAATGTAAAATGAGATATAATAGAGAAGTGGTGGTGTTTTATGAAGAGAATAACAGCTATAATACTGGCAGCAGGTGTAGGAAAAAGAATGAATAGTAATATACCGAAGCAGTATTTGAAAATAAACGACAAAGAAATATTATATTATACAATAAGAGCATTTGAAATGAGTAAAGTTGATGATATAGTAATTGTCACAGGTCAAGATGATATGGAATATTGTAAGCATGAGATAGTAGAGAAATATTCATTTGTAAAGGTAAAACAAATTGTTGTAGGTGGAAATGAAAGATTTAATTCTGTAAATAATGGATTAAATGCAATAGTACAAGCAGATTATGTTATGATTCATGATGGGGCACGTCCTTGCATAGAGATAGATGATATAAATAACATGATAGATTGCGTTATAGAAAATAATGCTTGCATAATGGCTGTAAAAGCAAAAGATACAATTAAAATAGTAAAAGATGGATATATTATTGATTCGCCAAATAGAGAATTAATGTGGCAAGCTCAGACACCACAGGTATTTGAGTATAATAAAATAAAAGACGCATATAATAATATGATAAAAAATGCTGTATATGAGAAATGTAATATAACTGATGATGCAAGTGTGTGGTCATTATACAATACAGAACTAGTGAAAATATATGAAGGTAAATATACAAATTTAAAAATCACAACACCAGAAGATATAGATAGTGCAAAAAAGAATCTAGAATTAGCATAAAAGTACTATGATATATTGTTGCACGATGTATAAAACAAGGGTGGATATGTAAAAATAAAAAAATTTACAATTTTTACAAAAAAAGGGTTGATTTTATAACAACAAATGAGTATAATAAAAAAAGTCAGCTGAGGAGTTAAGAAAAGCTAACAAATAGACGATATAAATTATTCGCGACAATAACATAGGAATGTATCGCCGGAGAGGAAAAGAGCAGATGTGTTATTATAGGTGGATGAACAAGGGACATTGAGAACCGTTCTTGGTTGAATTAGGGTAAGATGTTGATGATAAAATTAGTTGAAAGTTAGTTAAAAAAACTGTTGACAAACATTTTTAGATTTGATATACTAAAAAAGCACTGTTTGGAGAGGTGTCCGAGTGGTTTAAGGAGCCGGTCTTGAAAACCGGTGACTCCGAAAGGGGCCGTGGGTTCGAATCCCACCTTCTCCGTTTGGATTAACATCCAGTCAGCACTTGGAGAAGTACCCAAGTGGTTGAAGGGGCTCCCCTGGAAAGGGAGTAGATCGTTAATAGCGATGCGTGGGTTCAAATCCCACCTTCTCCGTTGGACTTCAAAAAACTTTTAAAAAGTTTTGAAAAAAGTTGTTGACAAGCAACAAGTTATGTGATAAGATATAACTCGTTGACAGCGAAAAACCTTTTAAATAAAGGGTTTGAGCGACACACGAACAATGATAATTGAACAATAAAACAACCTTGAAAATTCCTAAAAGAGAAAAGAATCTTTAAGATTCACGTACAAGGTATTAGAGTTAGAATGTTTTAACACATGGAGATATTCGAACCTAATACACC